>JBDSND010000184.1:0-10350 GCA_039915505.1 Casimicrobiaceae bacterium
ACCGCGTCATCTTGCGATCCGCTCTTTCCCGTGCAAGTGCTTCGGCTGCGGCTCGCGAATGGTTGTAGTTGATCGCGACGCGGTAGCCCTCTCGCGCGGCGGCGCGGCAAACCGCCGCTCCGATTCCGCGGCTGCCGCCGGTTACCAGTACCAGTTTGGTTGGTGCGGCGGAGATCGGTCCGGGGTCGGCTGCTTCACTCATCGCACTGCCCCGCCTTTCGTACGAAGAGGTCCTTGCGGCGAAAGACCGACGGGTTCAGTTCCGTTCCCCATCCCGTGCCGGCCATCGCGTGAATGTGGCCGCGGTCTATGGTCGGCAGGCAGGTGACCAAGTCCTGGTAGAAGCCGCGCCAATGCGCCCGGACGGTTTCGGCGATCAATGCATTCGGCGCGCTCATGAGCAGATGAACGTTCGCTACCAGCAGCAATGGACCGGTGCAATCATGGGGAGCGATCGGCCGGTCAAAGGCTTGCGCTAACGACGCGATCTTTCGCCCTTCCGTCATTCCGCCGATCCAGCACATGTCGAAATGAGCCACGTCGATCGATCCGCGAGCGAACGACTCGCGATACCACTGCGTGGTCCCGAGCGCTTCGCTGCCGCAAACGCGACCCCGAACTCTCTGCTTGTATGCAGCGAGATCGTCGAAGTTTTGCATCGAGATCGGGTCCTCGTACCAGTAGATGCCCAGGTCGGCCACCGCGTCCGCGATCTCGATGGCGCAGGGTAGGGTCCACAATCCGTGGAACTCCAACATGATGTCCATTCGGTCGCCGACGGCTTTGCGGATCGCTTCGATGGGCTTGATGCAGTTGCGCAGCTCGGCGCGAGTGATGTGCTGTCCATTCGTTTCCAACGCCGCGACATCGAAGGGCCAAATCTTCATCGCGGTGGTGCCCTCGTCCAGCAAGCTGACGGCGAGGCCGGCCGGATCGTGCATCTGGGCGTCAAGGTCATCCAGCGGGTCGGTCGGGTGCTCCCGCAGGCTGTCGAGACGGACGAGCTCGGTGTTGTACCCCGTACGCGCCTGGGCGTTGTAGCCCGGACTGGCGCAGGTGTTGTAGATCCGAATCCGATCACGGCACAAGCCACCGAGCAATTGGTGCACCGGTTGCTTCGCGACCTTGCCGGCGATGTCCCACAGCGCCAAATCCACCGCGGAGTTGCCACGAAGTTCCACACTCCGGGTCGGAAAGCCGGTGAAGTGGTTCCCCACCCGGTGCAGCAGTGCGTTGGCGTGCAATTCGATCTGCGAAGGATCCTTGCCCATGAGATACGGCACACAGGTTTCATGGATATAGGCAATCGTCGCCAGCGGGTTGCGAAACGTCTCGCCCAGACCCGTCACGCCCTGGTCGGTGAAGATCCGGACCCAGACGAGATTGCCGAATTCCTGGATCTGGATCGTTTCAATGCCGGTGATTTTCATGTCGCCATGCGCGAGTGTCAGAGATGTTTCTATACTACCCGCGCTCGCCTTCCACAAGGAGCGAGGCCCGGGATCAACCCGATGGGCGCCCCACCACGCAGCTCTCCTGGAGTTTCCATGAACACGATCACATCAAGTGACACCCGTTACATGTGCGATCGAGTCGCGGTGATGTACCAGGGATCGATTCTGGAAATCGATACCGCTGAATCCATCGGCGGCAACCCGCAGCATCCCTACACCCGGTCACTGCTTGCTGCGGTACCGATTGCCGACCCGCGGCGGCGGGGAATTGCGAATCGTACGAGACACCGTCTGCCGGCTGTCGCTGAGGCCGTCGTGTGGGCGAGTTGGGCATGACCGCGCCTGCGCGGCTGCGCGTCGGCATCGTGGGCGCGGGGATGATCAGCCAGTACCACCTGGTGGGCTGGAGGCAGAATCCGCTTGCCGAGCTGGTCGCCATCTGCGACCCCGAATTGTCCAGGGCCCGCGAGAAGGCGGCAGAGCACGGCATTCCGCAGGTCCACGCGAGTCTGGATGCCATGCTCGACGCCTGTTCCATCGACGCCGTCGACATCCTTACCCCGGTGGCGACGCATGCTTCCCTGGTACGCATCGCGGCGGACCGACAAGTGCATGTCATGTGCCAGAAGCCCATGGCGGAAACGCTGCAGGCGGCCCAGGCACTGGTGGCGTACGTCGGCGATCGAGTGCGTTTCATGGTGCACGAGAATTATCGCTACCGGGCTCACTACCGCGCCGTGCGGCAGTGGGTGGCCGAGGGCCGGATCGGCGCGGTGCGAATGGTGCGCATGAGCATGCGCTGTTCAGGTCTTAGTGCCGCGCCGGGAGCCGTGCCCTGGCTCTTGCAGCGCCAGCCGTATCTCGCGGGAATGCCACGGCTGGTGGTCTTCGAAACACTGATCCACCACCTGGACGTGATGCGCGCCCTGCTCGGTGAACTAACGGTGTCATCGGCAGAACTCGGGAGGATCAATCCTTCCGTCAGCGGAGAAGACTCCGCCGTAATCGTCTTGCGCGGCCGGGATGGCCTTCTCGCCACGCTGGACGGGACTCTCAGCGCGCCCGGCTACGCGCCCTTGCCCCGAGACTATATTGAGCTCATAGGAGAACGTGGCACACTCGTCCTCGACTTCGACCGGTTGTACCTCGTGGGCGAAGAGCACGACGCCTTGCACTTCGATTTAGCTGCGCGTTACCAGGAATGCTTCACCTACGCGATCGCACAATTCGTCGATGGTATCCGTCTGGCCCAACCCTTTGAATCGGATCGCCTGGACAACCTCAAGACGCTTGAATTGGTCGAATCGTGTTATCTCGCGGCATCGCGGGCCTCGACGTAACTTCTTGAGGGCTTGGATACTCCTGTAGGAACACCGACCTGCGCGTCTGGTGCCCGGCATCGAGCATTGTTCTGCGCCTCTTGTGGCGCAAAGGGGGCCGACCCCTCGCCGCCGCCAATGCCTCAGCCGAGCAGGCGCGGATTGCCGGTAACCATGGCATAGGTGAGCGCGGCAGCGAAACTCACCCAGGCAAGGTAGGGCACCATCAGCCATGCCGCCGCGCGCGAGACCCGCGCGAAGGCGATAAGTGTCGCCACCACCAGAATCACCAGCACCGCGATGTCGGCAAGCGCCAGCGCACCCTGGCGCCATGCGAAGAAGAGCCAGGTCCACAGCGCGTTAGCGACGAGCTGCGCGACGAACAGCCACAGCGCAACGCGGGCGCCGGCCCATCCTTCGCGGCGCCATACCAGCCACGCCGCGACCGCCATCAGTACGTAGAGCACGCTCCACACCGGTCCGAAGAGCCACGCAGGCGGCGCCCACGACGGCCGGGCCAGCGCTGCATAGAAAGCCGCGGCGTCGGCAGAGGCGAGCGCGCCCAAACCGCCGGCCGCGAAGCTCAAAAGAAGCCAGCCCAATAGACCCCACATGGGCCGCGCGGGTGCATCCCTGGCAGCGCGATAGCTCACGGCGTCCCTTCGACGAGTGTCGGTGCATGCCGACTCGCGGATTGTAGTCCGGCGCGCATGCATTGCCATGCACGGCGCGTGCGGCTACTGCCGCCGGCGGCGCGATCCGGAAGCGGCATGACGGTGTGGGTAGAATATCGGCTCCCCCACCGGCTCCCCACATCGGCCCCCCCCAGCCGCCCATTCCCGACAAGGCATTCACATGAAACTCGTACGCTATGGTCCTCCCGGCAAGGAAAAGCCCGGCCTCATCGACGACGAAGGCAACCTGCGCGATCTTTCGCGCAAGGTCGACGACATCGGCGGCGACGCGCTCGCGCCCGCCAGTCTCAAGGAGCTCGCGCGCCTCGACACGCGCCGCCTGCCCCTCGTCAAGGGTCGGCAGCGGCTAGGTCCGTGCATCGCCCCGCCGACCAAGTTCCTCGCCATCGGCCTCAACTACGAGGATCACGCCCGCGAGACGGGGCATCCGATTCCCGAGAACCCGATCCTGTTCTACAAGTCGCCTTCGTCGATCGTCGGCCCGAACGACACGGTGATGCTGCCGAAGGACTCCACCCATGGCGACTGGGAGGTGGAACTCGGGGTGGTGATCGGCCGGCGGGCGAGCTACGTGGAAACCAAGGATGCGCTCAAGTACGTCGCCGGCTACTGCGTCATCAACGACGTCTCCGAACGCGAGTACCAGATGAAGCGCAGTGCCACGCAGTGGGGGAAGGGCAAGGGCTGCGACACCTTCGGCCCGATTGGCCCGTGGCTCGTGACCACCGACGAGATCAAGGATCCGCAGAACCTGGACATGTGGCTCGACGTCAACGGCGAGCGCAAGCAGACCGGCAACACCCGCACCATGATCTTCAGCGTCGCCGAGGTCGTGGCCGACACGTCACGGTACATGACCCTGCTGCCGGGCGACGTCATCGCCACCGGCACGCCGCCGGGTGTGGGCATGGGAATGAAGCCCGAGCCGCAGTTCTTGAGGCCAGGCGACGTCATGGCGCTCGGCATCCAGGGCCTGGGCGAGCAGAAGCAGAAGGTGATCGGCTGGAAGAAGACGCGCTAGAGGAGCGTCTCATCCGGGACTGATCTCCGCATTCCATCCAAGGCGCCGGCCGCGGCCCGCGGACCGGCGCCTTTTGCGTGGCATGCTCGTTTGCTTGGCGTGAAATGTCCCGACGCAAGCGCCGGGCTCGCGCGCTCCCGGCGCGTATCTTCCTGCACGTCGCGTCGCGTCGCCGCGCCTGGCCGGCGGGCGTGATGCGCGCCGTGACCTACAATGCCGGCGAGCGCCCGCATCCTGGACGCTGACACTCAAGGTGCCTGCCCGCCCGCCCATCGCGATGTCGATCACCCCGCTCACCCGCCCCGATCCGCTCTACCCACCGCTCGAGCCGCATGCCACGGGACGGCTGGCGGTCGATGGCGGGCACACCCTCTTCTGGGAAACCTGCGGCAATCCGCGCGGCGTGCCGGTGGTGTTCCTGCACGGTGGACCGGGGGGTGGCTGCCTGCCGCACCACCGGCGCTTCTTCGATCCGGCCTTCTGGCGAATCATCCTGTTCGACCAGCGCGGCGCCGGCCGTTCGACCCCTGTGGCGGAGCTCGTCCACAACACCACGGCACATCTCGTCGCCGACCTCGAGGTCCTGCGCGAAGCCCTCGGCATCGCCCGCTGGTTGGTATTCGGCGGCTCGTGGGGCTCGACGCTTGCGCTCGCCTATGCGCAGGCGCACCCCGACCGGTGCACCGGGCTCGTGCTGCGCGGCATCTTTCTCGCCCGCCCCGCGGAGATCGACTGGTTCATCCACGGCATGGGTACGATCTATCCCGAGGCCGCCCGGAGCTTCGCGGAATTCCTGCCGCGCGAGGAACGCGGCGACCTGCTCCAGGCGTATTACCGTCGACTCACCGATCCGGATCCGGCGGTGCACCTGCCCGCCGCCCGTGCATGGGATCGCTACGAGTCGGCCTGCTCGACCCTGCTGCCGCAACCGGAAGCGCCACCGCGCCTGGACAACGACGCCAGCGCGTTGGCTATCGCCCGCATCGAGGCGCATTACTTCGTCCACCAGGCCTTCCTCGGCGCCGATGTCCTGCTCCAGGGTGTCGCGCACATCCGGCACCTTCCGTGCACGATCGTGCAGGGCAGGTACGACATCGTGTGTCCGATCACGACCGCGGATGCGCTCGCCCGCGCATGGCCGGAAGCCGACTATATCGTCGTGCCCGACGCCGGCCACTCGGTGCGCGAACCCGGCATCGCGCGCGCGCTCGTGCACGCCGTCGCGCGCATGCAGGTGCGTCATGCGCGCACCCTCGCGCAGCGCGAGGCCGGCTCGCCGGGTCGCTAGTGTCCCGAACTGTAAGTTCGTTGAATAAACTTGCGATGGCTGCGGCAGCGAACTCCCGATTCGGGACACCAAAACGTGGCCGAGAGCGGTAACGCGCGCTGGCTCGATCGCAGCCGCGCCGCGGTCTGGCACCCGTGCACCCAGATGAAGGCGCACGAAACCCTGCCGCCGGTGCCGATCGCCCGCGGCGAGGGCGCGTGGCTCATCGACTTCGATGGTCGGCGCTACTTCGACGCCGTGAGCTCGTGGTGGGTCAACCTGTTCGGTCACGGCAACCCGCGGATCGATGCCGCCATCACGGCGCAGCTCGGCGAGCTCGCCCACGTGATCCTCGCCGGGTTCACCCACCGTCCGGTGATCGAGCTCTCCGAGCGACTTGCGGCGCTCGCACCGGCCGGGCTCGGCCACGCGTTCTATGCGTCCGACGGCGCCTCCGCAGTGGAGATCGCGCTGAAGATGGCTTTCCATTACTGGCGCAACACCGGACGCCCCGACAAGCGCACGTTCCTGAGCCTCACCGGCAGCTACCATGGCGAGACCCTCGGTGCGCTGGGCGTGACCGACGTCGCCCTGTTCCGTGACACCTATGCGCCGTTGCTCGCCCGGCACGCGCGGGTCCCGGCTCCGCGGGCTGCCGCGCGTGGCGACGCCGCGCGCGACGCCGCGAACGAAGCCGCCGAGGTATTGGAGGAGCACCTCGCCGCGCATCATGCGAGCCTCGCCGCGCTCATCGTCGAGCCACTGGTGCAGGGCGCTGCGGGTATGCATATGTACGATCGGCACTACCTCGCCCGCGCCCGCGCAGCCTGCACGCGGCACGGCGTGCTGCTCATCGCCGACGAGATCATGACGGGCTTCGGTCGAACCGGCACGCTGTTCGCGTGGGAACAGGCGGACGCGCCGGCCCCCGATTTCCTGTGTCTATCCAAGGGCATCACCGGCGGCTACCTGCCGTTGTCGGCGGTGCTCACTACCGACACCGTGTACGCCGCGTTCTACGACGATGCGCTCACCCGTGGCTTCCTGCACTCGCATTCCTATACCGGCAACGCGCTCGCGTGCAGTGCTGCGCTCGCGGTGCTCGACATCTTCGCGACCGACGCCGTGATCGCCGGCAATGCCGAGCGCGCCGCGCGCTGGAGCGCGCTTGCCGCGCCGCTCGCTTCGCATCCCAAGGTTCGCGACTTCCGCCACTGCGGGATGATCTGGGCGTTCGAGGTGGAGAGCGCGCGCACGGACTTCGCGCGCTGGTGCTTCGTGGAAGGATTGGCGCGCGGGCTGCTGCTGCGCCCGATCGGACACACCGTCTATTTCATGCCGCCGTACGTGACCAGCGACGCCGACTTCGCCAGGCTCGTCCACGGGACCCAGGCGATCCTCGAGGCTGCGTGAGAGGCTGCGTGAGAGGCTGCGTTAGGCGCGGTCGCGGCGAAAGGACTGCCCCGCGCGGTCGCGACGGGCTGCGGCACTGGGTCGCGTTGGCGTCGTGCATCACCCTTGCGCTCCTCGCCGGCACGACCGAGGCGGCGCTGCCTCGCCCGCTGGGCCGCGCTTTCCTCGACGCCGGCATTCCGCTCGATGCGGTCGCCGTCGTGGTGCAGGACGTGACCGAGCGCCAGCCGTTCGTCGCGCATCGCGGCAACGCGGCTATGAACCCGGCATCGGTGATGAAACTGGTCACGACCTACGCGGCGCTGGAGATACTCGGCCCGAACTACCGCTGGCGCACCGAGGCCTATGCCCTCGGTCCGGTCGCCAATGGCGTGCTGGCGGGCGACCTCGTGCTCAAGGGTCATGGCGACCCGAAAATCACCATCGAGCAATGGCAGGCTTTCGTCGCAGCGCTGCGGGCGGCCGGGATCGCGCGCATCACCGGCGACCTGGTGCTCGACCGCACGTGGTTCGAGCTGCCGCCCCACGACCGGGGCGTCTTTGATGCGGCACCCCTGCGCCCCTATAACGTCGGCCCCGATGCCCTGCTGGTCAACTTCAACACGGTGCGGATGATCTTCACGCCCGACGCGCTCGCCGGCACGATCCGCTTGACCCTCGAGCCACCCCTTCCCGCCGTGCGCCTCGTCAATGCCCCCCTGCTCGGCAGCGGCCCGTGCAACGACTGGCGCGCCGACCTCCTGCCCGTGATCGTCAATCGCGGCGTCGACGCGGAGCTCGCGTTCGCCGGCGCGTTTCCCGCGAGCTGCGGCGAGCGGTCCTGGTACTTGGCGTTGCTCGATGCGCCGAGCTATGCGCATGCCATGTTCGCGGCGTACTTTCGCGCGGCAGGCGGCCAGTTCGAGGGCGGCTGGCGTGCCGGCCGGGCGCCGGCCGACGCGAGGCCAGTGGCCGTGCTCGAGTCCCCGCCGCTCTACGACATCGTGCGCGACGTCAACAAGCTCTCCAACAACGTGATGGCCCGCCAGATCTTCCTCACCCTGGGCGTGGCCAACAGCGGCCCACCGGCGACGGTTGCCCGCTCGACCGACGCGGTGCACCGCTTCCTGGCCGCGCACAAGCTCGCGATGCCCGCGCTGCTGATCGAGAACGGCTCCGGACTCTCACGCACCGAGCGGGTCAGCGCCGCCGGACTCGCGCGCCTGCTGCTCGCCGCCGAGCGCAGTGCCGTGCGCGAGGAGTTCAGCACCTCCCTCGCCGTGGCCGCGACCGACGGCACGGTCGAGCGGCGCTTCCAGAACGGCCGGGTGGCCGGACAAGCGCTGCTCAAGACCGGCTCGCTCGAGGGCGTTCGCGCGCTGGCCGGCTATGTTCTGGACGCGGGGGGCCGCCGCTTCCTGGTCGTTGCCCTCGTCAACCACCCTGAGGCCGCGCGGGCGCAAGCGGCGATCGATTTCCTAGTCCAATGGGTGTTCCGGGAAGGGGCCGCATGGGCGCGGGGCATCCCGCCGCGCTGAAGCCCCGGTCTTCGCTCACGCTTACGTTCCTTCGCCTACGGCGGGGCTGACGAGCACCGCCCGGTCGTCACATGCCGGGTACCGGCCGATTACCATTGAACAGCAGGAAGCCCCGGATCACCCGGTAGATCACCCAGATCGATGCAAGCGCCCAGATCAGGAAGGCGATCGGGATCCCGATGAGGATGATCCCCAGCACGAGCAGGAACAACACGCCGACGAATCCCCACAGCATCGAATACCAGAACGTGCGGATCAGCCAGCGCAGGTGCGAGGCTACCCATGTCCCCTGGGCATCGTCGCGCTTCACGTAGGCGATGATCACCCCGATGATGCCGAGCAGGCCGAACAGGGGGAGCGCGACGGGAAATCCCGCCGAGATGAGCGTTGCGACGGCGCCGACGCCGAACAGTGCGTAGGCGACCAGCGTCGCCGTGATCGGCGGCTCCGGTACTACTACGACGTGCGTCGACGGCGGGGCGTTGTAGTCGGCCATTGGTAATGTCCTCCTGAGCGCAAGTCGCGCAATACGATAGATGCGGCCCCGGGGCCCGGGTTCAAGCCGGTGAGCAGGCAGGGAGGCACCCGGATAGGGTCGCCCGGCCTTGCGGGGCCGCCCGGGTAGTGCGCGCGGAGCGAGGTTCCCGCGAGCGACGCTGAAGCGCGCCCCGCAACTAATCGCCCCGGCCGATATCATAGTAGCGCTAGAAGCCGGCGGCGCCGCCGCCCGGCTCGACTCCACCAAACACACCAAGGAGGTCCCCGATGGCCAATTTCCCTACCAATCGCGATGACATGATGGACGACGTCTCGACCGCCGTGTCTGACGCCCAGGACATGCTGCAGGAAGCCAACAAGGCGACGAGCGAACGGGCGCGGGAGTTGCGCGCCCAGGTCGAGTCCAAATTACGGGCGGCCAAGCTGCGCCTGCAGGAGTTGCGCGGCCAGGCGGTGGAGCAGACACGCGCCGCGGCGAAGGCCACCGACGAGTACGTCCATCAGAATCCGTGGCAGGTGCTGGGCGTCGCGGCCGTGGTCGGCGTGGTCGTCGGCCTCTTGCTCACCCGCGGGGGCAGTAGCGACGATTGATGTCCCCATGCGGCGGGCCGCCGCGCCCGCCGCCTTCCGTCCAAGAGACACGTCCGGCTTCGCACAAGGGCGCCGGGCGCGCCTCTCCGGGCTTGAGTGCCCCGCCGGGGTTGAAATGCTTTACCGACCTGAATGCCCCGCCGGTCTTGAACAAGACCTAAAGGCCGAGTGTGCCCCAGAGCACGTCCACCCGTGCCTTGACGGCCGCATCCATGGCGATCGGCCGCCCCCACGCGCGGCTGGTCTCGACCGGCCATTTGTTGGTGGCGTCGATGCCCATCTTGGCGCCGAGCCCCGAGACCGGCGACGCGAAGTCGAGATAGTCGATCGGCGTCGACTCGATGATGGTGGTGTCGCGCGCCGGATCGACCCGCGTCGTCCACGCCCATACCACTTCCTTCCAGTCGCGAATGTTCACATCGTCGTCGGTCACCAGAATGATCTTGGTGAACATGAACTGTCGCAGGAAGCTCCACACCCCGAACATCACCCGCTTGGCATGTCCGGGGTACTGCTTTTTCAGGGCCACGATCGCGAGCCGGTAGGAGCAGCCTTCCGGCGGCAGGTAGAAGTCG
>JBDSND010000016.1:0-30863 GCA_039915505.1 Casimicrobiaceae bacterium
CCATAGTCCTTGGTGACGTTGCGGAATTCGATGGACGCGGCCTTCATGATGCTCATGCTGCATTCCGCCCGAGTGTGTCGATTACCGGCGCGCCGACGCCGCGGCGGCCGAGCCGGCGCTCCCCGACCAAGAGCTGGATGAGCCAGATGGCTGCGAGCATGAGCACGATCAGCACGGAGCAGTACGCGATCGCCACGCCGTAGTCGCCGTTGAGGACACGATTGATGATGTAGGTGGTGGCCATTTCGTATTCCGCGGAGACGAGGAAGATGACGGCCGAGACCGTGGTGACGGCGCGCACGAAGCTGTACACCAGCGCGGCCACGATCGCGGGCTTGAGCAGCGGCAGGATCACCCGCCGCAAGGTGGTGACGCCACGCGCGCCCAGGGTGGTCGACGCCTCGTCGAGGCTCTTGTCGATCTGGGTCATCGAGGCCATGCCCGCGCGGACGCCCACTGGCATGTTGCGGAAGATAAAGCACACCACCAGGATGATCCCGGTGCCGGTCAGCTCGACCGGCGGCACGTTGAAGGCCAGGATGTAGGACACGCCGATCACGGTGCCGGGAATCGCGAACGAGAGCAGGGTCCCGAACTCGAATACCGACTGGCCGGCGAACCGCTGGCGGGTGAGGAGGTACGCGGAGAGGATCCCCAGCGCGGCGGTCAGCGGCGCGGCGATCGCGGCGAGCCGGAGGGTGGTCCAGAACGAGCTCCACGCGGTGCCGGCCCACAGCAGCCCGTGCGGACCCCACTCGATGCCGAACGCCTTGACGTAGTGTTGCAGCGTGAGGTGGTAGTCGAGTCCCCAGGTCTGGACGAATCCGCCGAACAGCGCCATCGCGTAGATCGCGACGGTCAGCACCGACCAGGGGAGGGCGATGGCGTAGCACACCCGGCGCACGCCCTCGGGGAGCGGCGTCGGCAGGCCCGTGTCCCCTTTGCCGGCAAGTGCCGTGTAGACCTTGCGGCCGAGCAGTCGTCGCTGCGCAAAAAACGCCAGAAGGGCGAAGCCCAGCAGCAGGATTCCCAGCGTTGCAGCACGCCCCTGGTCGAGCTGGGCCCCCACCACGGAAAAGAAGATTTCGGTCGACAGTACACCGTAGTTTCCGCCGAGCAGGATCGGATTGCCGAAGTCGGCGATCGACTCGATGAAGCTCACCAGGAAGGCATTGGTGAGCCCGGGTCGCATCAACGGCAGGGAGATATCGACGAAGGTGCGCCAGCGATTGGCGCGAAGCGTCTGGGCTGCCTCCTCCAGGGACGGGGAGACCCCTTCGACCACGCCGATCAGCACCAGGAAGGCGATGGGTGTGAACGCGAACACCTGCGCGAGTAGCACGCCCTGCAAGCCGTAGATCCAGCGTCCGGGCTGCATCCCAAAGGCCCACTCGAGGAACTGGTTGATCACCCCGGCGCGGCCGAACACCAGGATAAGCCCAAGGCCGATCACGAAGGGCGGAGTGATGATCGGGAGAACCGACAACGTGCGCAGCACCCGCTTGTAGCGAAACCCGGTTCGGGTCACGATCAAAGCAAAGGCAAGGCCGAGCGCCGTGCAGAAGGAGGCGCAGAGCAAGGCCAGCACCACCGTGTTCCATGCAACGCCGCAGCGGCGCGGCCCGCTGAGGCAGGCGAGACCCCAGACCTTTTCCGTGAACAGGCGATCGACGAACGATGCCGGGGCGAACAGGCCAGCGCCATCCTGGAACGAGGACACCAGGATCCGGGCCACTGGGAAGAACGTGAACACGGCGACCAGTGCGGTGACGGTCACGACACTTCCCGCCACGAAGGCATCGCCCTTGAAGTAACCGCGACCGGCGAGCCCGAGCGCTACCAGCATGCCGAACGCGATCACCACCAGCAGCGCGCCGAACCCCATGCCGTACTGTCCAACCGCGAGCGGTCCGAACGCCCTGCCGAGGTTGTCGAACCACCACCCGGTGGCGCTGATTGCGAACCCCTGCACGAAGAAGTAGACGAACCCTGCGCCGCCGAGCACGAGCAGGCCGGTCGCACGCCGGCGCGGATGCGCGTGCACCAGCGCCAGGGGGATGGCCGCGATCAGCAGCAAGCCAAGCGGGGCGAGCCACGGCCGGCCATGGCGCAGCACCTGCCAAAGGGCCGGCGCATTTTCGCGGGTGGTGAACGCGCCCAGCCAAGCCAGTCCGAAGACGCTTTCCTGGAGGGCGTACCAGGGCACGAGCGCGAACCCCGCGAGACCTACCGCGATCCAGGCAAGGGCTGCGCGCGCGCCGCGCCGCGGCGGCGACTGCCCGACAATGCGCGCGGGAATGCTAGGGAGCGGCTGCGCGGTGCCCGCCGGTGAATTCACTTCACCGCCGCGTTGATCTCTTTTTCCCAGCGCTCGAGGAGCCGCTTGCGAGTGTCCGCCGACCCGTACTTGGCAAAGTCGTACGCAATCACTTTGACGTCGGCCAGGTTCGGCACCATGGCGGGAAGCGGCACGTTGCGATTGGTCGGGATGGCGTACTCCTTAACCTCGAGCCCGATTTTCTGCGCCTCGACGGTGAGCGCCCAGTCAAAGAACTTCCTGGCGTTGTCGAGGTTGCGGGCGCCCTTGACGATTGCCATCGAGCCGACCTCGTAACCGACGCCCTCGCAGGGCAGCACCGGCTTCACGGGGAATCCGCGGGCGATCTCGTTGATCACGCCATGCAGCACCGAACTGCCGATCGCAGTCTCACCCTGCTTGACGGCCGTCATCGGCCCGATGCCCGAACGCGCGTAGCTGCTGACGTTGGGATGAAGCGCCTTCAGGTACCGGAACGCCTCGTCCTCGCCGAAGACCTGCACGAGGGTCGCGAGCATGAGGTAGGCGGTGCCCGAGCTCACGGGATTGCCCAGCATCACCTCGTTGCGATACACCGGATCGAGCAAGTCCTTCCAGCAGCGGGGCACCGGCAGCTTGCGCTTGTCCATGATCTCGGTGTTGTACCCGAGGGCGAGGATCCCGCCGTATACCCCGGCGACGCGGTTGCCCGAAATCTCGCTCACCCGGCGAGCCCATGGTTGCAACTCGCCCACGTTGGGCGAGGCGTACGGCTCGAGCAAGCCCTCCTCGCCGGCCTGCAGAAATGCATCGGCCGGACCCGCCCACCAGACGTCGCCGCGCGGATTGGCGCGCTCGGCCTTGATTTGGGCGAGAAGCTCGCCCGTCGCCTTTTGGACGACCGACACGCGTGTCCCGGTCGCGCGCTCGAATCCGTTGGCCATGCCCTGGCACCAGGCGGTGTTGGGCGAACTGCAATAGAGGTTAAGCTGGCCCTGTGCCGCCGCCATCGGCACCGCTCCGAAGCAGGCGAGCGCCGCCATGACGGCGTGCAGCAGACGAATCATCGACGTCGGTCCTGGCAGGTCAGCGGGCGATGCTGCCCACCTCGCGGTCCCAGCGCTCGAGCAGGCGCTTCCGTTCCGCCGACGAACCATACTTGGCGAAGTCGTAGCTGATGAGCTTGATCTCGGCGATCTTCGGCGACAGCGGCGACACCGGCGTGTTCACGTTCGACGGGATCTGGAACTGCTTGGATTGCGCCCCGAGTTGCTGCGCGCGCGGTGTGAGCACCCAGTCGACGAACTTCTTCGCCGCATCCAGGTTGCGCGCGCCCTTGACGATGGACAGCGAACCGATCTCGTAGCCGGTGCCTTCGCACGGCGCGACGCTCTTGACCGGGAAGCCCGCGACGGCTTCGGTCACGACGTCGTGGATGAAGGCCACGGCGACCAGGTTCTCGCCCCGGGCGGTGGCCTTGATCGGGCCTACGCCCTGCCGCGAGTACGAGCTGATGTTCTTGTGCATGGCCTTCAGCAGGTTGAAGGCCTCCTCCTCGCCGAACACCTGCACCAGGGTCGCAATCGCCGTGTACGCGGTTCCCGAGGCGTTGGGGTTGGCCATCTGCACGTCGCCAGCATACTCGGGCTTCGCGAGATCCTTCCAGCAGGCCGGCACCGGTGCCTTCTTCTTCGCCAGCAACTCGGTGTTATAGCCCAGCCCGAGAGCGCCTAGATACAGGCCAACGGTCTTGTACTTGGCCTGCTCCGCCTGCTTCTTCGCCCACGGCTGCAATTGCTCGAGCATGGGGGAGCGGTACTCCTGCGTCAGCTCCTGTTCCGCGGCCTGCAAGTGCGGATCACCCGTGCCACCGAACCATACGTCAAGCTTGGGGTTCGCTTTCTCGGCGGCGATCTGGGCCATCGACTCGCCCGAGCCCTTGAGGGTCAATCCGACCTTGATGCCGGTGTCGCGCTGAAACTCGGTGGCCATGAGCGAGCACCAGTCGGCTTGCACGCTACAAATGACGTTAAGTTGTTGCGCGCCCGCACTCGTTGTGAATGCAGCGCCCGCACTAGCGATGAGACCGATCAGCAGCAAACGACCCCTAGCCATGAATTTCCTCCTTGATTGGATGTTGTGGCGCGCATCATCGGATATCGCGCGCCTGCTCGTCAACGAAAGCGTGCCGCGGTCCCTGATGCGGACGGGGAAAGTGTGGTCTGCCAGCGGCCGGATTGGGGTGCGGTGACCGACGCATCCCCCGAGCGGCATCGCCTCCGGTGGCGCGTAGCCGCCCCCGCCGCACATCGCAATTCCAGTGCCGCAATCCCAGTGCCGCTGGTGCTACGCCTGGCGCCCGCATGCTTCTTGCTGATCCCCGCCCGCAGCGACCGGCGCGACACCGGCGCAGGCGCGACGAGCCGTGCTCGTCATTCGACTTGAAATCGAAGGAGAGAGCCCTACCCGAACAAAACCGCAGGCGGGCCCGCTGGCGGCAATCGACGCCGGAGCGCCAGCCTACGAAGCCGGTATCAAGCGAGAAGCGTGCCCCGAAACGGCACCCGCCCGAACGCACCTGGCGCGCAAAGCTGCCGTAGAATACCGTACAAATATACGGTATAGAGATCATGCAGTTCACGGTCTTGCGGATGCGCTACCGCGGCAGAACGTTGCCGCGGCGAGAAATGGTCAACGGCACGACTGCCTGCGGCGACCTGCGGGTGGAGCAGGTTTTCGACGACGAGTTGCATCGCTACGTACGGCTCGCCCGCCTGCTAGACCCGCAACGACCCGTGGACCCCGACCAGCTGCCGCCACTTTATGATCCGGCGATCATGGCCATGAGCCCGCTGGCGTTCACCCTTTCCGGCTTCGAGCGGTTGGACGCGGTGGATTACGCACAGTCGTGGCTGGTGACCCGGGCGCGATGATTCGCGGCGAATGGTCGCCCGGCCTTCTTCGGGCGACCGGCGCCCGCGGTGAACAGCGCCGGGCCACGGGTACCTACCCGGAAGCCGGTCGCGGACCACGACCGGACGTGGCTCCCAGGGCATCGTTCTAGGGCATGATGCGCTGCCAGGAATGACCGAGACAGACATGGAGACTGCATTGGAGTGGCACCGGAATAGAACACGACCCCGTTCCCTTCGCCGTATCGAGCCCGTCCTCGCCCTTCGCAGCGGGCCGTCGCCGGCCACGCGCGCCGGGATCGGCGCGGTCGGAGGGGGGTGGCCAAAGCCCAACGGGATGTCAGGGTGACGGCCGCGGGAAGGCAGCACGGGGCCGCCGGTCGCGGCGACGCTCGCGTGGCGCTCGTCGAACGCTTCTTCGATGGCACCGCCACGAGCTACGACGCGATGGTGCACTGGGCGACGCTGGGCATCGACCGCCTCTGGAAACGACGTATCGTGCAGGGCATCCCGATCGATGCCCGGCGGATCCTCGATCTTGCCTGCGGCACGGGCATATCGACCCTGACGATTGCCGCGGCGCGACCGGGTTGCGATGTGGTCGGCGTCGAGCTTCGCGACGAGTATCTGGCTGTCGCCCGCGACAAGCTTGCACGTGCGCCCAACCCCCATGTGTCGCTGGTCCTGTCGCGGGCAGAGGATTTCGCCAGCACGGTGCCGTTCGACTGCATTGCCTCGTCGTATCTTGCCAAGTACGCTGACCTGCCACGGCTGATCGCACAGAACCGCTCGATGTTGGCGCCCGGTGGCGTGCTGCTGATGCACGACTTCACCCTGCCGCCCGGCGCATTGCTGCGCGCCATTTGGCGTGGGTATTTCGCCGTGATGCAGCAGACCGTGGCGCGGGTGTTGCCCTCATGGCACGAGATCTATCACGGTCTCCCGGCACTCATCGAGCGCACGCGCTGGCTGGAGGAGTTACCCCCACTTCTGCGCGCGGAGGGATTCGTCGACGTCCGCATCGAATATCTGACGCTCTGTGGCTCGGCGCTCGTCCGTGCACGCGCGCCGCCATGAGCGCCCTTGGTCCGTCCCAAAGCGCTCGCCCCCTGCTGGGGAGGGGAGGTTACCCAATGCGTCGCGCATCAGCCTGGGGGCAGTTGCAAGCCGATGATGAACGCTGGGGCCGCATGCAGCAAGGCCGCGGCACCGCCCTCGGCCAGGCGATCGACATCGGCACGGGCAAGTCGCAGGCGGCGCGCGATCTCGTCCTGAAGCCTTGCGCGCAGGGTGGCCCCGGGCAGCGCCGCTGCGTCGTCCCTGTCCACGCCGAAGTGCGCGGCGAGTGCGTTGCGTGCCGCGCTCTTCTGGGTGTCGTGTAGAACCTCCACGCACCCGAGCAGATCCGTGCAATCGTCGGCCATCTGGTAGGCCTCGCCCACGCGCGTGGCGAAACGCTCCGCCGCCGTGCGCTGCGCGTCGCCCGCGCCGGCAGCGATGGCACCCAGCGCACCGGCAGCGCCGAAGAGCGCGCCGGTCTTGCCGTGCACCACCTGCTCGTACAGGCTGGCAGGCACCGGGTAGCCGATGGCGAGAAGCTCACCGGCGTCCATGGGTTCCTGCCACGCCCCGCCGGCCACCCTGCCGATGGCTTCGGCTAGCACGCTGACGTCCGCGTGACTGGATCGTGCCGCATGCATCAAAGCGGTCGCGAACATGAGGTCACCGAGCAGGACCGTGCGGCGCTGCCCGAGCACGGTCCAGGTGGCAGCACGGCCACGGCGCAGCGAATCGCCATCGACGATGTCGTCGTGCACGAGCGTTGCCGCCTGCACGATCTCCAGGAGCACCGCGCGTGGCACGGCGTCGTCGACCCGCCCACCGAGTGCCTCGCAGACCAGGCAGCACAAACAGCCCCGCGCGCTCTTGCCTTCCGTGACGAGCCGCGTGATGAGTCCGCCATGCGCTTGCGCGGCGGGACCAAAGAAACGGTCGATCAATGCCGGCGCGGCCGCATCGATGGTTCTCTTGAGGTCGTGCCAGCGCAGCGGGAATGGCACGTCGGCCGGGCTCACGACGTACCCGACCATCGCGCGATCGCGAGCCCTAGGGTGAGCAGTATCGTGCCCAGGCTGACGCCCTGCAGGATGCGTTCGAGTGGCACCAGCAGCGATGCCTCAGGACTCGAGCGGCCGGCGCGCAGCGCCTTGTAGGGCCGCGACGCCTTGATCTCAACCATGCTCAACGCCGCGGTCCCGGCTGCCAGCAGCAAGGCACTCGTCCCGAGCGCATTGGTCTGCAGGACATATCCCGCGAGCGCGGGCAGTGCCCCCCAGGAAAACGCGAACCAGCCATCGGTGTGAAATCGCCCACCGAACCATTCGAGGTTGTAGGCCAGCACAAAAAAGCCCTCGGCGAGCGCGATCGGCCACAGCCAGGGGGCGTACTGCTGCATGTACCAGATGCCGATTGCGTAGGCGGCCACGAGCGAAACGATCGCCACGGTTCGAAGTGCGGCCGGCGAAAATGCGGCGCCCCATGGCTTGATGCTTTTGCTCCCCAAGGCGTCGAGGGCGTGGGCGCCGATGCCCAGCGCCAGCGCGTAGATCACCACCAGTGCCAGCACACGCTCCCAATCGACGACCGGCGAGAGTAATCCGCCGAGGACGGTGAACGAGAGGACCATACCGGTATAAGGGAGGAAAAGCAGTCCGACCACCACCCGGAAGCGCCGCGGGCCGAAGCGGGGGACGAACCATTCCTCACTGCGGTCGGCCGGGTGCAAGGTGCCTTTCGAGGGTCACGTGCGCGTTACGGATCTGCGAGAGGATACCTTCGCGGCGGCGGGACAGGAAACAAGCGATACGGCACCCCGTTCCGGTGCCGAGCCAAGCAAAACCGGGCGATCGCCCGGCCGCAATTGGGAAGTGGCCCGGTGGGGTCCCCCGGTTTCCAGGGGTACCCCGTGCCGTCAAGCGAGCCCGAAGAGCAGCACCGGCGGCCCGCTGAACACATAAGCGAGGGGCTCGCCGGACGGACCCTTTGAGCATTTCGCGCGCCAGTAGGCGAGATAGGCGACGAGGCCATGGGTGGTGCGGGGCTCCTGTCGCGCGCCTGGATCTTCGAGAGCGTGACAGTAGTTCTCCAGCTTGCGCCCCAACGCGGCGCGCGCAGCGTCGGGGGTGGCGCCGCTCGCGTACAAACCTGCGTCCAGGCACACCGCTATCCAGCCGTTGCGGGCCGGCGCCAGGTAACACCGCATCATTTCTTGTGACATTGGAATCTCCACCGGTCCAGGCTGTCACTGTGCCCGGGACGGCTCACTGCGAGAGTCGTCTGGCGCCGCGATTCCTTGTCAGCGGTGGACGACATTGTTCCAAAATCGAACAGCACTTATGACTTCCAGTTTGAACACCCATCCGGTTCGCATTGGCCTCGATCTCGGCGGTACCAAGATCGAAATCGTCGCGCTCGACCCGGAGGGGCGGGAGATGGTCCGCCGCCGTGTGCCCACGCCCAAGGAGGACTACCGTGCGATCCTCGCGACAGTGGTGGCGCTGGTACGCGAGACCGAGGAGGCCCTCGGCCGGGCGACGGTCGGCATCGGCACACCGGGTTCCGCCTCGCGGGCGAGCGGCCTGCTGCGGGGCTCGAACTCGGTCTGCCTCAACGGCCAGCCCTTGCAGCGTGACCTCGAGCAGCTGCTCGACCGGCCGATCCACCTCACCAATGATGCCAACTGCTTTGCGTTGTCGGAGGCAAGTGATGGCGCCGGCGCGGGCGCCGGCGTCGTGTTCGGGGTCATCATTGGCACGGGCGTAGGCAGTGGCATCGTGGTCCACGGCCGGGTGCTCGAGGGGCCGAACGGCATTGGCGGGGAGTGGGGCCACAACCCGTTGCCCTGGCCGACCGACGCGGAGCGTCCCGGATCCCGCTGCTTCTGCGGCCAGCACGGCTGCATCGAAACCTTCGTCGCCGGACCGGGTATGGTGCGCGACCATCTCGCCCACAGCGGGACGCATCTCGATCCACCGGAGATCGTGGCACGGGCAGCCGCGGGGGATGCGGCGTGCGAGGCAACCCTGGCGCGCTACGAAGAGCGACTTGCGCGGTCGCTCGCCCACGTGATCAACATCCTCGACCCCGATGTCGTGGTGCTGGGCGGGGGCATGTCGAACATCGCGCGTCTTTACGACAACGTACCGCGCTACCTCGGCGACTGGGTTTTTTCCGACCGCGTGGACACCCGCCTCGTGCAGCATCGCCATGGCGACTCGAGTGGGGTGCGGGGCGCCGCGTGGCTGGGCGCCGGCTGATCCGCCGAGCCGAGTCCCGGCTACATAGCAGAGTAATTGGGACCCCCGCCGCCTTCCGGAGGCACCCACTTGATGTTCTGGCGCGGGTCCTTGATGTCGCAGGTCTTGCAGTGCACGCAGTTCTGCGCGTTGATTTGCAGCCGCATGGCAGCGCCAGCCATGTCGCCTGACGGCACGAATTCGTACACCCCGGCCGGGCAATAGCGCTGCTCCGGGCCGTCGTACACCCGCAGGTTGACCTCGACCGGAATGGCCGGGTCCCGCAACTGCAGATGCGCCGGCTGGTTCTCGTCGTGGTTGGTGTTCGACAGAAACACCGAGGACATCTTGTCGAAGGTGAGCACCCCGTCGTATTTCGGGTAGGCGATCGGGTGCATCTCGGCTGCCGGCCGCAAGGTCTCATGGTCGGCGCGCCTGTGATGCAAGGTCCATGGGACGAGCGCGCCCAATCCGAGATCATTGAGCCACATGTGCAGGCCGCCATGTGCCATGCCGGCCCACATGCCCCAGCGCAGGCCGGGCTTGACGTTACGCACCTTGTGGAGTTCGTCGTACACCCACGAGGACCGGAAGGCGTCCTCGTAGGCGGTGGGCGCGTCGTGCATCCGACCGGCGACCAGGGCTGCGTAGACCGCTTCCGCGCCCAGCATGCCGGTCTTCACGGCGTTGTGAGTCCCCTTGATGCGCGGCACGTTGACGAATCCCGCCGCGCAACCGATCAACGCCCCGCCCGGAAAGGCGAGCTTCGGTACTGATTGCAGACCGCCTTCGGTGATCGCCCGCGCACCGTACGACAGGCGCTTGCCGCCCTCGAACGTGCCGCGGATGGCTGGGTGGGTCTTGTACCGCTGGAACTCATCGTAGGGGGACAGGTGGGGATTGCGGTAGTCGAGATGCACCACGAATCCGACCGCCACCCGGTTGTCGCCGAAGTGATACTGAAAGGAGCCACCCCCGGTCTCCGCGTCGAGCGGCCAGCCTTGGGTATGCACCACCAGCCCGCGCTGATGCTTGTCCGGGGCGACCTCCCAGAGCTCCTTGATCCCGATGCCGTACTTCTGTGGATCGACGCCGTCGCGCAATTTGTAACGGGCCATGAGTTCCTGCGCGAGCGAGCCCCGCGAGCCCTCGGCAATCAGGGTGTATTTTGCGTGCAGTTCCATGCCGCGCTGGTGGTCCGGCTTGGGCTCGCCGGAACGGCCGATCCCGACGTCGCCGGTCGCGACGCCGCGCACGGCGCCCTGCGCGTCGAAGAGCACCTCGGTCGCTGCGAAACCCGGATAGATCTCCACCCCGAGCCCTTCGGCCTGGTTTGCGAGCCAGCGACAGACGTTGCCGAGGCTCGCGATGTACATGCCGTGGTTCTTCATAAGCGGCGGTAGCAAGGCCTGCGGAATGCGGTGCGCCTTGTGCTCGGTGAGGATCAGGAACTGGTCCTCCGTGACCGGAGTGTCCAAGGGTGCGCCGCTGCTGGACCACTCCGGAAGCAGCTCCGTCAATGCCCGCGGATCCATCACTGCCCCCGACAGGACATGGGCGCCGATTTCCGAGCCCTTTTCCAGGACGCACACCGCCAACTCGCGACCATCCCCGGCGGCGAGTTGCTTCAGCCGAATCGCCGCGGCAAGCCCTGCCGGCCCACCGCCGACGATCACGACGTCGTACTCCATCGCCTCGCGTTCCACATCACCCCCTCACGTGCTTCGATCGCACCGAAGCTAGCACGGGTCATATTAAACGCCGGTCCGTCGCCCGCCTAGCGATGCGCCCAGGTGCAGGGTTCCTGCCGTCCAGTCGGCGCGGCCTCGGCCAGGACTTCCCGCGCGCCGCATCCGGCCGGGGTGGGCGCCGGGTGCTGCCATTTCGGCGACCCGGGGTCGGATTGGGCGACAGCGTAAAATAAGGCTATGACCGATGCGTCCCGCCGACTCGTCCACCTTTCGCGTCAGCCGATCCGGTGGGGCGACATGGATGCCCTCGGTCACGTCAACAATACCGCCTACTTCCGTTACATGGAGCAGGCGCGGATCGAGTGGTTGTTCGCCTGCCGGCCGGAAGGGTTCTCGGGCACCGGGCCGGTGATCGTCAACGCGAGTTGCACGTTCTACGTTCCCCTTGTCTATCCCGGCGAGATGGAGGTGCGGATGTTCCTCGGCGAACCCGGCAGGAGCAGCGTGCAGAGCATCTACGAGATCTGGCTGAAGGACGTGCGGCACGCGGAGGGCGCGGCGAAGATCGTCTGGATCGATGTCGCGCAGGGCCGCTCGGTGCCGTTGCCGGAGAGCATCCTCGCGACTCTGCGGGATCCGCACGCGCACGCTGCCGGGACCTCGGGTTAGACTCGGGCGCGCGCGCCGTCGCATCCGATCGTTCCTTCGTTTCCATTTCGTCCCGCCATGTCCGCATCCGCCAAGCTGTGGCAGCCAACGCCCGAACGCATCGCGCTGGCCAATATCACCGCCTTCACCGAGCGCGTCCAAGCGCGCACCGGGAGGGACTTTGCGGAGTTCGCCGACCTGTGGCAGTGGTCGATCGACGATAGCCCGGCGTTCTGGCGTGCCGTGTGGGAGCACGGCGGCATCATCGGCGAGGCGGGCGAGCGCACGCTCCTGGATGGCGAGCGGATGCCCGGAGCGCGCTGGTTTCCCGACGCCCGTCTCAATTACGCCGAGAACCTGCTGGGCCGGGCGCCGGACGATGCCGGCGACGCGCTGGTCTTTCGCGGCGAGGAGCGCGTCTCACGGCGCGTCTCGCACGCCGAACTGGTCGCGCTGGTCTCCCGTTTCGCCCAGGCGTTGCGGGCGATGGGAATCCAACCCGGCGATCGGGTCGCGGCCTACCTTCCGAACATGCCGGAAGCGGTGATCGCTCTGCTCGCCACGGCGTCGATCGGCGCAGTGTGGTCGTCGTGCTCACCCGACTTCGGCGCTCGTGGCGTCCTCGACCGTTTCGGCCAGATCGAGCCGCGGGTGCTCGTCACGGTGGATGGCTACTGGTACAACGGCAAGCCACAGCCGATCGGCGCACGGGTCGCGGAGCTCGTGGCTGCGCTGCCGTCGGTCGAGCGCGTGGTCGTGGTGCCATACCTGCAGGCCTCCGGTGGACCGGCGACGACTGCGAATATCCGCGCGGCGATGGACTGGGACGCTTTCCTGGCGCCGTACGCGCCGGCGGTCATGGCGTATGTCCGGCTGCCGTTCGATCATCCCCTCTACATTCTGTATTCGTCGGGCACCACCGGGGTGCCCAAGTGCATCGTGCACGGCGCCGGCGGGACGCTGCTCCAGCACGTCAAGGAGCTGTCCCTGCATGGCGACGTCAAGCCCGGCGACCGCCTCTTCTACTTCACCACCTGCGGCTGGATGATGTGGAACTGGCTGGTCTCGGGCCTCGCGGTCGGCGCCACGCTGCTGCTCTACGATGGCTCGCCTTTCGTCGCGCGCGGCAAGATCCTGTGGGACTTCGCCGAGACCGAGCGCATGACGCACTTCGGGACGTCGGCGAAGTACATCGACGCCATCAAGAAAATCGCGCTGGTGCCGCGCAAGGATTACGGGCTCGACAGCCTGCGCGCCCTGTTCTCGACGGGCAGTCCCCTCGCCCCGGAGAGCTTCGACTACGTCTACCAGTGCGTGAAGGACGACCTTTGCCTGTCGTCCATCTCGGGCGGCACCGATATCGTGTCGTGCTTCGCGCTGGGTGTGCCGACCCGACCGGTATGGCGGGGCGAGCTCCAGTGCCGCGGCCTCGGCATGGCGGTCGACGTGTTCGACCCGGAGGGAAAGCAGGTGCGAGAGCAGCAAGGCGAGCTGGTGTGTACCCAGCCGTTCCCGTGCATGCCGATTGGTTTCTGGAACGATCCCGACGGTGCCAAGTATCGCGCGGCGTATTTCGAGCGCTTTCCGGGGGTGTGGTGCCACGGCGACTTCGTCGAGCTGACCGAGCACGACGGCCTGATCATCTACGGCCGCTCCGACGCCACCCTCAATCCTGGCGGGGTGCGCATCGGCACGGCGGAGATTTACCGCCAGGTCGAGCAGCTCGACGAGGTGATGGAAAGCCTGGTAATCGGCCAGAACTGGCCTCCCGACGACGTCGGCGACGTGCGGGTGGTGCTGTTCGTGAAACTTCGCGATGGCCTCGTCCTCGATGCCACCCTGACGGAGCGCATCAAGCAGCACATCCGCGCCAACACCACGCCGCGACACGTGCCGGCCAAGATCGTGCAGGTCAACGACATACCGCGCACCAAGAGCAACAAGATCGTCGAGCTGGCGGTCCGCGAAGTGGTGCATGGTCGACCGGTGCACAACCTGGAGGCGCTTGCGAATCCCGAGGCGCTCGAGCAGTTTCGCGACCGGAACGAGCTGCGCACCTGAGTCCGTCACGATGAATTTCATTGCCGTCGTCGCGGCCCTGGCGCTCGAGCAGTGGCGCACCTTTCGTTGGCGCAGCGTGCTCGAGCGCATCTATGTCCGCTACGTGCGGTTGCTCGAGCGCAAGCTCAATGGCGGCACCGCGCAGCATGGTGCGGTCGCGACTATCGCGGGCCTGGCACCGCCTGTGGTGCTGGCCGCGGCGGGATTCTGGATCCTGTACCGCGTGCATCCGCTCCTCGGGCTGCTATGGAACGTGCTGTGGCTTTATTTCCTGATGGGTTTTCGTCGCTTCAGCCACGCGTATTCCAACGTGGTGGCGGCGCTTCGGGCCAACGACCTCACTGCTGCGCGGCGCGCGTTGGCCGGCTGGCGCGGCGTTCCAGCAAGCGAGCTCGGCACGCACGACATCGCCCGTCTCGCGATCGAACGCGGCCTGCTCGACTCGTACCAGCAGGTGTTCGCGACGCTCTTCTGGTTCACCGTGCTGCCGGGCCCGACCGGCGCGGTGCTCTACCGCGCAACGTTTCGACTCGCGAGCGAGTGGCGCGGCGAGGCGCGTGGCGAGGACACCACACCGATCCTGGCGGCGCGCGAGGCGTTCGGGCGGCCCGCCCGCACCTTGCTATGGCTGCTCGACTGGATCCCGGTGCGGCTTGCCGCGTTGTCGTTTGCGATCGTTGGCGACTTCGAGGACGCCGTCTATTGCTGGCGAACGCAGGCGCAGACGTGGAGCGACCAGCTGGGCGGCGCCCATGCCGGCATCGTGCTGGCGAGCGGTGCGGGTGCGCTTGGGGTGCAGCTCGGCGGACCGCTCCCCGTGCTGGGTGCGGAGCCGGACTATCGTCCCGAACTCGGAGTGGGCGAGCCCGCCGACGCCGACCTGTTGCCTAGTGGCGTAGGTCTCGTGTGGCGCGCGCTGGTGCTGTGGCTGCTGCTCATCCTGTTGCTGACCCTTGCCAACTGGGCGCCCTGATCGACGCGTGTGCGGGTCGACGCCCGGTGCGCAGGGCGGGTCAGCGATGCCGCGTCGGGGCAGCGTGCGGTGCACGGGATGCCGTACTCTCGGCCACCAGCGTCCGCAGCAAATCGAGGCGATAGGGCGCGGCATCGCCGCGTGCCACTGTCGCCTGGAGCGCGCAGCCGGGCTCGCGGTCGTGCCGGCAGTCGCGAAAGCGGCATTGCCCACGCACCGGCCGAAATTCCGGAAATGCGTCGGCGATGTCGTCTGGATTCACATGCGCCAGGCCGAACGCCTTCAGTCCCGGCGAATCGACGATCCACCCTTCCAAGGGTTCAGGAAGGGGATGAAGGGTCGAGTGGGTCGTGGTGTGCCGGCCAGCCTGCAGCGACCGTGAAACCTCGCCCGTGCGCGCCGCGGCCTCCGGGGCGAGGCCGTTGAGGATCGTCGACTTGCCCATCCCAGATTGCCCGATGAGCACGCTGCGCTGTCCCGCGACGCACGGCACGAGGGCAGCGACATCGCGCGTCGCGGCGAGCGACACGACTGGGTAGCCCATGGTCGCGAATGCGGCAAGGCGCTGTAGCAGAGGCGCATGCCCGGGCAAGTCCGCCTTATTGACGACGATGATGAAGCGACATCGCTGCGCTTCCGCGGCGACACCCCAGCGGGTCAGCAGTTCCTCGTCGACGGCCACATCCGGCGCGACGACGCCGATTACCTGCGTGACGTTGGCGGCGATCAGCTTTTCATGAAAGGCGTCGGACCGGTAGAACAGCGTGCTGCGAGGAGCGACGGCTTCGATGGCGCCGCCGCCTTGCATCGGGATCACCTGGACCTGATCACCGCAGGCCAGGGTAAGACTGCGGCCTCGCAGCACGCACTCGATCAGCTCGCCATCGTCCAATCGCACCGCGAAATGCCGGCGATAGCTCGCCAGAACCAGGCCCGAACGAAGCGCTGCCGCGCCGTCGACGGGCTCGTGCACCGGCCGCCGCTTGCGACTGGAACTCACGTGAGCAGCTGCTCAGTCCGGGCCGCCGCTATGCAGTCGTTGATGGTGACACCCCGGGCGTCGTGCGTGCTCCATGCGACCGCGCATCGGTCATAGCCCACGACGAGGTCGGGATGGTGGTCGAGGCGCTGTGCAATCCAGGCGATCGCGTTGACGAATCCGATCGTCTGCGCATAGCCGCCGAAGCGGAAGGTCTTGGCGATGCGGTCGTCTTCCAGCACCCAGCCAGGGAGTCGCGCGAGGTAGGCGCGCCGCTCTGCATCACCCAGTCGCGGCGCGCCACGCTGCACGGCGAGGGTGGCGAGATCGAGCGGCGGCGCGTCGTCGGCCGCGCTCATGGCTTGAAATGATAGTACTGCGCGTTGAGAAATGCGGCGACGTGAGCTTCCTCATCGGGAAAGTAGTTCGTTCCCAGCTCGGTGTTGCAGTAGCGCACCTGCGCCAATAGTTGCTGCGCGGTGTTCACGCGCCGATCCGACCGCAGGTACATCCTGGTGCCGTCGCCTCCCAAACGCTTGACGTGGCACGCCACGCAGTCCTTTTCGACGAGCGGCTTGCCCGCGCTCGGATCGCCGTCGGCGAACGGTTCCGGCGGGGCCGCGAGGGCGATGCTCGATTGGATCGAGAACCATGCCGCGAGGGCGGTGATGCGCATGAGAGCGTTAGGAATTGACATATGGCCTCCCGTGGTGGACTCAGGATGGCACTGGCGCCGCGTGCTGCGAGCCGAGCGCCTGCAGGCGGGCGATGCGGATCGCCGCCGGGGGATGGGAATCGTAGAAGGTCGAGTGCACCGGGTCCGGAGTGAGGGTCGCGGCATTGTCCTGGTACAGCTTAACCAGCGCGTGCACCAGGGTGGCGGCGGACGCATGCTCGGCGGCGAAGGCGTCGGCTTCGAACTCGTGCTTGCGAGAATACAGCGCGCCGAGCGGGGCGAGCAGGAAGGTGAACACTGGCAGCACGAGGAAGAACAGCACCAGCGCAATGCCGGGACGATCGGGGACGAGGGGCACCGACAAGCCGGCGTAGAACCACGGCGCCTCGAGCAACCACGCGAGTAGCGCCAGGAATGCGAGCGCCGTCGCCGCCATCCATGCCATGCGCTTCAGCACGTGTCGCAGCCGGAAATGGCCCAGCTCGTGGGCGAGCACCGCTTCGACTTCCTCGGGCGCCAACCGGTCGAGGAGGGTGTCGAAGAACACGATCCGTTTCGCACGGCCGAAGCCGGTGAAGAACGCGTTGCCATGGCTGGAGCGCCGCGAACCGTCCATCACGAACAGGCCGCGGCTCTTGAATCCACACCGCGTGAGCAGGCTTTCGACGCGCTCCCGGGCGGCGCCTTCGGGAAGCGGCGAGAACTTGTTGAACAGCGGGGCGATTACGGTCGGATAGAGCGCCAGCATGAGGAACTGGAAGCCGATCCAGACGGCCCAGAGCCAGAGCCACCAATAGGGACCTGCGGCGCGCATGAGGGTCAGGGCGAGCGCGACGAGCGGCAGTCCGAGCAATGCGGCGAGCAAGATGCCTTTGGCGAGATCGCTGAGCCATAGCTTTGGCGTGGTGCGGTTGAAGCCGAAGCGGGCCTCGAGCACGAAGGTGTGCCACCACGCGAAGGGGAGCCCTATCAAGCCGGTGATGACGGCCAGCGCGACGATGAGTCCCAGGTCCTGCCAGAGCGGACCCACCGACAGGTCCTGCGTCGCCTCGACCAATGCGGCGAGACCGCCGCCAAAGGTGAGTACCAGGAGCACGACGGCATCGACGAGCGTCTCGATCATGCCCACGCGGGTACGCGCGACGGTATAGTCGGCGGCTTTCTGATGGGCGCCAAGCCGGATGCGGTCGGCGAATTCCGCCGGGACTTGGTCGCGGTGCGCGGCGACGTGGGCGATCTGCCGCCGGGCGAGCCACCACCGCAACGTGAAGGTGAGACCGAGGGCTAAGGCGAAGAGGATGGCGAAGCGTGTTTCAGGCATCGGAGCGTCGCAAGGCTGGTTGCAATCAGGCGATCGGCGGACGGGCACCGCGAGCGTGATCGCCACCGCGCCTGGGCGACGATCCGTCGCGGGTGGAACCAGGCCGGGTGTCGCGTAGAATCAAGGCTTCATTCTCCCATACTCAATCCCAGGCGTCGCGACGTGCGTCCATCGCGGCGACCGGCGATCGATGACGGGCGTTGACGATGTCCTGCCGGCGCATCGCGACCCGCCGAACGCCGATCCAGCCTTGAATCCGGAATCGCTTTTGGCATCCCAACTGGGCCTTCGACGTCGAGCCATCGCCATTCCCTTCACTTCGCCCCTTGCCTGGCTTCACCTCGCCTCCCTCACCTCGGAAACGCAGAATCCCCCCGCAAATGGACCGCCTCGTCTGGATCGACATGGAAATGACCGGCTTGAAGCCGGAAACCGATCGCATCATCGAACTCGCGTTGATCGTGACCGACGCCGATCTCGCCACGGTCGCGGAGGCGCCGGTCTGGGTGGTGCACCAGAGTGACGAGGTGCTCGCCGGGATGGATGCGTGGAATACCGGCACCCATACCAAGTCGGGGCTGGTGGCCAAGGTGCGGGCCTCGGGGCACGACGAGCGATCCGTCGAGGCGGCTGCGCTAGCGTTCCTGCGCGAGCACGTCGCTGCCAAGGCATCGCCGATGTGCGGCAACTCGATCTGCCAGGATCGCCGGTTCCTCGCCCGCTGGATGCCCGAACTCGAGGACTTCTTCCACTACCGCAACCTGGACGTCTCCACCCTGAAGGAGCTTTGTCGGCGCTGGAAGCCCGAGCTCATGAAAGGTATTCCCAAGGAAGGCAAGCACGAGGCGCTCGCCGACGTGCAGGAGTCGATCATGGAACTCAAGTATTACCGCGAGCAGTTCATCCGGCCATGAAGTTCTGCAGCGAATGCGGGTCGCCCGACATCGTGTTGCGGGTCCCGGAAGGCGATACGCTGCCGCGGCACGTGTGCGGGGCGTGCGCAGCCATCCACTATCAGAATCCGAAGGTCGTCGTAGGCTGCCTGCCGGAGCACGGCGACCAGGTCCTGCTATGCCGGCGCGCTATCGAGCCGCGCCTTGGCCTTTGGACCTTGCCTGCGGGCTTCCTCGAGAACGGTGAGTCACTGGCTGCGGGCGCAGCGCGCGAGACACTGGAAGAGGCGAGCGCGCGGGTGCGCATGGGCGAGCTCTACACGGTGATCAGCCTTCCGCACATCAACCAGATCTACGTCATGTTCCGTGCTGAGCTCGCAGATCTCGATTTCAGCCCGGGACCGGAAAGTATCGAGGTGCGACTCTTCGACGAGGACGAGATACCGTGGGAGGAGCTCGCCTTCCGCACCATTATCCGCACCTTGCGCACGTTCTTCCTGGACCGCAAGCGGGGGACTTTCCCCACCCACGTCAGCACCCTCGTCCGGCATGCGCCGGTCACCCCCGAGCTTACGGCCGCCGCTGCCTGATCGCTTTCGGGGATGAACGTGGGGCTGGGGCGGCGCCGCCCGGACAGGGCGCGATCACCACCGCTGCGCCTTCAGCAGTGGGGCCGGCGAGCTGCGCGAGGGTCGTACAGGCGGAGGCACTGCAGATCGTGTAGTCGCCTGCGTAGCTCGACCGGGTGAGCGTGACGGCGGCCAGGTGGAGCTGCGGTTGCCAGGTCCACCAGCCCTCGCGGCGCACGGCATTCTCGCCGGCTTCCATGCCGGCGCCCGAGCCTTGCACTCGCGCTTCCTCGAGCACCAGCCCGCCTTCGCTCAACCGATAGCGTTCCTCCCACTGGGTCTGCTGCACCGAGTGGGTCCACGAAACCGTCATGGCGTCACCCGGCAAGGTCGCGCGCACCGCCCCCGCGACCAGCACGCAGAGGACGGGCACGATTGCGCTCACGGCGTGGCGGCGACCCGCTTGGCGTCCCGGGTGCGCACAAAGTGCCAGCCGAGGAAAAGGGCACTGCCGGCGAAGCCCAGTTCGTCGGTGACGGGAAGCGCCGCCACCAGCATTGCGGCTGCAGCGAACGCCAGGATCCGCTCCGCCCAGTTCAGTACCCCGCGCAGATAGCCGATGGCGGCCGCACCCCAGAGTGCAATCGCCAAGACCGCCTTGCCGATGACATAGAGCACCGCCGTGATGCTGAGCGCGCTGCCCGCGGGGGCCTGCAGCATCAGCGCCGGATCGTAGACCGCCATGTAGGGGATTACGAATCCGGCGATGGCGATGTGGGTGGCTTTCCAGCCGATCTTCATCGGCGACGCCTTGGCGATGGAGGCGGCGGCAAACGCCGCAAGGGCGACCGGCGGCGTCAGGTCGGCCATGATCCCGAAATAGAACACAAACATGTGCGAGACGATCAGCGGCACGCCGAGCTTGAGCAGCGCCGGGGCCGCGATCGCGCTGGTGATGATGTAGTTCGGGATGGTCGGGATGCCCATGCCCAGCACCAGGCACACCAGCATGGTAAGGAAAAGCGACAGGAACAGGCTGCGCGCACCGACCTCCAGGATGAACCCGGCGAAATTGGAGGCGGCGCCGGTCAGGGTCAGCACGCCGATGATCACCCCGACGATGGCGCATGCCACGCCGACTGCAATGGCCTGGCGGGCGCCCTCGACCAGGCTGCTGCGCATGATCGCCAGCGTCTTGCGACCACCCTTGACAATCAGGTTCGCAACCACCAGCACCGCAATGGCGACGATAATCGGCCAGATGCCATAGCGGAAGAAGCTCGCAGTGGCGAGGCCGAGAGCTATCCAGAACGGAATCCGGAACAGCATCGAGCCGAACCCCGCGGCGATGCCGACACCGAGGATCAGCATCGCCGTCAGCGACAGCCCGATGATCCCCGCGAACATCGGCGTGAAGCCGTCGAACAGCATGTACACCAGCACGGCGAGCGGCAGGATCAGGTACCAGCGCTCGCGGATCGCGTGCCACGGATTCGGGCAATCCTCTTTCGGCATGCCGATCAGGTTGCGGTGACCGGCTTCGAGGTGCACCATCCAGAACGCCGTCGCGTAATAGAGCACGGCCGGCACGATTGCCGCCTTGACCACGGTCACGTACGGGACGTTGAGCGTCTCGGCCATGATGAACGCCACCGCGCCCATCACCGGAGGCATGATCTGCCCACCCATGGACGACGTTGCCTCGACCGCACCGGCAAACACCGGCGAGTAGCCGAAGCGCTTCATGAGTGGGATGGTGAACTGGCCAACCGTCAGCACGTTGGCGACGCCCGAGCCCGAGATCGTTCCCATCATGCCCGACGAGATGACTGCAACCTTGGCCGGGCCGCCGCGCGCATGTCCTACGAAGCCCAGGGCTACGCTGTTGAACAGGTTGATCATGCCGGCATGCTCGAGGAAGCTGCCGAACAGGATGAAGAGAAAGATGTAGGTTGCGGACACCAGTACGGGGATGCCGAAGATGCCCTCGGTGCCGAGGAAGAGCTGGTTCACGATCTGGTCGAACCCATACCCGCGATGGGCGAGATCTCCCGGCAGGAACTGTCCGAGCATGCCGTAGGCTAGGAAGGTGGCGCAGATGATCGGCAGCGCAATGCCGAGCACCCGACGCGCCGCCTCGAACACCAGCACGATAAAGACCGTGCCGACGACGAGATCCATCATGCTCGGGTCGCCGGAGCGCTGGATGAGCTCCGCCTCGAACACAAGGTGATAGAAGCTCAAGCCGAATCCGAGCGCCGCCAGCAAGAGGTCGTAGGACGCGATGCGATGCCGATTGGCACGCTTGGTGACCGGATGTATGAGGAAGGCGAGGGCGAGTAAGAAGCCGACATGCAGCGAGCGTGTCGGCAGGCTCGAAAGAGGTGCGAAGCCCGCAATGATGAGCTGGTAGGCGGAGAACGCGAGCGCGACCCCGGCCACTAGCTTGGCGGCGAGGCCCTGCAGCGTGCGCTTCGCGCCCGTCTCGTCGAAGGCCGCGTCGGAGGCCGCGTGGACGTTGCTCACCTCGGGTGTTGCGGCCATGGGGGCTCCTGTCGCGGTTTCGAAGTTGCCCAAGCTTACCCGCGAACGCGGGCAGCGCGACAACCCGGCTGGGTGGACGCCTGGGGCGGTGGCGGATCGTTCACGCGTCCGCGCACTTTGCTACGAGGACATGCCCGCCGATGGCCGCATCGCCGGGCCGCGACGAACGTCATGGTGGTAACCGTCACGCATGCACCACCACGGCGCGGCCGGGGCCGCGCCGTGCCGGAGTTACTTCAGCATGCCGGCTTCGCGGTAATACTTTTCGGCGCCTGGATGAAGGGGGACGGGCATGCCCTGCAGCGCATTCTTGGAAGTGATGGCTTTGGCCGCGGAGTGGGCCGCCACGAGCTCGTCCAGGTGCGTCCACAGCGCCTTGGTCATGGCATAGACGAGATCGTTGCTCACGCCGTCATGGGTGACGAGGTAGTTCTGCACGGCCGCAGTGTTGACGTCGCTGGTCTGGCCCTTGTATGTATTGGCCGGAATGGGCGCGGCGATATACGCCGGGTCGCCGATCTTCTTGATCACGTCGGCCGGTACCGAGACGACGACAATGTCCATCGCCGCGGCGAGATCGCGCAGACTCGCGACGCCAAGGCCGGCGGACTGCAGGGTCGCATCGAGCTGCCGGTTTTTCATCAGTTCGACCGACTCACCGAAGGGCAGGTATTCCACCTTGGAGAAATCGTTATAGGAAAGTCCGGCCGCGCCGAGCACCGCACGGGCGTTGAGCTCGGTGCCGGACTTGGGCGCACCCACCGAAATCTTCTTGCCCTTGAGATCCGCGAGGGTCTTGATGCCGGTATCGGCGCGGGCCACGATCTGGATGTAGTTCGGATAGATCGCGGCGATGCCCCGCAGCTTCTTGAGCGGAGTCTTGAACCCGGCTTCCTCATTGCCCTTCCACGCGTCGGAAAGAGAGTCGCCGAGGGTGAAGGCGATCTCGCCCCGTCCGGACTGCAACAGGTTGAGGTTCTCGACGGACGCCTTGGTCGACTGGACCGACGTCTTGGCGCTCGGCACCGCCTTGCCGATCACGTTGCCGAGGGCGACGCCCAGGGGGTAGTAGACGCCGCTGGTACCGCCGGTGAGCACGTTGACGAACTGGTCGGCCGCACGCGCGGGTGCCGTCGCCATAACCATGACAGTGGCAAGGGCAAATGCCTGCAGGGATCGCTTCATGCATCCTCCAATTGGTTGGTTGTGCACGGTCTTGACGCCGAGGGCGGGCCGATCGTTCCCGGGCGCCCGCCATTACCGTTTGATCAATATTATAGCGAACCCTTGCGGACGCGATTTCAGCGGAGATGCAGGAGCGAACCCGGGAGTTAGCGGTCTTCCGCACCAAGTGTTGACGCGAGTCGCAATCGCCGGGCGTCGCTTGCGCGGCTACAAGTCGGTGCCGCGCGGTTGGCGGCGTTGGGCCACAGCGCGGTCGCTACCTTGTGCCCGGAAGATCGCGCGGACAGTCTCGATCGTGTCGGTGTCCTCGGGCCGTTTATCCGGCCGGAACGCCTTCACGCGTGCAAAGCGCAGGGCGAGGCCTCCTGGATAACGCGTGCTCGCCTGCAGCTCGTTGAACGTTACCTCCACCACGATCTCGGGCCGCACGTGCACGATCGAGGTATCGCTTGCGGTCGCACGCGCGAGCAGCGCATCGGTCTGCCACGCCAGCATGGTGTCGGTGAGCCCCTTGAAGGTCTTACCCAGCATCACGAATTCCCCGGTAGTGTGATCGCGGGCACCGAGGTGGAGGTTGGATAGCCAGCGGTGCCTCCGGCCGTGTCCCCACTCCGCCGCCAGCACAACCAGGTCCAAGGTATGGGCACGCTTGACCTTGCGCCAACTCGCACTGCGTGTTCCCGGTTGGTAGGGTGCCCCAAGTGCCTTGACCATCACGCCTTCGTGACCGCGACCGATGGCCTCCTCGAAGAACGCCTGCGCCGTAGCGGGATCGTCGGTGACGTGTCGCGGCATCCGCAATACCGGGCCGACGGCCTCCACGAGGGCGGCATAACGGGTCTCGGTATCCGCGCCGGTGAGGTCCACACCGCCGCGCCGCAGGCAGTCGAAAAAGAACACGGAGAGCGGCAGCGTGCGCGACTGATTCGCCACGTCGAGCGTCCGCCCGAACCGGCTCATGGTGACCTGGAACGGACGCGGCGTACCGTCGTCGCCGAGGGCGATGATCTCGCCGTCGAGGATGAGATCGTCGTCCGGCAATTGCGCGACGACGGCAACGACTTCCGGTGCCGCCGCCGTGACGTCGTTGAGACTGCGGGTGAAAAGCCGGACGGTGTTGCCCCGCCGGTGCACCTGCACGCGTGCGCCGTCCATCTTCCATTCGAGCGCCGCGGGGCCGGACGCCTCCAGCGCCGATACGATGTCATCGGCCGGCTGCGCGAGCATCGGCGCCACCGGCTGGAAGGGCGTGATCACAAAGCGTGCAAGGCCCACGTCCCCATCGGCAAGGACGCTCGCGGCGACCCGGGCGATGCCGCCGGCGACCATGGCGGCCCGCCGCACGTCCGCAGGGCACAGGCCCGCGGCCGCAGCCACGCCTTCGATCATGACCCCTTCGAGCGACCCCTGGCGCAGCTCGCCTTGCAGGAGCCGGGTCAGGAAATCCTGCTCAGCGGCGGTGGCGCGCTCGAGCAGTCCGGCAAGCCGGCGGTTGCGTTGCGCCGCGGAACCGGGTCCCGATGTGGCCGCGATCGCTTCAAGCGTGGCATTCACCTCGGCGATGGCAAGCGTGGGCGAACCGGCGGCGTTAGCGGTTCGGGCTTCCCGCAGCGCAGCCCAGCCGATACCGATCCTGCCCTGGGGCAGCTCTCCGGCCAGATAGGCGACCACGATTGCGGTCTCGTCGGGCGCGAGCGAACCCAGCAAGGCGGCGATGGCCGCCGCCTTGGCGCGCCGGCTGGACGTGGCCGCGACCTGCTCCGACGTCGCCGCCACCGCGGCGAGCAGGGTCACGGCGGGGGCTTCCGGGCACACCGGGCGGCGCGCTCGAAGCGGTTGTCACGGTACGGATCGCGGCCGCGCAGCCACTGCAGGAGGCTTTCGCCGAAATACAGCGGCAAAAACGCGATGCCCCATCGCTCGTACTGGCGTACGTGAACGTGCTCGTGCGCGCGACAAGCCGCGAGTACCATGTGGTCGATCCCGAGAATCACATGCCCGAGCGTAACGGCCACGAACGGCCGGGTGCAGGGAAAGTGGGCGAATGCTCGCGCGAGCCTCCCACCGGCGATCTCCAGCACGCCATCGACGCAGCGCGCGCGCGCACCGCAGGCACTCGCGACCGCGCCTGCGAGCAGGCCCACGAGTGTCGCTGGGCTTGCCCACGCGTAGCGCCATAGGCGAATTGGCGGGGCGCGCGGGGTCGGTTGCTTCCCCGCTACAGGATCCGGTTGAACCACAGCATCGAAAGCAGTGCGGATACCAAGGCGAGGCATGCCGCCACCGCCGCGAACAGGGCGGTGATCTCCGTCTCCTTCTTTTCGAAGGTGAGCTTGGTGTTGAGCGATTGGTAAATCTTCTTGAGGTCAGGCGCCGTGCCGGCATAGAAGTAATCGCCCCGGGTGATGTTGGCGATGTTCTTAAGGGCGTCCTCGTCGAGGCGGACGCGCATCGTCCAACCCTCGCTGCGGATGGTCTCGCCTTTCTGGGTGCCGACGCCGACCGTGAATACCCGCACGCCACGCTCGGCGGCCATGCGCGAGGACTCGATCGGGTCGGGGCCGGTGGTGGTCTGGCCATCGGTGAGCAGGATGATCGCAGCGGCGGCGTACGAGCCGGGTGGCGCGTTGCGGTCCTGCTTGCCGGGATCCTTGTCGTCGCCGCCGCTGCGGTTGGCGTCCAGCGACGCGCCCTTGGGCTTCTTGGCCTTGTCGCCGCGCGGATTCCAGGAGCGCAGGTCGAACTCGACGTCGGGGAAGATCGCTTTCAACGACACCAGGATGCCGCTGCCCACCGCCGTGCCGCGCTGTACCTGGAAGCGATCGATGGCCGCGAGCACGTCCTCGCGGCGATCGGTCGGCGGCTGCACGACCGTGGCTGTCGCGGCAAAGGCGACCACGCCGATCCGGGTCGTCGAGGGCTGCGCGGCGACGAAGCTTTTCGCGGCCGCCTGGGCCGCCGCGAGCCGGCTCGGCTCGACGTCGACCGCACGCATGCTGCCCGATACGTCCATCGCCAGGATCACCGTGTCGTGCTGCGAGGGAAGGGTGACCACGGCCGCCGGCCGGGCGATAGCGAGGATCATCAGGGTGAGGGCGCCGAGCAGCAGTGCAGGGGGGACGTGCCGCCGAACGCGGGAGCCCATTTCCATCACGCCGCGCACCATGGCGAGATTGGCGTAGCGCACCACTGCCTGGCGCTTGCGGCGCAGGATCCAGAGGTAGCCGATGACGAGCAGCGGAACCAGCAGCAGCAGCCAGAGAAGCTTGGGCCAGAGAAATGTCATCGACGGATCCCCTCGGCGCACGTCGGCGGCAGGCCGCGTGCGCGGTGAGCCTGCCCGCGGGGGTGAGCGAGTCGGGCCGCCGGTGCCGGGAGACTACGGAAGCTCATTGGGTGCCGTGCTGCAGGTGCTTTGGCAGCAAGCCGCCGCCCGCCAGCCGGCTGCGGTGCTTGCGCAGGTCGGCGAAACGCATGATGGCGTCGACCAGATCGTCCGCAGTCGAGAGCTCGAGGGCGTCCACCCCAGCTTGCATGAAGGCGTTGCGCAGCTCGAGCTCGCGCGCCCGCGCGGCTTCCGCGAAGCGCTTGCGAAACGCGCGGTCGTGGGTGTCAACGAAGAGCTGCTCGCCGGTCTCGGCGTCCTGGATCACCAGCATGCCGAGGTCGGGGAGCTCCATCTCCAGCGGATCGTAGAGCCGCACGGCGATGACCTCGTGGCGCCGCGCGAGCTGGGCGATGGCGCGCGCCCAATCGGGTGCGCTGATGAAGTCGGAGACCACGAACACCAGTGAGCGGCGCTTGATCGCTTGCGCGGCGGTGCGCAGGAACGAGGCGAGGTCGGTCGGGGTGGTCGTAGCGGCGCGCTCGCGGGTGGTCATGGCATGCAGCAGATGCAGGACGTGCCGCCGCCCGCTGCGGGGCATGATTACCGTATCGACCTCGGAGCCGTAGAACAGTGCCCCCACGCGATTGCCGTGGCGGGTGAGCAGCCGCGCGAGCACGGTCACGAACTCCGCCGAGACCGATTGCTTGCGTACCGCCTGCGAGCCGAAGTCAACCGACGGGGAAAGATCGAGCAGGAACCATGCCTCGACCTCGCGCTCCTCGTTGTACTCCCGCACGTAGGGCGTTTGCAGCCGCGCGGTGACGTTCCAGTCGATGTGACGCACGTCGTCGTTGTACTGGTACTCGCGCAAGTCGGCGAGATCCAGTCCGAAGCCGCGGAAGAGCGTGCGGTAGTCGCCGTGCAGCACGCCGTCGAGCCGACGCATCACCGTCCACTCGAGGCGGCGCAGGACGTGCTCAGGACCGAGCGCCGACGCGGACATGGGTATCGAGGGGCTTGTCGGGGGCGCGAACGTTCTCCATCACCCGGCGGACGATATCATCGGCGGTGAGCGAGCTAGCTAACGCCTCGTACGACAACACCAGGCGATGGCGGAGCACGTCCGGGGCGATGTCGGTGACGTCCTCTGGCAGCACGTAGTCGCGACCACGCAGGAAGGCAAGGGCACGTCCGCCTTCGATGAGGTGAATCGAGGCGCGCGGACTCGCGCCGTAGGTCAGGTACTGCCCCACGTCCTTGATGCCGTAGCGCTCGGGATCGCGCGTGGCCGCGACCATGCGCACGGCGTACTGGATGAGGGAGGGGTCCACGTAGCTCTGCCGGCACTCGCGCTGCAACGCCGAGAGCTGCTCGGTGGTCGCCACCGGCACCACCGTCGCCGCCATGCCCGTGACCCGCTCGACGATCACGAACTCCTCCTCCTCGCTGGGGTAGCCGACCAGCACCTTCATCATGAAACGGTCGACCTGCGCTTCGGGAAGCGGATAGGTGCCTTCGGTTTCGATCGGATTCTGGGTGGCCATGACCAGGAACGGCTCGGGTACGAGATGGGTCTCCCCGGCGATCGTGACCTGATATTCCTGCATCACCTCGAGCAGGGCGCTCTGCACCTTGGCCGGCGCGCGATTGATCTCGTCGGCGAGCAGCAGGTTAGTGAAGACCGGGCCAAGCGAGGTGGTGAAGTCGCTCGTCTTCTGGTTGTACACCCGCGTGCCGACGAGGTCGGCGGGAACCAAGTCGGGTGTGAACTGGATGCGGCGGTACGTGCCCCGAATGGTGCGCGCCAGCGTCTTGACCGTGAGGGTCTTGGCAAGTCCAGGCACGCCTTCGACCAGCAGGTGGCCTTGGGCGAGGATCGCCACCATCACCCGCTCCAGGAAGTGGTCCTGGCCGACCACCACTTTCTTCACCTCGTAGAGGATGCGCTCCATGAGCGATGCCACCTCGGTGCGCCCGCTAGGCTTGTTTTCCATTGCGTTCCTGTGTGAGTCGCCGCGGCTCGCGACGGAGGTTCGGGACGTTGCCGTGTTAGGCGTCGCGTGTCAGAAAGGAGAAAGTCCCACTGCGCTCGCGGCGTTCTCGATGGGCACGGCGAAGCCGATGCCGACGAACACCCGCTGCTCGGTCGGATTGAGGATGGCCGTGACGATGCCGACGACCTCGCCGTCCATGGTGACGAGCGGTCCACCCGAGTTGCCCGGATTGGCCGCGGCGTCGAACTGGATGAGATTGGTCAGCACGCGCTTGCCTTCCGGGGAGCGGTACTCGCGAGCGAGGCCCGATACCACGCCGGCCGACGCCGACGGGCCGATGCCGAACGGAAACCCGACCGCCACGACCTGATCGCCGACACTGAGATCGGCAGTCGAGCGGAGCGTCGCGGACATCAGGTCGTCAGGAATCTTGGTGGCCTTGATGACGGCGAGATCGTTTTCAGGCTGGACCGACACGATGTTGGCGTCGGACTCGAATCCGTCGGCAAAGGTGACCTTGATGCGCTTCGCGTCGGACACCACATGCAGGTTGGTGAGGATGATGCCGCTGTCGACGATGACCACGCCCGTCCCCACGCCGCGATCCGGCGGCTTGCCGTCCTCGCGCTCGTCGCCGGTGCCGAGGACGCGGACGACAGAAGGGATGACGATTTCGTAGGCCTTGGCAGCGGGCGAGGGGGTCGGCAGGTTCTCCAGGGTATGAACCACCGCGTTGTCGATATCCTTCTGAGTCAGGGACCGCGGCGGGGGATGCATTCGCGTGTAGGTGGCGAACAACGCCACCGTCAGCAGCACGCTGGTCGCCACCAGCAGCAGCCGCTCGTAGCGGCGCAGCTGCGTAGCCGCCCGGGCGCGCCACGAGGGCGGCGGGGGGGCCGCGGCATCGGCCGTCGGCTGGGCGGGGACACGCGGCTTGGTATGCGCGGAGGTGCTGTACAGCGTGGCTTTTTTCATGGCCTGGCAGGGCGACGGACGTAGCAGGGACCCGACAAAGGGCAAGGCGAGCGGTGCGCTCTCGACCGCCGAACTCGCAAAGTACTCCAGCTGGAGCGGGCGTGGCAACGGCATTGCCCGCGTGCTGCCCGCTGGAGCACAGACCGCCGGGCGCGTGGGTGGTTCAGCCGGTCTCCGGAAGGCGTGCCTCATGTTATTCGCGGCCTGTGCCGATAATGGGGGATCGATAGCCCGGAGAGCCGAGATGGCTGTAGGGGGAAATAGCGCAAAGGTTACGACCGGACTGGTGCTCACCGGCGGCGGCGCCCGCGCGGCCTATCAAGTCGGGGTGCTGCGTGCACTCGCGGAGTTATCGCCGTCGGGGGCGCCTACGCCATTCAAGGTCGTCTGCGGCACGTCGGCGGGGGCGATCAATGCCACGGCCATCGCTGCGGACGCCGGCGATTTCCGCCGGGCCGTGGGCAGGCTGGTGCGTGTCTGGAAGGACTTCCACGCCTCGCAGGTCTATCGATCCGACGTGGCCGGCATGGGACACTGCGCCGCACGATGGTTCTGGTCCCTGGTGGGAGGCGGGATGCCCCGCCACGGTGCAGTCTCGCTTCTGGACAACGGTCCGATGGCGCGGCTCCTTGCCCGGGAGGTCGACTTTAGTGGTATCGCCGCCGCCGTCGCCCGTGATGACCTAGCGGCCCTCGCGGTGACGGCCTCCGGATACAGCTCCGGGCATTCGGTGTCGTTCTTTCAGGGCAGGCAGGACATTGCGCCGTGGCAGCGTGCCCGGCGCCTCGGCGTACCGGCCGAGATCGGCATCGACCACCTCATGGCGTCGGCGGCGATTCCCTTCATGTTCCCGCCGACGCGCATCGGCGACGAGTACTTCGGCGACGGCTCGATGCGCCAGATCGCTCCGATCAGTCCGGCCTTGCACCTCGGCGCCGACCGCGTGCTGGTGGTCTCGGTATCGCGCCGCGCCGATGGCGATGCCGTACGTAGCCAGGGCTGTCCGTCGCTCGCCCAGATCGCGGGGCATGCGCTCAACAGCATCTTCACCGACGGCCTCGAGGCCGATCTCGAGCGGCTTGCGCGCACCAATCAAGCGCTGGCGTGCATTGCCCCGCACGCCCTGGCGGAGGGTCTCGAGCTGCGCCATGTCGGCTGCTTGGTGCTCTCGCCGTCCGAGGAGCTCGACCGGATCGCGGTGCGGCACCTGCACAGCCTGCCGGGCACGGTTCGCTATTGCCTGCGCGGCATCGGCGCCATGCGGCGCAGCGGCAGCAACCTGGCGAGCTATGTCCTGTTCGAGCGCACGTTCTGCCGCGCCCTGATGCGGCTGGGCCATGCGGACACCATGGCGCGGCGCGATGAGGTCATCGCGTTCCTGGGCCTCCCGGAGGGACACCGCCCGCGCGTCAGCGCGCAGCGGCCGACCCACGCAAGCCCCGCCGCGATCGAGAGAATCGCAGCCTGAAGCGTGCGTTCAGCGGTCTCGATCCTGACGGAAGCGGCCGGGCCTCGTTCCAGCT
>JBDSND010000026.1:0-7302 GCA_039915505.1 Casimicrobiaceae bacterium
CCGCGAGCCACTGGCTCAGCCAGGCCACCGGTGATTGTCCCCCCATCGCGGTCAGCAGGTAGTAACCAAGCACCGTCGGCGGCAGCACCAGCGGGAGGGCGAGTATCGCCTCGACCAATAGCTTGCCCCGAAACTGCCGCCAGGCGAGCGCGCGGCCAAGCAGGATGCCGATGGGCGCGAGGATGAGCGCGGTCCACGCGGCCAGCTTGATCGAGAGGAACAGTGCCGCCCAATCCATGGGCTATTGCACCGGCACGGCGAAGCCGTAGCGGGTCAGCACCCCGCGGGCCTTGGGTGATAGTAGGTACGCGTAGAACGCTGCGGCTGTGGGTCCGGCATTCTTGAGGAGCACCATGCGCTGGCGCAATGGCGCGTGCCAGTCGTCCGGGATGAGTGCGTAGGCAAGGCGCTTTTCCAATGTGGCCGATCGAGCCTGGGCAAACGAGATGATGCCACCCTGCACGGTTGGCGTGAGCGCGAACTGCGCGGCCTGCGCGACATTCTCCCCCAACACCAGCCTGCCCTGCAGCGCGGTCCACAGGCCCGCGTGCTCGAGCGCCTGTTTGGCGGCGCGACCGTAGGGGGCGTGCTCGGGGTTGGCGATGGCGAATCGGTGGATCCGCGCTTTGCCGAGCGCCGCGCGCAGCCCCTTCAGCTGCCCGTCGAGCGCAAGCGGCGAGCCGGTTGCTGCGACTAGAGCAATGCGACCGACCGCGTAGATGACGCCCTCGTCACGCGTTCGGCCTTCGCGCGCCAGGGACTGCACGTAGGCTTCGTCGGCCGACAGAAAGACCTCGAACGGCGCACCTGCCGCGATCTGGCGGCGGAAGTTACCTGACGAGCCAAACACCAGCTTTACGTCTCGCCCCGTGTCCTTCGCAAATGCGGTGGCGATGTCGGTCAGGGCAAACTGCAGGTCGGCGGCCGCGGCGACACTGGGCACGTCGCTTCCTGCCGCCGCGTGCAGCGACGGCGCGATGCAGGCGAGCAGCGCAGCGAGGAGCGATACGAAGATCAGGCGACGCATTGACGTGTGGCCTCCAACCCGCAGTGGGCAGCGTCGCGAGCAGGTGAGTTGTCGACACGCGCTCACGCGTCGCGTCGCCAGGCAGGCGGGTTTGCCCTGGCACCGACTGCGCCAGGGCAATCGGGGCGCGAAGCGCTAATACCTACCCGGATACCTCGACACCCTGCCATGGCGTCGCCATCGCCCGCGTCGGTCCATTTGACGGCGGGATGTAGCGTGCCGACTCCGAGCGAGCTGCGCATCGTGCGGGCGGCGCCGACTATAGCGCAGTTCCGCGGAAGTGCACCGCCGATCCGCCGACGCGTCCTATAATCCAGGCGCGTGAGCGTGTCTGTTGGCGCGAAAGACGGAGGTGCGATGGAACGGATCACCATGTCGATCGAGGAGGGTCTCGCGCGGGATTTCGACGAGCTGATTGTCGCGCGCGGCTACACCAGCCGTTCGGAAGCGATGCGCGACCTGCTGCGACGCGAGGTCGACGCCCATCGTGCCACCGCGGAAGCCAAGTCGCATTGCGTGGCGAGCCTTTCCTACGTCTACAACCACCATGCGCGCGAGCTCGCGGAGCGCTTGACCCAGTCGCAGCACGAGCACCACGACCTCGTGGTCGCGACCATGCACGTGCACCTTGACCACGAACATTGCCTCGAGAGCGTGATCCTGAAGGGCCCAACCGCGGTGGTGCAGCGCTTGGCTGCCAAGACCCAGGCCGAGCGTGGGGTCACCCATGGCCACCTCAACGTGATCACGGTGCAGCCGACCGATACCCATCGCGTGCCCGGCTACCATCACGTCCACCACGGGCACCAGCACCTCATCCCCCGCTCCTGAGCGGTTTGGGGACGCCCTTCGCGGCTCCCCAGCGCATCGAGGCCCCGTCACCTCGTCCATCGCGCCCTCGCGCGCGGCAACTCTCGGCGCGCTCTTGGTCCGAAGCAAGCGCGCCAGTCCGCTCGCATCCGGCAAGGCAGGGGACGCGCCTGCCAACGCGTGCCACGCCGCGCGCCTCAGTGCCGCCGGCGAATGCGGTGCTGCCTGTCGCGGTTCTGCATTTGCGCGAGCGTAGGAACTCGTGGCACAATCTTCCTACGCCTTCTGAGGAGTCGCCGTGGATCACCTACCCGCAACCTGGACCGCGCTTTGCATGCTCGCATTCGCGCTCGGCGCGCGGCACGGGGTCGATGCCGACCACCTTGCGACCATCGACGGCCTCACCCGCCACAACGTTCGGATCAATCCGCGCTTGGCGCGGCTCGTCGGGGCATTGTTCTCGCTCGGCCACGGCCTGGTCGTGATGCTCGTGGCGACCCTTGCCCAGACCCTGGCAGCGGTTTGGGCGACCCCCGAATGGCTGCAGTTGACCGGGGTGGTGATCTCGGTGGTATTCCTGTTCGGCCTCGCCTTTCTCAATATCCGGGCGGTGCTGCGAGCCGATCCCGGACACGTCGTGGCGCCGGTGGGCCTCAAGGGTCGCCTGCTCGGCCGCTTCCTGACGGCTCGACGGGGCTGGGCTGTCGTGGCGGTGGGCATGCTGTTCGCGCTGTCGTTTGACACCATTTCCCAGGCGGCGCTATTCGCGCTTGCCGCCGGACGATTCGGCGGCCTCGGTGACGTGCTATTCATAGCCGGCCTCTTCGTGGCCGGGATGCTCTGTGTCGACGGGCTCAACGGCCTCTGGATCAGTCGGCTCGTGCGCCGAGCCGACCGCACCGCCGCGATCGCGTCGCGCATCATGGCGTTGGCAGTGGCCGGCATCAGCCTGGCCGTCGGCATGCTCACCGTGCTGAAGGTGCTCGCACCTGCAGTCGACGCCTGGAGCGAACACCACGAGCTGCTGCTGGGCGGCATGGTAGTCGCAAGCGTGCTCGTCGCATTCGCCCTGGCGCTGACCGCGGCGCGGCGGCGCCAGGTGATGGCAGGCGCACCCGTACAGGTCTAGCGTCTCTCGACTCGCTACGACGGCACGTCGGCATCGGTCGAATCGCGATCGTCCTGATCCGTCGCGCCGACCCTGTGCTTCGGCGCGCGGCCGATCCTCACGCTAGCTCCTGTCGGCCTTGCGGCCCGTGCCCGACCAGGATGCTGCCCCCTGCGCCGCGCCGCGCGCGGGCAGCAAGGGCTCCAGCATGGCCGCGTCGGCGATCACGTAGTAGCTCACGCTCTGGGCCCTCCCGCGCACGTTCACCGTGTGCTCGGGAAATTCGGAAAGATCGACGCCGGCCGCGCGTGCGCAGGTCGCCGATACAACCAGCGCGCATCCGTGGCGCTTGGCTTCACCCTCCAGCCTGGACGCGACATTGACGGTATCGCCCAGTGCCGAGACGATCGGATGCGCGGGCGGGCCCATGGTGCCGACGATGGCTTCGCCGGCGTGCACGCTGATCCCCACCCGCAGCGGTTCGCGCAACTCGGAAGCGAGGGCGGCGTTGATTCCCGCCAGCCGGTCCGCCACAGCGACGGTGCCGTGCAATGCGTCCCGGCACCCCGCCCCGATGTCGCTCGCGGTCCCATAGAGCGCCATGAAGCCGTCACCATGGAACGTCGAGTAATAGCCGCCCGTCGCATTGACTGCCGCGGCCATCTCGGCGAAAAAGCGGTTGAGGATGAACAGCACGTCGTAGGGAAGCCGGTGCTCGGCAAAGCGACTCGAGTCGCGCAGGTCGACGAACATGACGGCAACTGCGCGTTCGCGGCCATCCTTGCCGGCGCCATTGGCATCCGCGGCACCGGCGTCGGCGGGAAGCAGCGGCGTGACCCCGACATCACGATCGGGTCGCAACTGGCATGCGAGGCGGACGTTGGGTTCGGCATGGATCCGCTGCAAGGCCAGCATTTCCGCCGCGTTGGGGGCGGGGAGCGATGCATATCCAGGCCCGAGGCGCACCCGGCACGTCGTGCATCGCGCGCGGCCGCCACAGACTGAGGCGTGCGGAACACCCGCCTCGCGCAATGCGTCGAGCAGGGACTGCCCCAACGGGGCGACGACCGTGAGGCCACTCGCATGCTGGATGCGATAGGTTCCCTTCCGCACCTGGAGTCTGCGCCGGGCGGCACGCGCGAGCAGCACGAACGCGAACAGGCTGGCGGCAGTCCAGAGAGCTAGTTCCTTGCGCCCCTCCAACCGGCTCTGCAATGCCGTCGGTGGGCCGCCGCCGCCCTTACCAAGCATTGCGTCGTACGGTGGATCGGCACGTGCCGCGTCCCGTTCCGGATCGTCGATCGCAAACGCCGCACGGGTATCGACAGGGTTCGCAGCCTGCGCCTTGCGCAATTCGAACCCTGCGCCCCAGAAGCCCAGCAACGCAAGCAACGGCACCATCGCGGCGATGACGTATGTCACGGGTAGCCAACGTCGATAACCCGCGCGCAATCGGAGCCAGAAATGCATCCCGACCGCCACGTGCATCCAGACAATCAGTACCAGAAGGGATTGCCGGATGAGCGTTTCGGGACTGGACCAGAGGCGGCCGATGACATTCGGATAGGTACTCTCGGTGCCCAGCATCGAGGCTGCTACCCGAGTACCGAACACGTGTGGAATGAGCATCAGCGGCACCGCGAGTCCCAGTGCCAGCTGCATCAGTTCCCATGTGGGCATGCGCAGGGTTTGCCGCCGCCACAGGGCGTACAGCCCCAGCACCGGGTGCACGATCAGGGCGAAGTAGAGCAGTACGGTGCCCGGCAGGCTGCGCCACACCGGCGACACCACCTTGCGCATCGCCTCCTGCGCGTCTACGGAGAAGATGCCCAGGGCGTGATTCGAGAAATGAACGGTGACATAGAGGGCCAGCACCAGTCCGGTCGCAAGACGGAGGGCGCGGATGGCTCGCATCGGATCGGAGGGAAGATGACCGGGGAAGAGGGGAGGCAGGCGCCGGTTTGGCTCGGGCAGCGCGTGGGACGCTCGACCAGCTTCCCGCGGACGTGCGCGGCTGCGGCGCTTAACCCTTAGGCGAGGCGCCCACACCGCAACGGGGCGGCTTCAGTGGCCGGTATGGCTGCCTGCTGTCAGGGGCCGCACGAGGGCCTCGACTGCGAGCGTGCTCTGCTTGCCCCCGGCATCCTTGAGGGTCAGTACGATCGGCACCTTCTCGCCCTCCTTGAGCGGGCGCAGGAGACCGGTCAGCATCACGTGATAGCCGTTCGGCACGAGCGCGACGGACTTGTCGGCCGGCAATGGCAGCGCCGGGACGCTGCGCATGCGCATCACGCCGCCGTCCATGGTCATCTCGTGGATCGCCGCCTGCTTGGCGAACGGCGAGGCGGCCGCGACCACCGCCATCGGCTGGCTGGCCCGCAGGGTCATGTAGGCAGCGCTGGACGTCTGGGGGGCGACGGTGCCGCGTACCCACGCGTCGGTGACGCTCACCTGCGCAAGCGCTGGCGACGCGAGTCCGGCGAGCGCCACGGTCGCGAGCCCGCGGGCGAAGGTTCTATCGAGGGCCATAAGGTGTCCTGTGCAAAGCCGCAATTTTACGCTTCGGATCCCGTGGCGACCCGCAGCGCGTGTCGTTCCAGGCAAAGAGCGCGAGCCACGCGAGCACGGCCATGCCACTGACCGACGGGAGCAGGATGTCGCGATTCGCGATCGGAACCGGCGGAACGCTCGGGAGCGATATGGCACCATATTGGCATGTACGACCATGTTCTGCGGTCGCCTGACGCGCTGACGACTTCGCCGACCGACCGACCCCGCACCGTGGCGCTTTGGCTGTTCGCATGCGCGCTCATGGTCTTCATGATGGTGGTGGTGGGCGGTGTCACGCGGCTTACGCATTCCGGATTGTCGATCACCGAATGGCAGCCCATCGTCGGCACGTTGCCACCGCTGGACGACGCCCAATGGCAGGAAGCCTTCGCCAAGTACCAGGCGACTCCCGAGTACGAGCAGGTAAACAAGGGCATGGCCCTCGACGAGTTCAAGGCCATCTTCTGGTGGGAGTACGCCCACCGCCTCCTCGGTCGGGTCATCGGCGTCGTGTTTTTCCTGCCGCTCCTGTGGTTCGCGGCACGGCGGCGGATTCCGGTCGGCTACACCGGCCGCTTGACGGCGATCTTCCTCCTGGGCGCACTGCAGGGCGTGCTCGGCTGGTACATGGTGAAGAGCGGCCTGGTCGACGATCCGCGGGTGTCGCAGTTCCGTCTGACGGCCCATCTCGGTCTTGCCTTGCTCATTTTCTCGGCGCTCTTGTGGACGGGGCTTTCGCTCTGGACCGGCGAGCGCATGCGGAGGGTCACCGCGAGCCAGCGCGTGGCGCGTCGATGGGCGTTCGGCCTTGCCGCCCTCGTCATGGTCATGGCCCTGACCGGCGGCCTAGTGGCAGGCATCCGGGCGGGATTCGCATACAACACGTTTCCGCTGATGAACGGCAGCTTCGTGCCTCCCGAGATCCTGATGCTCGAGCCATGGTGGCGCAATCCATTTTGGAACATCGCGACGGTGCAGTTCGACCACCGCCTGCTCGCCTGGACCCTTGCGATCCTCACCCCCGTAGCGTGGTGGAAGGTGCGAAGGGCACCGGACGTGCCGGCACGCGGCCGCGTCGGGGCTACCCTGCTGCTCGTCATGCTCGGGATACAGATTGCGCTCGGCATCGCAACGGTGATCCATGTCGTGCCCTTGCACCTCGCTGCCCTGCACCAGGCCGGCGCGGTGCTGCTGCTCGCGGCGGCGGTCAACGTCGCCCACGCCCTGCGCTAGCGAGGGTTGCCGGGGACAGACATCACCGCCACGGGCGCACGTTGCACTGCGCGGGACGTGCCCGCATTTGCTGCAACGCCGCCGTGCAAGTCTCGCCCCCACCCCTAAGCGAAGGCATCAGCAATGGCGGCGTGGGCCGGTACCTCACGGGACCCGTAGTCTCTCGCGGCTGGGGCCCGCAAGCTTGTTTCCGCCAAGCGCAACGTCAAGGGCCTTGATGCCCGTTGGAAGCGCCCATGGTCGAGCTTGCCCGTCTCAATTAGCAGTTCGTTGCAATTCGAATCATTCCGGGCAATCGTCAATACCTCGACCTCGTAGAACCCCCTACAAGCGATTCTTTCACCCCTTGGAGCGGCAAAGCACCCCCAACACAGCCGACTTAACCGCCGCATCGCGAATTTCAACTGACTGTTAGGGCGCTTCGCGCGCCAGTCGCGTGAGGGCTCCGCTCGTAAAACCGTGGTCGAGAACGGTGGCGCGGTCGAGATAGGATGGCGCCATCGGCCACCGGGGCCAGATCTCGCTTGCCGGTTGCGTGGAACCGCCCGCGGGGCCATCATCCACGGTTCCCGGC
>JBDSND010000031.1:0-4949 GCA_039915505.1 Casimicrobiaceae bacterium
CGGCGATCAGCAAAGTCAGAACATCAAGCGCCTCAGCCTCAGCACTGCGCAGGGGAGCGTCCCACAGTTGGTCGGCACGCTTGAGTGCCGCTTGGTAGTCACGCTTCGTCTTGATCGGTTTGAGGTCCATTGTCACACCGTAGTCGCGTCGACCCGGTCATATTCGGCGTGCGTGCCGACGAACCGGATGAACATAATCTGCTTATCGTATCGGATCGCGACCACCAGCCTGTAGTCGTTGCCCTTGATGTTGCAGACGACGCGGTTGTTCGCGAGGATGCTCACATTGCGTCGGTCCGCCTTGACGTCCGCGGGCCGCCCCCAGCGCGCGCGCCTTGCCTCCGCGTACCACGCCCTCAATGGAATCTCCGCCATCGGATGCTTCTGCCAGAATCGGCGCAGCGTGGAGATCGCAATGATCCGCATCAAGCAGCAGTATGCTCCCACAGTGGGAGCATAGTCAACTAGCCCTCTTCATTCACAGTCGCAGATTGACCGCAATCGTGCGCTCGGATGGCGCGATTGGAAGGTCAGCAAGGTAGTGTTCAGCGGACCAGAACGCAGGGTGGTGTCCGGCAGCACGCGGCCACAACCCGACGTAGACCTTCGTGCTCCAAAGCGGTCAGTCACCGGCACGAGCCCCTCGCCACGGTCTTGGATGAGCAGGTTCAGCGCGAGGAATGCTTGCGTGACGGCTCTCTGCGGCGAGAGTTCGAGCGCCTTCCGATCCGCCGCCTCCGCTTCCGCGATTCGTTCTCGCAGCGGCATTTCATCTCGAAAACACGCCGCATCACGCAATCGTGGGTCGCACAACAGAACGCGTTCTCCGTCGCTCTTAGTTTGCATCACGATGTGGCGTACGCTTCAGCGCGCTATTGGTAGGGGGTTGGGTCAGATAACCAATGGGAGCCAAAGCATGTTGTCAAAAGGCAGGCATGTCGTGCGATCTGGGGGCGAAATTCCGACCGGCGGTATTTGTCTCGATCTCCGATCATCTTGCGAAAGCCGCCAACCGCCTCGATTCAATGCTCGGCGGTTACGATTTGGCTACGTTGGGGCGAGAAAAGGAGTCAGCGAAGAAGCTCGCCAACCCTTTGTAATTGTTTGGTGGCCAAGGGCGGAATTGAACCACCGACACAAGGATTTTCAGTCCTCTGCTCTACCAACTGAGCTACTTGGCCTGGGGCAACTGGTGATTTTACCCGATTTTATCGGTCGGGCGTCTCGAGCGCCGCGGGTGAATGCGATGCGAGCATACATACTCGCGACCCGGCGACGACCGGGCGCTAGCTGCAGTACCCAAGCGGGCGAACGGGAATTGCGCGCGTTGCGCTTCCCGTGCCGACGCCGCTCCTCGCCTGCAGGTGTTTGCAATCCTCCGTCCGCAAGCCAAGCCTCCCTTGGGTCCAAAACGCCACGTCGGTCGCGTGGGTGGCCGTCCAGTTACCGGAGGTCTTCCGAAACGACGTCGGTTACGATGCGAGCTACGCTCATACCGTCCCAATCCGGAGGTCACCTTGTCTCGCCATCTCGTCTGCATCACATTCGACTTCGACGCCATGTCTGGAATGATCGCGCGCGGGCTGACGACGCCTACGCCGGTGTCGCGCGGCGAGTTCGGAGCGACCGCCGTGCCGCGCATCCTCGCGCTGCTGCGCAAGTACGACGTACCGACCACCTGGTTTATTCCGGGCTTCACCCTGGAAACGTACCCGGCCCGTTGCGCTGAAGTGCACGTCGCCGGGCACGAGATCGGCCACCACGGCTGGACGCACATGCCGCCGAATGACATGACGCGCGAGCAGGAATCGGCCGGTTTGGTCCGTGCCAACGAGGCCATTCACGAGCTCACCGGGCGCTACGCGCGCGGCTATCGCTCGCCGTCGTGGGACCTCTCTCCCCATTCGATCGAGCTCCTGCTCGAGCACGACTTCCTCTACGAGAGCAGCATGATGGGGGACGACTACACGCCCTATCGGGTGCGGCGCGGCGACGTGGTCGAGCTGGAAAAGCCCATGGTGTTCGGGACTCCGACGCCGCTGATCGAGATGCCCATCAGCTGGACACTGGACGACTTCCCGCACTTTGAGTTCCTGCGCATGAAGACATCGCTGATGCCAGGACTCATGAACGCCCAGGCAGTGGTCGACAACTGGATCAACGACTACCTTTACCTGCGCGACAACTTCGACTGGGGTGTGATCACCTACACCTTTCATCCTTTTGTCATCGGCCGCGGCCATCGGATGATGGCGCTCGAAAAGTTGCTGCGCACCATGGCCGAGAGTGGCGCCCAGTTCGTCACGATGGAGGAGGCGGCACGCGAGTACGACACGCGGCTACCGTTCGCGGGCGAGCCGCGCAATAACGGCGGCAAGGCCTGAGCGGGCTTGCATAGCGACCATGACTACACTGACCACACACGACGGCGTCGCGGTAGCCTACGCCGTCCACGATTTCACCGACCCATGGCGGCGGGCAGACACGCTGCTCCTCCTGCACGCCGCCATGGGCAACTCGCGGCGCTGGTTTCGCTGGCTCCCGCGCCTCGCCCACAACTTCCGGGTCGTGACGATGGACTTGCGCGGTCACGGCGATTCGGAAATTCCCGCCCCTGACGCCCCGTTCTCGCTTGGTCAGCTCGTCGACGACGCCCGGCAGGTCCTCGACGCGGTCGAGGCACCTTCGGCGCACGTCGTAGGTAACTCGGCCGGAGGCTACGTCGCGCAGCAACTGGCGATCCATCACGCCGCGCGGGTAAAGACGCTCGCGCTCTTCGGGGCGACGCCGGGCCTCAAGCACAGCCAGGCGCTGACCTGGATTCCGCGCATCCAGGAAGTCGGCCTGAAGCGCTTCCTCGCCGATACCATCGAGCAGCGCTTCGACGGCAATGCCGACCCTGACCTGGTCGCGTGGTTCGTCGAACAGGCGGGATCGAACGATCCGGCGTTCATCGCCCGGTTCGTGACCCACATGTGCACGCACGATTTCATGGATGACGTGCACCGTATCGGCTGCCCGACGCTGATCGTCGCGGCGGGCCGCGAGGCGATCGGCCACGCCAGCGCTTACGACGAGATGAAGGCGCGGATTCTGGACGCGACCCTGGTGAAGTTGGATACGGCCGCCCACAACATCTGCGACGGCTACGCCGAGCGCTGCGTCGACGAGCTCCTGGCGTTCCTGGGCAGGCAGACGGGGATCGAGGCGAAAGCCCTTCAGTAAGCGGAGCGGCCGCCGTCGGCGGGGATGGCCGCGCCAGTGATCATGCGCGACTCGGGGCATGCCAGGAACAAGGCGATATTGGCAATGTCCTCGGGCTCGCCGAACCAGAACGGGTAGTGCTTCACTTGCGCAGTGGCGTCCTGGCGATCCGGAACGGCGCCGGGCCGATCGGGAATGCCGTAGGTGCGGCGGATGCGCTCGGTGTTGATGCGGCCGGCGCAGATTGCATTGACGCGAACATTGTCCTTGGCGTGGGCGCCGGCGAGTGCCCGGGTGAGCGAGACGATGGCGCCCTTGGCAGCGGTATAGACATGCGCGTGGCTCGCGCCGCGCAAGGCAGCTCCCGACGACATATTCACCACCGCGCCGCCACCCGCGGTGACGATATGCGGAATCACGTGGCGGCAGCACAGGATCGTGCCCTTGAGATCCACGGCCATCGTGCGTTCGAACACGGCGAGGTCGACATCGGTGACCCACGAGTCCTCGGGCAGCGATCCACCGGCGCAGTTGAACAGGACATCGAGAAAACCGAACCGCGCCACGGCCGCTGTCACCGCCGCGGCGACGCTGTCGTCGCGGCTGACGTCGCAGGCCACGTACAGTGCCTCGCCGCCCTGGTCGGCGACGCGCGCGACGGTCGCCCGACCCGCGTCGGCATCAACGTCGGCCACGATGACCGCCGCGCCTTCGCGGGCGAAGCACTCCGCCGCCGCACGCCCGATGCCGGCGCCCGCGCCACTGATGAAGGCGACACGGTCGCGGAGGCGTTCCATCCTCAGTCGATCTTGATGCCGGCCTGCTTCACGACCTTGGCCCATTTTTCGGTATCCGCGCGGGCGCGAGCGGCCCAAGCCTCCGGCGTGCCGCCGCCCACGTCGTAGCCCAGGTCGGCGACGCGCGACTTGACCTCCGGCATCTGCAGCACCCGATTCAACTCAGTATTGAGCCGGGCCACGACCTCGGGCGGCGTGCCCGCCGGCGCGAACAGCCCCCAGTTGGTGCCGGCGTCGACGCCGGGGTAACCCGATTCGGCAAACGTCGGCACGTCCGGCATCGCTGGGTTGCGTTTGTCGCCAGTCACGGCAATCGCGCGCAATCGCCCGGACTCGACGAACTGCCGTGCGGAGCTGATGCCGGCGAAATTCATCTGCACCTGGCCCGCCACCACGTCGGCAATGGCCGGCCCGGTGCCCTTGTAGGGGACGTGTACGGCGTCGATTCCCGCCACCATTTTGAGCAATTCACCGGCCAGATGAGTGGACGCACCATTGCCACCCGAAGCGTACGCGAGCGACCCCGGCTTGGCCTTGCCGAGGGCGACCAGCTCCTTCACGCTCTTGGCAGGCACTGAAGGATGCACGACCAGGATGACCGGCGCCGAGGCGAGATGGATCACCGGCGCAAGGTCCTTGACGCTGTCGTAGGGGAGCTTGGCATGCAGGCTCGGATTCACGCTGTAGGACGTGTCCACCGCCAGCAGCGTGTAGCCATCCGCGGGCGCTTTCGCCACCAGCTCCGTGCCGATGATGCTGCTCGCGCCGGGACGGTTGTCGATGACGATCGGCTGCCCCAACGCCTCGGAGAGCTTGGGGGCCAGGATGCGCATCAGGATGTCGGTGCCGCCACCGGGCGCGAATGGCACGATCAACCGGACGGGCCGATTGGGATAGGACTGAGCCTGAGCCGCGGCGGTCCATGGCAGGAGCACGGCACCCAACCCT
>JBDSND010000036.1:0-8593 GCA_039915505.1 Casimicrobiaceae bacterium
CCACTGCATCGGCGGCTTCGATGACCTTTTTCAGGCGCATGGTCTCTCCTCCTTGTGCAGCGGAGATCAGGCTCACCTGAATCCGTCCTTGGCTTGTACTTGATTGCGCTTGCGCTGTCGACCGCCAGGCCCCATGGCGCCGCAAACCCTTCTACGGGCCGTGTCTCTTGTCGGCGCCGCTGGAGCTTCCCGGAGGGTCCGTCGGCTGCACCTCTCTCAGTCCCGCTGAGCCTCGCCGAGTTGTCGAGCGAATTACCAGCAGAGAGGCCGCTTGCCCTCCGCGAAGCGGACTGTCACGGAGCCTGCTCGTGGCCGGGAGTTCGCATTGCGCGCCCCAGCCGAAAGCTTCCTCTCGAAATACGGGCCGGTTCGGCAGAGTGAGCTATGCGGGGCCATGGTCGAAACTGGCGCTCCCGACCATTTGTCGACGTTCGCCGACGTGACCTTCAAGGCAATGCGGTGCCCCGAGCATGGCTGGCCGTGCGCGGCACGACTCTCAACTCTGCGCGTCTCGCTTCAGGTAGCTCTGAAAGACGCCCACATGCATTAGTTGCTGGATGAACGAGGCTAGGTCACGAAGCAATCCGTAGCTAGCGCTAGTAGCGCCGCTGACGCTTTAGGCGGTCGTGCGGGGCTTGCGCGGACGGGCACCGCTCCGGGGTGCGCCGGTCCGCCGCAACGCGGCAGCCTGCGCGAGACGTAGCCAGTTCGCCATCTCGACGGCATTGTCGAGCGCCTCGTCGGGGGCGCGATGGTAGCTCATCACGTGGACCTCGCTCTCCTTGGTGACATAGCTGAACGGCTCGAGCCCGCGATCGACGAAAGCCGGACGATTTTGCTCGTCGGTCTTGAAATACAGCACGTCGGCGATAACGATCGCGACGATCACGGTGTCGATGTAGAGGCCGTGTCCCCCGAACATGGCGCGGGTGGTGACCACCGTCGGGAGCATGAGCTCCAGGAGGTGCGCGAGATAGTCCGCGGAGTTGGTCATGGGCGGAGCTTACCCCCGCGCCGCGTCACCGGCCACGACTTCGCGCCTACAAGCCGAGTCGCTGCCAGATGGTGGTCGTGAGCGACGCCTGGTTCAGGGTGTAGAAATGCAGGCCCGGCGCGCCGCGCTCGAGGAGCCTTGCGCAGAGCTCGGTCACCACGTCGAGCCCGAAAGCACGGATGGAGCCGACGTCGTCGCCGTACCCTTCGAGCCGCTTCCTGATCCAGCGCGGAATTTCCGCGCCGCACGCATCGGAGAACCGGGCGAGCCGGGTGAAGCTGCCGATCGGCATGATCCCCGGCACGATTGGTATGGTGATCCCAGCCGCCGCGCAACTGTCGACGAACTGCCAGTAGGCGTCGGGGTTGAAGAAGTACTGCGTGATAGCCGAATCCGCGCCGGCATCGACCTTGCGCCGGAAGGCCTCGAGATCTTCGTCGGCGCTGCGTGCCTGCGGATGCACCTCCGGATAGGCGGCGACATCAATATGGAACCAGTCACCGGATTCGGCGCGCATGAACTCGACGAGCTCGCTCGCATAGCGGAAATCGCCGGCCGCCGCCGCGCCTGACGGCAGATCGCCGCGCAGCGCGACAACGTGGCGGATGTCGTGCTCACGGTACTGCGCCAGCACCTCGCGCAAACCCTCGCGGGTCGATCCGATGCACGACAGGTGGGGCGCCGACGACAGTCCTTCGTCGCGGATGCGCAGCACGGTATCGAGGGTGCCCTCGCGAGTCGAGCCGCCGGCACCGTAGGTGACCGAGAAAAAGGCCGGCGAGAGCCCGGCGAGTTGCCGCCAGGTCGCGCGCAACTTGTCCTTGCCCTCGTCCGTCTTGGGTGGGAAGAACTCGCAACTGCAGAGCGAGCACCGGGTGGCGCTGGCCGCGCCAGGCATCGGTTCACTCACGGTTACGCAACAGCAGCGAGGACAGGAGCCACGAGATGACGCTGTAGACAATGGCGCCGAACACCCCGGACCAGAAGCCGGGGACGTGGAATCCTTGCAGCCACGCGCCGACCGCCCAGAACAGCAGGCCATTGATGACGAAGATGAAAAGGCCAAGCGTCAGCACCGTGACCGGCAGGGTGAGCAGCACCAGCATCGGCCGGATCAGGGTGTTGATGAGCCCGAGCACCAGCGCCGCGATCAACGCCGCCCCGAAGCTGGCGACCTGAATGGACGGCAGCAGGTACGGCAAGGCAAAGAGCGCCACCGCATTGATGAGCCAGACGAGCAGGAGACGCATGGTGATCCTTGGTATGGTTACGCGGAATCGACACGCGCGAGGCCTTGGCTCCTGAGGAATCCTCGCAGCGGCACTTCAGCGGCCCGCTCCCTCGAGGTAGGGCTTGACCGCAGCATAGAGCGCCGCACTCACCGGCGTCGCGACGCCCGCCTCGCGGCCCATGCGCAGCACCGCCCCGGAAAGCCACGGCGCTTCGAGCCGGTTGCCCGCAACGAGATCATGCAGCAGCGACGACTTCATTTCCTGCGGCAACCCGTCGGCAAAGCGCATCTGGCCTTCGACGTAATCGTCGGCGAGCGCCACCCCGCGCGCCCGGCCGACGGTGAAGGCTTCCCGCATCGCCGCCTCGAACACGGCGCGCATGTCTGGATCGGCGCGGACCACGCCGATGGGTTGCCGCGAGGCCGCGGTGATACCCGAGAACGCCGCGAGGAAAGCGAACTTCTCCCACAGCGCGCGGGTGATGTCGGGAACCACTTCGGCATCGACGTCGAGACCGCGAAAGGCAGCGGCCAGCTCGTGCGCGACCGGCGGGGCATCACCCCATGCTGCGCCGAAACGCAAGCGCGCCATGGTGCCGATGTGCTCGATTACGCCGGGCGCGCCGATCTTCGCCGCGATATGGGCCGTGCCGCCCAGCACCCGCTCGGGACCGACCACCGCGCCGACCCGTGTCATGCTTTCCACCCCGTTCTGGAACGGGATCACGAATCCACCGCCGGACACCAGCGGCGCGACCTGCCGCGCCGCATCCTCGGTGTCCCAGAGCTTCACGGCGAACAGCACCACGTCGACCGGCGCAAGGGTCGACGGATCGTCGGTGACCGTCGGCGCGGACACGTGAATGTCGCCCTTGCCACTTGTGACGTGGAGGCCGCGCGCGCGAATCGCGGCGAGATGCGCGCCGCGGGCGATGAAGGCGACCGGATGCCCGGCCGCCGCGAGGCGGGCGCCGAAGTAGCCGCCGACCCCGCCAGAACCCATCACTGCAATGCGCATGCGTCTTGCTCCATCGACCGATCCACTGCACAGCCGCTCACGGGCGCGCGAGGCGCCCGGTCATGCTCCGCTAAGCCTTAGTAGCGATACGTCTCGGGCTTGTACGGACCGTCTTGCTGAACGCCGATATAGCTCGCCTGCTTGGCGGAGAGCGGCGTGAGCATCGCCCCGAGCTTGGTGAGCTGCAGGCGCGCGACCTTCTCGTCGAGGTGCTTGGGCAGGACGTAGACCCCGACCGGATAGCCGGAAGGATTGGTCCAGAGCTCGATCTGCGCGATCACCTGGTTGGCGAACGACGAGCTCATCACGTACGACGGATGGCCCGTGCCGCAACCGAGGTTCACGAGGCGCCCCTCGGCGAGCAGGATGATCCGCTTGCCGTCCGGGAAGATCACGTGGTCGACCTGCGGCTTGATGTTCTCCCACTTGAGGGTCTTCAGGCCCGCGACGTCGATCTCGTTATCGAAGTGGCCGATGTTGCACACGATCGCCTGATTTTTCATGCGCTTCGCGTGTTCGAAAGTGATCACGTCGACGTTGCCGGTCGCGGTGACGAAGATGTCGGCCTTGTCGGCGGCGTAATCCATGGTCACCACCCGGTAGCCTTCCATCGCCGCCTGCAGGGCGCAGATCGGGTCGATCTCGGTAACCCACACCTGCGCCGACAGCGCCCGCAGCGCCTGCGCCGAGCCCTTGCCCACGTCGCCGTAGCCCGCCACCAACGCGACCTTGCCCGCGATCATCACGTCGGTGGCGCGCTTGATGCCGTCGACCAGCGATTCGCGGCAGCCGTAGAGGTTGTCGAACTTGCTCTTGGTGACGGAATCGTTGACGTTGATCGCCGGGAAGCCGAGCCGGCCTTCTTTGTGCATCTGGTAGAGGCGCTTCACACCGGTGGTCGTCTCCTCGGTGACCCCGCGGATCTGACCCTTGAGGCGCGAATAGAACTTGGGATCGCGATCGAGGCGCGCGGCGATCGCTGCGAACAGCGATTCCTCTTCCTCGCTGGTGGGCTTGGCGATGCAGGCGCGATCGCTCTCCGCCTGGGTACCGAGATGCACGAGGAGGGTCGCGTCACCGCCATCGTCGAGGATCATGTTCGGACCGGAATTGCCGGGCCACTCGAATATGCGATGTGTGTAGTCCCAGTACTCGGTGAGGGTCTCGCCCTTGTGGGCGAAGACCGGCGTGCCGCGCACGGCGATGGCCGACGCGGCATGGTCCTGGGTCGAATAGATGTTGCAAGACGCCCAGCGCACCTCGGCGCCGAGCGCCTGCAGGGTCTCGATCAGCACCGCCGTCTGGATCGTCATGTGCAGCGATCCGGCGATCTTGGCACCGCGCAGCGGCTGCGAGGAGGCGAATTCCTCGCGGATCGCCATAAGCCCGGGCATCTCGGTCTCGGCGATGGCGATTTCCTTGCGCCCCCAGTCGGCCAGCGACAGGTCGGCCACCTTGAAATCGGCGAAGCCCTTGGTTTCGGTTGCAGCGTTCATCAGTCGAGTCTCCTCGTCAAGTGACCGCTACAGGGGACGGCGCATCGGCTCGTCAGCCCGTGGGCGGCCACGGTTAACGAGCGCGGTTGCAAAGGCAGGCGCTTCGAGCCTGGTCCGGACCTCAAAGCCGGATTGCAGCGCTCCTCGAAGCGAGGGAGACGTCATTTTACCTCATGGCGTACCGGGAATGGCAGCCGTCCGTTTCCGCGCTACGGACCGGTCGTCCGCCCCGCGTTCCTGCCAGCCCCTCACGAGCCTTGCCGCGAACTGCGCTTCCAACCTCACGGCCACCGTCCCGCAGGCCGTGATCAGATCGGCGACCAGGCCGGCATCGACTTCGAGTGCGCCAGCGGACTCCGCGACGTTGCGTAATTCGTGCGCCTTCGCGAGCACCTGCCAAGTCGCCGGGCCGAGCCCGAGGGTATGCGGCAACGCCTGGAACACGGCGTAGCGGTTGACGGGACGGCAGCCTCGGAGCCGCAGCGCGGCCAGCGACAGCGCGTGCGCGGCGTTGTACGCGAGCTCGAATCGGCCTGCGAGGGAGTTCGCCGCATTGCGGGCGTCGTCGAGCAGAACCCGTCCGGAGCGCATCAAACCGGCGATCTCGTTCGCGTCCGGAGGTTCGGGACGAAGGCTGGTGTTGGAACGGGCGAGGGTGTGAGGTGCGAGCACGAAGGTCTCCTCGATAAGCCTGACCGCGGGTGCGTTTTGACGCGGCGGCGTGGTGCCCTCGGCCGCAGGCGGCGACGAGCATACGGTGTTGCGCAAGCAGCCGACCTGCACGGACGATCGTGCCCAACGACGAGTGACTTGCGCGAGAAGTTGCGCGAGAAGCATCGGCGAGAAACAGGCACGTCCTAAGGATGCTGAGCGCGTCCGGCTCGCAGCGTAATAGACCTGTCGGCCGACGACCAACGTCAGAGCACATAAATACACCCCGCGCGGTCGGCCGCGAAAAGGAGCCGCATCCCGGCTGTGAACGTTCGCGAGCTATCAAGGCGCATGGGTTCACGGCGCGTCGCATCCAGCCGGGTTTCGACATCGCGCTCGCAGGTCTCCGCAGCCACTCTCAACCACAGTGGCCAGCAGGTTCATCACGATACGCACCAGCACGTCCCTTTCGTCCGGACGACTTTCGGCAATCATCAGCGTTAGCGCGACGAGGGTGGCATTGGACCGAGATCACGGCGTCGAGGTTGTACAGCAGCACCTGCCGGCCGACCCGCCGCTTTCCTTCGACCTGAACTACCGAGGATTCCTCGGTAGTTGCCGATTCCTCCAGTTCACCTTCGCCGTAGATGTTGCGCAGGTGTAACCCGATCGTGTCCGTGTCCTTATCGAACAGCAGCGACCTCTGCCGCTGGCTCAGCCAAAGGCCGTCGCGCTCGAGGCGGACGTTCAACTCAACGTTGCCACCGCGGCCAGCGCGTCGGCGTCCGGAACCGGCCGATGGCTGTGCACGGCGCGATTGCCGAGCGTGTCGATCACCCGCGCCTTGCTGAACACCGCTTCGCCGGCGGCCTGCTTGAAGCTAGGCTCGTGGATGAGCGCGGACAGATTGTCCTGGTAGGGGAGCCTGAGAGCGGCGTCGTGCTTGTACGCCCAACTCACCGCCAGCTCCAGCGCGCGCCGCGCATAGAAACATGCGGTACGCGCGTCGGCGTGAACCGCCGTCTCGGCCCTCGATGCCGACTCGAAGACCGCGGTCCACTCGCCTTGGAGGAAGGCGAACTGGCTCATGCGCCCGGCTCCAATTCCGCGCTCAACTCTGCGATATAGCGACGATAGCTGAAGATCCGGTCGCGTTGACGGTTGGTCAGCTCCCCGACGATACCCAGCCGTTCCAGATGCGCCAGCGACTTGTTGACCGTCGCTGCCGTAAGGCCGGTCGTCTTCACCAGCGCGGCGGAAGTGGCGATCGGCTGGCGCTGTAGCGATTGGTGTACAGCCAGCGCCGACTCGGCGGCGCGGCCCAGCCCGGCGATGCGGTCGCGATCATTGTTCACCATCGCGAGGAGCGCGTTCGCGGTGGTGACCGCCTGCGTCGCGCTTACGTGCACGCCCTCGGCGAAGAACTCCAGCCAGCGCTCCCAGTCGCCGCGCAGGCGCACCTCGTTGAGCAGCTCGTAGTAGTGAGCGCGGTGTGTCTTGAAGTAGAGACTTGGATACAGCATGGGCTCGCGCAGCACGCCGTCGGCGACCAGTTGCAGCACGATCAGCAGGCGCCCAATGCGGCCGTTGCCGTCGAGAAACGGGTGGATGGTCTCGAACTGCACGTGCGCCAGTGCCGCCTTGATCAGAGGTGGCGTCGGATCCGGCTCGTCGTTGAGGAATCGCTCGAACGGCGTCAGGCAATCGGCAAGCGCAGCCGCCGGGGGGGGGACGAACGCCGCGTTGCCCGGCCGCGTGCCGCCGATCCAGACCTGCGAGCGCCGCACTTCACCCGGCATTTTGCCGCGCGCGCGGGGGTGGTCGAGCATCACGCGGTGCATGTCGGACAACAGCCGCATAGAGAGCGGCAATCCGCCGCGGAGACTCTTGAGCCCGTGTTCGAGCGCCGCGACGCAGCGGCTCACTTCGCGCGCGTCTTCCACCGGCACGCCGGGCTGCTCGGCGATTTCATAGAGCAGGAGATCGGCGAGCGAGGACTGCGTGCCCTCGATCTGCGAGGACAGTACCGCCTCCTTGCGTACGAAGCTGTAGAGCAGGAGCGCGGCGTTGGGCAGGTGCGCCGTCACGGCGTCGAGGCGGCCGAGTGCCACGTGCGCCTCGTCGAAGCGCCGCCGCAGCTTGGCCGACCAGTCGATCGGCGGTTTCGGCGGCAGCGGCTTGGGCACGAACGCCTTGAAGGGCTCCGACGCGGTGGAGACCGTGACGTACTTGCCGGGCGCCGGTCGCTGCATGGGACGGCGGAACCTCAAATAAGGGCAGACGTTATTTTACGTTGTAATAGTAACGTAAATCAACGGGCGGCGTTGTTTTAGCTTCATAACTCGCCGCGGAAGGCGCGGTGCTGGAGGGCAGCGAAGAGCCCGTGGAGTTCATCCAGCGAGGCGCGCTCGCTGGTCCTTAGGCTGTCGGTCGCGGTAGCTTCAGGGGGCGCAGGAATGTCTTGAACGCCACGACCTGCTGGCGCTGGGCGGTGCGCATCCACACGGCGATGAGCGCCCGGCGGCGGCCTTCCCCCGGTTCGTAGAGCCCGTGCAGCTCCCCGTAGTCGTCGGAGGGTCGCCGCGCGAGGACCTGCACACGTACCGGAGGCACCCTGTAGCCAGCCGTCAGGAGGGCTATCAGCTCGCGGGCGGCGCGCTGGACCCCGGGGCGATCGCCCGCGACCAGCGCCGCGCGAATTGTGGCCACGAACGATCCCGCGGCGACGTCCGGCGGCAGGCCGAGCGCGCCGAGCGCATCGCTGCGACGATAGACGCGCTTGCGGCGGGCGAGAGCCGGTCGTAGTAGCGAAAGGCAAGACCGTAGTAGCGGAAGGCAAGACGCGTCGGTGGCTGCCGGGTCGAAGGCGCGCGGCGCGGTCTCGATCATCGTAAGGAACAGCAATCGGAAAGGACAAAGACCGACACGCCGAACGCGCAAACGGCGGACGCCGAAACGACAAAGGCCGCTCGGCGCGGCCCTTGAAACGTTACGACCGACAGTCGTCAGATCTTCTTGATCTTCTCGAGCATCTTGAAGATGCCCTTTTGCGAGCCGTTGAAAAGGCGCTTGTAGCTCTTGCCGAGGCAACGACGCTCGAGCGTGTTGCGACGGGTACGGGTGCGTTCGGCCATGGTTGGCTCCGGTGGGTCGGTGACGAGTGCAGCCCACTATTTTAGCCGATTCCGGGTCCGAGAGGGAGG
>JBDSND010000075.1:0-20491 GCA_039915505.1 Casimicrobiaceae bacterium
AGACTCTGCCAGATACCAATGCCAGGCCCGTGTGGAACCAGGCCGGAAACTGTTCGACCCTATGGCGAGTTACTGTCGGGCAAGGCCTGCCCCCAATCCGTATTGCTGGAGACACAATTGATGCGACGTCCCTCGATGCCTCTGCTCCTCATGCTGGTGCTTGCCGTACCCTCCGCCTCCGCTCAGGAGCCGATGCTGGTGCAAGCACCACTGAGCCTCTCGGTCGATGCGATAAACCAGGCGCAGCTGCAAATGGCGCCGCAGCTGTTCGAGCGTTTGCCCATTGAGACGGTGCCGGGAACCTCCGCGGGTCCTTTCCTGCCAAGCCCGGCCATCGCGCGCCTGCAAATCTTGCTGGACCAACATGGCAGCTCGCCCGGCGTCATCGATGGTTTCGATGGCCAAAATGTTCGCAAGGCGATCGGACGTGCTCGATCCCGCGTTGATGCGGCCGGGCCGGTTCGACCGCCAGGTCGTCGTGCCGCTGCCCGACATCCGCGGACGCGAGCAGATCCTGCTGGTTCACATGCGCAAGGTGCCGATGGGCTCGGACGTCAAGGCTGACGTGATTGCCCGCGGGACGCCTGGGTTCTCGGGTGCCGACCTCGCCAATCTCGTCAACGAGGCCGCGCTGTTCGCGGCGCGCCGCAGCAAGCGGCTCGTTGACATGGACGACTTCGAGATGGCGAAGGACAAGATCATCATGGGCGCGGAGCGCCGGTCGATCGTCATGCCCGAGGAGGAGCGCCTCAACACCGCGTACCATGAATCCGGGCACGCCCTGGTCGCATGGCTGCTGCCCAAGACCGACCCCGTGCACAAGGTGACGATCATTCCGCGCGGCCGTGCCCTCGGGGTGACGATGCAACTGCCTGTCGCCGACCGCTTCAGCATGGACCGCAACCACATGCTGAACATGATCTCGGTCCTCTTCGGCGGGCGCATCGCCGAGGAGATCTTCATGAACCAGATGACCACCGGCGCTTCGAACGACTTCGAGCGCGCGACCGAGATCGCCCGCAACATGGTCACCCGGTACGGCATGTCCGATGCGCTCGGTCCCATGGTCTACGGCGAGAACGAAGGCGAAGTGTTCCTGGGCCGCTCGATCACCCGCACGGTGAACATGTCCGAGGAAACCATGCGCACGGTCGACAGCGAGATCAGGAAGATCATCGATACGCAGTACGCCGTCGCGCGCAAGCTGATCGAGGACAACCGGGAGAAGGTCGAGGGGATGGCCAAGGCGCTGATCGAGTTCGAGACCATCGACGCCGACCAGATCGGCGACATCATGGCGGGCAAGGCGCCGCGCCCACCAAAGCCAACGACCGCGCCGGCCGGTCCCAACACCTTTGGACCTGGTGCGGGGCCGGATGCCGCACCGTCGGCCAATCCTGCCTGATCGCGCTCTCGCTCGAAGGGGCGTGCGGCCTGCACGCCCCTTCGCCATTGGCGTCGCCGGTTGCCGCTCGCTGGCCGCTCGCAACCTGCCTTGCCTCTTCGTTTCCCCCTCACCACATTCGTCCTCCTCCCCCCACTAGTCGAATGCCCGACGCCGCCACCTCCGCCGCTCCCGTCCTGCGCTGCGGTCGATTCACGTTCGACCTGGCGCGGCCGCACGTGATGGGCATCCTCAACGTCACGCCGAACTCGTTCTCCGACGGTGGCCGCTACTTCAACCTGCAACGGGCACTCGCTCACGCGCAGCAGATGGTGCGCGATGGCGCCGACATCGTCGACATCGGTGGCGAATCGACCCGCCCCGGTGCGGAGCCCGTACCCGCCGACCAGGAGCTCGCCCGCGTGCTGCCGTTGGTCGAGGCGTTGGCCGCGATGGGCATCGCCGTGTCGGTGGATACCCGGAAGCCCGAGGTTATGCGCGCGGCCATCGCCGCAGGCGCGGTGATGATCAACGACGTGAATGCCCTCTCGCTGCCAGGTGCGATCGAGGCGATCGCGGCCACCGATGTCGGGCTGTGCATCATGCACATGCAAGGTGACCCGCGAACCATGCAGTTCGAGCCCCGCTACGACAACGTCGTCGCCGAAGTTCGCGACTACCTGGTTGCCCGTGCGGAAGCATGCGTCGTCGCCGGTGTCCCCCGCGAGCGGATCGTGCTCGATCCGGGCTATGGCTTCGGCAAGCGACTCGAGCACAACCTCGCGCTGGTACGGGCGCTGCCGGTGCTCGCCGCGACGGGATATCCGGTGCTCATCGGGGTATCGCGCAAGTCCTCGCTGGGCGAGATTACCGGTCGCCCGGTCGACCAGCGCCTGGCGGCGAGCCTGGCCGCGGGACTGGCAGCGGTTGCCCGCGGTGCCCGCATTCTGCGTGTGCACGACGTGCGGGAAACGGTCGACGCCCTCAGCGTGTGGCGGGCCGTCGAGCACGCGAGCTGATCCCTTTCGAGACGGGGCGCGCGACGACCGGCGCCGTGGCCATGACTTGCGGCGCTCTACCGCGCGCGCCTTCGTGGCATCCTTGGCCACCGCCGATCCAACCCTTGTTTCGATTGACTCCATGAAACGACAGTATTTCGGAACCGATGGCATCCGTGGCCGGGTCGGCGAATCGCCCATCACCCCGGAGCTGGTGATGAAGCTCGGCTGGGCCGCCGGGCGGGTGCTGGCCGGGGGCGATGGCGGCAGCGATCGACCCGCCGTGCTCATCGGCAAGGACACCCGTATTTCGGGTTACCTTCTCGAGGCGGCGTTGGAAGCGGGGCTATCCGCGGCCGGGGTGGATGTCTATCTGTCGGGACCGTTGCCGACGCCGGCCGTCGCGTACCTCACCCGCGCATTGCGTCTCGCGGCAGGCATTGTCATCAGTGCGTCGCACAACCCGTTTGAGGACAACGGCATCAAGTTTTTTTCCGGTGGTGGCGCGAAGCTGCCCGATGCCATGGAGCACGCCATCGAGCAGGGCATGGATGCACCGATTACGTGTGTCGCGTCGGCGCAACTGGGCAAGGCCCGCCGCGTGGGCGATGCACCGGGGCGGTACATCGAATTCTGCAAGAGTACCTTCCCGACCGAGCGCGATTTACGTGGTTGGCGGATCGTGGTCGATTGCGCGCATGGCGCGGCCTACCACGTCGCCCCGCCGGTGCTCCACGAGCTCGGCGCGGAAGTCATCGCCGTGGGCGTCGAGCCCAACGGCACGAACATCAACGACGGCGTAGGCGCTACCCATCCCGCGCACCTGATCGCAGCCGTGGCCGAGCACGACGCCGATCTGGGAATCGCCCTCGACGGCGACGGCGACCGGGTGGTGATGGTGGACCGGTCGGGTCGCGTCTACGATGGCGACGAGTTGCTCTACGTCATCGCCATGGACTACCGCCGTCGCGGGGCATTCGCGGGCGGCGTGGTCGGAACGTTGATGACCAACCTTGGCTTCGAGCAAGCGCTCGCCCGCCAAGGCATTCCCCTCGAGCGTGCCGCCGTGGGCGATCGCTACGTGCTCGAGCGCATGATCGCCAAGGGCTGGCAGCTGGGAGGCGAAAACTCCGGGCATTTGCTCTGCCTCGACAAGCACACGACCGGCGATGGCATCGTCGCCGCGCTGGCGGTGCTGCGCGCGTTGGTCGAGCAGGAGCGCACCCTCGCCGAGGTGACCCACGACGTGCAGCTGTTTCCGCAGAAGCTCATCAACGTGCGCGTGCCTCGCGGCTACGACTGGCATGCCAGCGCGGCGATTCGCGCGGCCCAGGCCGACACCATCGCAGCGCTGGGCGAAACCGGCCGTGTATTGCTCCGACCCTCCGGAACCGAGCCGGTACTGCGGGTCATGGTGGAGGCCCGCGAGGCGGCTCTCGCCGATCGCCACGCTCGCGCCCTGGCCGACATCGTCGCGGCCGCCGCGCACTGATTCGCGCCGGGCGGCGCGATGACCCGTGCCCGGGCGGCGTGTTGTGCCCGCGCCGGTGGTGTTGCAGGGCAGCGTGCGCGGCCTGCAGCTGCCTGGATGCGCGCTGGCGCTTTTTAGAGCGCCGACGAGAGCGCCGGCTTGGTTCAGCGCTCGCGCGCTGTCGGTCGCGGGCCCGTTTGAGCGCACCGCGAGCGCCGCCCGCGGACCTGCCGATAACCCGCCGATAACCCGCCCTGCGTCCGGGGCATCGGGTTAGGCAGGCTTCGTATAATGACCTGCAAGCCGCGGCCCGCAGGTTGCGGCGGTCCCACCTAACCTTTCACGCCGCGCCCAGGGTTCCCGGTGTCGGCTGCTCACCGCGGTGTCGGTCCCTCCATGGTCGCTGTCCTCCATACTCGCCCCGAGCCCGATGTTCCGCACAGCATTGCAGCCTGGCTCGCAAGTCTGCGCACGCTCTACACCCCGGAGGAGATTCGCCAGCTCGAGGCCGCGCTCGACTATGCCCGTGAGCGTTGCGCCGACGCGAGCAGTCGCGACGGCGAGCCCTTGCTCGACCGTGCGATCGGCAGCGCGAGCATCCTGGTCGCCCTGAAGCTCGACGCCGCGAGCGTCGCCGCGGCGTTGCTGATGGGCTTGCCTGCCGCACGGGCGTTCGATCCGGTGGACGTCGCGGCACGCTTCGGAGCCGCTGTCGAAACGCTCGTGGCAGGCGTCGCGCGGATGGACGAGATCCGTGCCGTACCCGACCAGGGCGGTCCGGCGGAGCGTGCCGCGCAGGCCGAGCGCCTGCGCAAGATGCTACTGGCGATGGTCGAGGACATCCGGGTGGTACTGATCAAGCTCGCCGAGCGCACCCAGGCGCTGCGCTTCCTGTCGAGCGCCAACGATCCGCACGCGCAGCAGGCTGCCGCGCGCGAGGTGCTCGACCTCTTTGCCCCTCTGGCCAATCGCATGGGCATCTGGCAGCTCAAGTGGGAGCTCGAGGACCTGTCCCTGCGCGCGCTCGAGCCCGACGTCTACAAGTCCATCGCCCGTCAGCTCGACGAGCGTCGGCTCGACCGGCAACGCTACATCGAGGACGTCATGGCAATCCTCGCACGCGAGCTCGCCGCGGCGGGCATACGCGCCGAGGTCACCGGACGGCCCAAGCATATCTACAGCATCTGGAACAAGATGCGCCGCAAGCACACCGGCATCGAGACCGTTTACGACATCCGCGCGGTGAGGATCCTGGTCGAGGACGTCAAAGATTGCTACGCCGCGCTAGGGGTCGTGCATCATCTCTGGACGCCGGTTCCCGGCGAGTTCGACGACTACATCGCCAAGCCGAAGACCAACGACTATCGGTCTCTGCATACCGCGGTCAGCGGTCCCGAGGGCAAGCCGCTCGAAGTGCAGATCCGCTCGTTCGAGATGCACCAGCACTCCGAGTTCGGCGTTGCCGCCCACTGGCGATACAAGGAGGGCGGCGAGGGCGGGTCGCGCCGCGACCCGGCGTTCGAGGAGCGGATCGGGTGGCTGCGGCAGGTGCTCGACTGGAAGGATTCGGTGGCGGATGGCGCCGAATGGCTCAATGCTTTCAAGAGCTCGCTCTTCCTCGAGACCATCTACGTGCTGACACCGCAGGGCAAGGTCATCGACTTGCCGCAGGGTGCGACCCCCGTCGATTTTGCCTACGCCGTGCATACCAGCCTCGGCCATCGGTGCCGCGGGGCGCGCGTCGATGGCGCGATGGTGCCGCTGCAGACCCAGCTCAAGAATGGCCAGCGGGTCGAGATCCTGAGTGTCAAGCAGGGCGGTCCCTCGCGTGACTGGCTCAATCCCGAACTCGGCTACGTGCACAGCCATCGGGCGCGTGCCAAGGTCCGCCAGTGGTTCAAGGCACAGCAACACGCCGAAACCGTTGCCCAGGGCCGCAGCATCGTCGAGAGGGAATTGCAGCGCGCGGGAGCGACCGCGCTCAACCTCGACGCCATCGCGACGAGCGCCGGCTATGCCAAGGCCGAGGAACTGTTCAGCGCCGTCGGCCGCGACGATGTAAACCTGCGTCTGCTGCAGGGTGCGATTCGCGCCGTGGCGGCGCCGGCCCAAGCCCCGACCCGGGATGCCACGACGGTCGTGCCGACCCGGCAGAGCAAGGCCGCCGGTGCGGGCAGCGGCATCCTGGTGGTCGGGGTGGATCGCCTGATGACCGGACTGGCGCGGTGCTGCAAGCCGGCGCCACCCGATCCGATCGCAGGATTCGTCACGCGCGGCAAGGGCGTCACCATCCATCGCCAGCGCTGCCCCAACCTCGAGCGCATGCGTGCCCGGGAGCCGGAACGGCTGATCACGGCAGACTGGGGCGCCTCGCGCGACGAAGTGTTTCCGGTCGACATCGTGGTCGAGGCGGCTGATCGCCAGGGACTCCTGCGGGACATCACCGAGGTTCTGTCGCGTGAACGCATCAACGTCACCGCGGCCAATACCCTCACCCGCAGCATGCAGTCGCACATGGCCTTCACCGTCGAAGTGAAGGATCTTGACCTGCTGCATCGCGCCCTGGGACTGATCCGAGTGCTGCCCGGCGTGGTGGAGGCTGGTCGTCGCTGAGCGGTTCCGCGTCGGCGATGCGGGATACCGCTGCCGCTTCCCTCGTCGGTCTGCACTCTCCGGCAGGAAAAATTTACCCAGTTTCCGAATCAACGCGCAACACGGATAGGGGCGCGTCGATTGCACTTTTTCCGCGCCGGCGTTGTCCATTGCACGGGTGTGCTTCGACCGGCCCGTGCATCGGCCACCCGCCGGCGCCAGGGCGCCGGACGAGGGCGCCGGCGCAAACTCTTTCACCGTACTGTTGATCAGGAACAATCACCATGCAAAGACGTCTCGGACTCCCGATAGCCGCTGCCATCGCCGCGCTCGCGGCGGCACTTCCTGCCGCTGCGCAGACCTCGACGACGAACAACCGCGTCACCGACGAGTGGCGCATGCCCTACCAGGCACGATTCTGGAGCTACATGGGCGCCAGTGTCGGTCGCAGCGATTACGACCTCGGCTGCATCTCCGGCTACGGCTGTGACCAGAACGACACCGCGTTCAAGATTTTTGCGGGCGGCAAGCTTTACAACGTACTTGGTATGGAACTCGCCTACGTCAATCTCGGCCGTGCGGAGATCGCCGGCGGACAGTCGCGGGGCCAGGGGGCGAACCTGAGCCTGGTGGCGGGTGTCCCGCTCGGTTACAACTTTGGCATCAATGGCAAGATCGGGACTGTGTATGGCTGGACGCGTACCAACGCATCGGCGCCTTTTTACGGCACGGGCCGGGAGTCGGGCTTCGGCTTGAGTTACGGCGTGGGTGCAACCTATGCCTTCACGCCCAACACCGAACTGCGCGTGGACTGGGATCGCTATCGCTTCGATTTCCGCGGTGCCGGCACCCGGGACGTGGATATGTGGAGCGCCGGTCTCAACTTCCGGTTCTGATCCGCTTGCGCGTGGGCCGGGCGGACGGCGGCGTGCGACGCGCCGTCGTCGGCGCATCGGGAACGCCCGCCTAGCGAGGTGATCGGCGTCCGTAGGCTTGTCCAACGGCCTGCGCCGGTCGGCGAGACAGGTGCATGCGATCATAGCGCCCGATCGGGTTGGCACGGACGGGGAACACCATGATGATCGACGACGTGACCGGAAATGCGGCGTTCGAGCGCGCCGTATGCGGGGACGAGACCATTGGTGGGGACCAAACCATTGGACGCGGCGCCGCGTGGTGCGTTGCTGCGCGCGAGCACAACGTCCGACGCGCCCGGCGGGCGCGCCGCGTCACCGAGATCGTGGACTGCCGATGAGCCAGGGCAGCGAAGGTGCGCGCCGATCGCATCGTTATCCGACATGGGTCGTCGTCGCCATATCCGTCTTCCTGACCGTTCTCGCCACCCTCCTGGTGGTGAATTTCCTGCCCGGGGAAAAGAAGATCGAGCGGCAACTCGAGCGCCTCTACGGGACGAGCGATCCACAATTCCGCCGCTCGCTCAGCGTGCTGCTCGGGCCGCCCCTGGTGGATGGCAATCGCTTCGAGACGCTGCGTAACGGCGACGAGATCTTTCCGGCGATGCTGACCGCGATCGGTGCGGCGAAGACCTCCATCACCTTCGAGACCTACATCTATTGGTCCGGCGACATCGGCAAGAAGTTTGTCGACGCCTTGGCGGAGCGCGCCAGCAAGGGGGTCAAGGTGCACGTGCTACTCGACTGGCTCGGCAGCTCCAAGATGGACGCCGAGCTCCTCGACAAGATGAAAAAGAGCGGCGTACAGGTCGAGCGTTACCACGAGCCGCGGTGGTACAACCTCGGGCGGATGAACAATCGCGACCACCGCAAGATGTTGGTGGTCGATGGTCGCATGGGCTTCACCGGCGGGGTCGGCATCGCCGATAAATGGACCGGTCATGGCCAGGATCCGGAACACTGGCGGGATACACACTTCCGGGCGGAGGGTCCGGTCGTGGCGCAGATGCAGGCGGTGTTCATGGACAACTGGACCAAGTCCACGGGAAAGGTTCTCCACGGCGGCGCGTACTTTCCTTCGCTTGCGCCGGTGGGCGATGCAGCAGCGCAGACCTTTGCGAGCTCCCCAGGAGGCGGCAGCGAGAGCATGCATCTCATGTATCTCCTGGCGATCACCGCCGCTGAGCACACCATCCATCTGTCGAGTTCGTATTTCGTCCCCGAAGAGCTCACCTCCAGGGCGCTCGTCGACGCACTCAAGCGCGGTGTGAAGGTGCAAATCATCACGCCCGGGACCGACATCGACACGGAGGTGGTCCGCAAAGCATCGCGCGCGCGCTGGGGCGAGTTGCTCCAGGCCGGGGCCGAGATCTCCGAGTACCAGCCGACCATGTTCCATTGCAAGGTGATGGTGGTCGACGGTCGACTGGTGTCGGTCGGATCCACCAATTTCGACAACCGCTCGTTTCGTCTCAACGACGAGGCCAACCTGAATGTCGTCGATCCGGCCTTCGCTGCGCGGCAGGTCGAGATCTTTCAGCAGGATCTCGCACAGTCACGCCGCATCACCTACGAAGCCTGGCTCGATCGACCCTTCACCGAGAAGGTTCTCGAGCACGCGGCGTCGATCTTCGGGGCACAGCTCTAGTCCGCGGGTTAGGGCCTGTTCACACTGCGTGCGTGCGTGCGAGCGCCCCCTACGGGTTGCGCCGAAAAGGGCCCCGCCTTCGTTGCAAAGCCTCGGCGGGCAACCGGCCCGCCGTCGTTTTGCGCCTCGCTCATGCCCCTTTTCGCTCCCAACGCATCGTCCGCCTGTAGTACCAGCAGGCCCTAGTCACGCCGGCACCGCGCCGGAAAGGCGGGCGAGTGCGCCCACGACGGCGCACGCAGCAATCACCGGAATGACGCCCATGCGCCGCGCCAGCGCGACGCCAGCGAGGGCCACCAGCAGGAGCGCCACCGGATCCAGGCCGAGCCACAGCCCGTCACGTGCCGGTGGCACGAGCACGTGACCGCCGAAATACACCGCGAGGTTGGCGATCACGCCGGTCACGGCTGCGGTGATCCCGGTGAGCGGCGCGGTGAAGCCCATCCGGCCGTGGGTCGATTCGACCAGCGGTGCGCCCGCGAGAATGAACAGGAACGACGGCAGGAAGGTGAAATAGGTTGCCACGCATGCACCGGCGGCACCCGCGAGGAAGAGGGCATCACCCGCGACTGCCTGGGTCCAGCCGCCGACGAAGCCCACGAACGCCACCACCATGATGAGCGGGCCCGGTGTCGACTCGCCGAGCGCCAGCCCGTCGATCATCTGGGTCGCGGTCAACCAGCCGTGGCCCTCGACGGCACCCTGCACGACGTACGGCAGGACGGCGTAGGCCCCCCCGAACGTCAGGAAGGCCGCCTTGGTGAAGAACCAAGCCATGCCGGGTAGCGTCGCCTCGTTGCCAGCCACCCAGACCAGCAACGCCAACGCGACGGTCCACAGCGCGACGCACGCGGCAAGCACCCCCAGCAACGTACGCCAGCGAAAGCGCGCGTGTGGCGGTGATGGGGTGGTGTCGTCAATGAGCGCAGGTGGGTGCGTGACGCTCGCGGCGTGATGTCCGGCTCCGCCGGCGAAGGCCGCCGGCACCCAGCGTGCGCCTGCCAGCCCGAGGAACGCGGCCGTGGCGATGATGACTGGAAAGGGCACGTGGAATCCCGCGATGGCCACAAAAGCCAACGCTGCGATGGTCCATAACAGCGGATGCCGCAAGGTGCGCGAGCCGATGCGCCACGCCGCATGGGCGACGATGGCCACCACCGCGGGCTTGATGCCATAGAGCACCCCCGCCACCGCGGGTACGCTGCCGAACGCCATGTAGATCCATGCGGCGGCGATCAGCACGACCAGCGAAGGCAATACGAAGAGCCCCCCTGCGACTATGCCGCCCCAGGTACGGTGCATCAGCCAGCCGATGTAGGTGGCGAGCTGTTGTGCTTCGGGACCGGGCAGCACCATGCAGTAATTGAGGGCATGCAGGAAGCGCTGCTCGGAGATCCACCGCTTGGTATCGACGAGATCGCGATGCATGATCGCGATCTGCCCCGCGGGTCCGCCGAAGCTGATGAAACCGAGCTGCAGCCAATAGCGGAAGGCCTCGGTGCGGCTCGGGGCGGCGGGGGGTGCGGCGTGTGACGCGGCCTGTGACGCGACCTGTGACGCGACCTGGGGCGCCGACGGCGCGCTCTGGCTCATGGCGCCGCCGCGCCCCCTAGACCAACCCTTCGAGCAGCTGCACGTCGACCAACTCGCCTGCGGCGAGATTGCCGCACTCGGGCGGCAGCACGATAAAGCAGTTGGCACGCGACATGGAGGACAGGATCCCCGAACCTTGGTCGCCGGTGGTGCGAACGCGCCAGGCACCTTCGGCATGGGCGAGTATGCCCCGCTGGAACTCGGTTCGGCCGGGTGCTTTCTTGAGCGGCGCCGCAAGCGCGACCTGGAAGGTCGGCATAGGAGCGACGTCGCGCTCGCCTTGCAGCACCCGCAGTGCATCGCGCACGAACGCGTAGAACGTCACCATCACCGACACCGGGTTGCCCGGCAGGCCGAAGAAGTGGGCGCCCTGGATCCGGCCATACGCGAGCGGGCGACCGGGCTTCATCGCGATCTTCCAGAAGAGGACCTCGCCGAGCTTGTCCATGAGCGTCTTGACGAAGTCCGCCTCGCCGACGGAGACCCCGCCGGAGGTGATCACGACGTCGGCGGCGGCGGCCGCGCTGACGAATGCCTGCTCGAGAGTCTCGGGGACGTCGGGTACTACACCCATGTCGAGCATGTCGCAATCGAGTCGTTGCAGCATGCCGTGCAGGGTGTAGCGATTGCTGTCGTAGATCTCGCCCTGAGCAAGGGGCGTGCCGACCGACCTGAGTTCGTCGCCCGTGGAGAAGAACGCCACCCGCAGGCGGCGGTAGACGCTGACCTCGCCGATGCCGAGCGAGGCCATCATGCCGAGCTCGGCAGGGCGCACGCGCTGTCCGCGCGCGAACACGACCGCGCCTGACTTCAGGTCCTCTCCGGCGAAGCGACGGTTCTGCCCGGCCCGGGTGACAGCGCCGGGCGCAATGGTGACCCGGCCGTTGGATTCCCGGGTGCGCTCCTGCATCACCACCGTATCGGCGCCCTCGGGCATGACCGCGCCGGTGAAAATGCGCAGGGCCTCGCCGGCGCCCACGCGCGCCGCGGAAGGCTTGCCGGCGAAGGATTCGCCCACCCGTTTTAGCGTCGTCTCGGCTTGAGGCGTGAGGTCGGCGAACCGCACGGCATAGCCGTCCATGGCCGAGTTGTCGTGGCCGGGAACGTCGATGGGCGAGATTACTTCGGCAGCCAGCACGCGCGACAGCGCTGCGCGGATCGGCAAGCGCTCGGTCGCGGCAACCGGCTCGAGGAACGCGCCGATATAGGCTCGCGCCTTGTCGACCGGCATCGAATTCGGGTCGTAGTCGTCGGCGCAGGACAGCTCGCGCAGGCTCTTGGGTGTGGTCATGGAGAGTACCTCGGCGATGGGTGCATCTTCAGTCGGAGGGCAGGACGCTCGAGCCAATGCCACGACAGCGCAGACAGGCCGAGCGCAATTGGGAAGGCGAACGCAAAAAGAAGCGGCGGCGCGATGCTGGGCATGGCGGCGACTACGGTCTGTTGAACCGGGAAGCTGTAAATGTAGATTCCGTAGGAGTAATCGCCGACCAGATTGAACTTCTGCCACTGAAGAAGCGGGTGGTACGCGGCAATGAGGACGACATAGGTGAGCGCAAAGGGCAGGAAAAACCCTCGAAGCCCGCCCAATGGGTTCACCGCGATGCTGACCGCGAGAATGCCTGCGACGAGGACAGAAACCGCGATACGCGTCGACCATACGAAGGCGAGCGAACCTGCGGCAAAGAACATCGAGATCTGCTGCACCGATGGATCGAGGAAACGGCCGGTGATCTCGCGCGGCGCAAACCACGTCAGGCCTGCCAGCGATAGCACGGTCAGAGTCCACCATCCGGTCCGCATGATAAGGCCGGCGATGCCGGCGATGGCGATCGCGGCATAGAGACGTACTTCAATCGGTAGCGTCCACAAGGATCCGTTGACCGCATGCGGAAAGGGGTTGTGCGCGAAGGCCAGGGGAAGCCGGTCCACCGAACCCAGCGCCAGCGCGGTACGCCATACATAGCGTGCAGTCGCAGAACTCGTGAGGAACTCGTAAAGTGGCAGTGCGCTCGACCAGGCCGCCAACGCTACGGTCACGAGGGTGGCTGCGGCAAGCGCGGGATATATTCTCAGCACGCGAGCCCACGTGAACGACCAGAAGTGCCGCCGCTCCACCCAGCTCTTGGTCACCAAGAAACCGCTGATGACAAAAAAAACCTGAACGCCCAAGGCACCGAGATTGAGGTCGTGAACCAGCCTGAAAAGGGGCTCTTCGAACCATTTGTCGGTCAGCGCGTAGCAGTGGAAGACGAACACCGACGTCGCCGCGAGCAGGCGTAACAACTGGAAGTTGTTTGCGCGGCTTGTCGTCAGGTCCTTCAGTTTCACCGGGAGGCCGGACCGAGGCTGGAAGCGGCATCGAGTTCAGCGCGGGTATTGATGTTGCGAAAAGCGTCGGCGCAATCGTCGAATGGCACCTCGACCACCCTTAGCGTGGCGTACCAAGCGTCGATCTTGCGCCCGCCGTCCCGCAGGAATGCCTCCAGATGGGGCAGTACGCTCGTGGCGACGAGCGAGAACACCGGATGCGGCTGCTCGAAGGTGCGTGCCACCGCCACGTCGCCCCCGGTCCGGTCCAGTGCGGTGGCGAGACGCGCGACCAGATCGTGCGGATAGAAGGGCGAGTCGCAGGGCACCGTGACCAGCCGCGGGGTCGCGCCAGCCAGCGCGGTCAGTCCCGCATGCAGTCCGGCAAGCGGTCCTGCGAAGCCTCCCACGACGTCCGCCACGACGGGATAGCCCAGCGCCCGATACGCCTCGATGTTCTGGTTGGCATTCACCACGATGCGCCCGACCTGCGGGATCAGCCGGTCGAGCACGTGCGCCACCATCGGCCTGCCGTCGAACTCGACCAGGCCCTTGTCGACGCTCCCCATGCGCCGGCCCTGTCCGCCGGCCAGGACCAGGCCGCAGACGTCGCCGCCGCCGCCGTCACCGCGGGTATTGCCTTTGACCTCCTCCGTGGCCGGCATCACGGCGATGCCTGCGGCCACGGGATCCAGGGCACGTGCTCTTCGAAGAACGCATGCTCGGACGGCGCGCGATCGACGGGATCGTCGAAGGCTGCGAGCGCCACGTGGGTCTCGCCGGACCAACGCTCCGACTGGAAAAAAAGCTTGCTGCCACAAATTCTGCAGAACGTGCGCCGCGTACCTGGCGACGAGGCGTAGGCCACGTGATCCTCGGCGCCGTCAGTGACACTCACCTGGTCCGTCGCAAAGCCGATCCAGGTGACGAAGCCCGCACCGTGCGAGCGTCGGCAGCTCTCGCAGTGGCAGTGCGCGCAGAAACGCGAGGGAAAGCGGGCGACGAATCGCACCCGGGCGCACATGCAGCGGCCGCCGGCTTCGTTACGCGGCACCGGCACCGGGGGCGAACTGTCGGCCACGCGCCGAATCGGGGCTAGGCGACTTCAGCGCGGAAGCGCTCGGCGCCGGTGAACAGCAGGAAACGACGGTTGGTGGCGCGTCCGATCATGGTCATGCCGATCTGCTGGGCGAGTGCGAAGCCCATTTGGGTGAGGCCCGAGCGCGAGACCAGGAACGGTATTCCCATCTGCGCGGCCTTGATCACCATCTCGGAGGTGAGTCGGCCGGTGGTATAGAAGATCTTGTCCCCTCCGTCGACCCGGTCGAGCCACATCTGGCCCGCGATCGCGTCGACGGCGTTATGCCGGCCCACGTCCTCGACGAACATCATGATTTCCGACGTTCCGGGGCCGTTGGTCGCGAGCGCGCAACCGTGCACCGCGCCGGCCTGCTTGTAGATGGTCTCGTGCACGCGGACCCGGTCGAGGAGGGCGTAGAGCGTCGACTGCCGTAGCGCCGCATCGCGCGGCAGCCGGATCGAATCGATCTCCTCCATGAGGTCACCGAATACCGTGCCCTGGCCGCATCCCGTGGTCTGGGTGCGCTTGGCGAGCCGCGCATCGAGGTCGATGAGTCCGTGGCGGGTGTTGACGACGACGGCATTGACCTCCCAGTCGACCTGCACCGCGACGACATCCTCGATCGCGTTGATCAGCCGCTGGTTGCGCAAATACCCGATGGCCAGTGCTTCGGGCGCGGCGCCCAGGGTCATCATGGTGACGACCTCGCGCCGGTCGACATACAGCGTGAGCGGATGCTCGCCCGCGATGGCGGTGGGGCGCACTGCGCCCGTCTCGTCGATCGCCTCGACCTCGTAGGTGGCCGGTCGAGCGGCGTGGGTGAGCAGCGGCCGGTAAGGATCGTTGGGAGCGTTCATCGCGACGTCGTCAACCGCCGATATAGCTCATCTCGACCCGTGCAGCCGGGCGCGGGGTGTTTGCCGTGCGCACCTCGGAATAGCGATCGCCGCGAACGCGCCAGATTGCCGCCACCGCGCGCGCGATCTCCGCGTCACTGCGACCCTCGCGCACGTGCCGGCGCAGGTCGTAGCCATCCGCCGCGAACAGGCAGGTGTAGAGCTTGCCGTCGGTCGACAGCCGGGCGCGGGTGCAGTCGCTGCAGAATGCCTGGGTCACGGACGCGATCACGCCGATCTCGCCACTGCCATCGCGGTAGCGCCAGCGCTCGGCGACCTCGCCAGCGTAGTTTGCCCGCGCGGCCTCCAGCGGCAACTCGGCATCGATCATCCGCACCACGTCGGCGGCGGGCACGACTTGGTCCAGCCGCCAGCCATTGGTCGCGCCCACGTCCATGTACTCGATGAAACGCACGATGTGACCCGAGCCCTTGAAATGGCGCGCCATGGGAACGATGCTCGCTACGTTGGCGCTGCGCTTGACCACCATGTTGACTTTCAGCGGCGCGAGGCCGGCGCTGGCCGCGGCCTCGATGCCCTCGAGCACGCGGCCCACCGGAAAGTCGACGTCGTTCATCGTCCGGAACACGTCATCCTCGAGGGCGTCGAGGCTTACAGTCACCCGCTTGAGGCCTGCATCGGCGAGGCTGCGGGCCTTCCGCGCGAGCAGCGCGCCGTTGGTGGTGAGGGTGATATCGAGATCGCCGAGCCGGGCGAGCATTGCCACCAGCCGTTCGATGTTCTTGCGCAGGAGCGGCTCGCCGCCGGTCAGACGAATCTTTTGCACACCCTGGTCGACGAAGATTCGTGCCAGGCGGGTGATCTCCTCAAAGGTGAGCAGCGCGGTGTGCGGCAGGAACGGGTAGTCACGCCCGAACACGTCCTTGGGCATGCAGTAGACGCAGCGGAAATTGCACCGGTCGGTCACCGATATGCGCAGGTCGTGGAGGTGCCGGCCACGGGTGTCGGAGGGGGCCTGACCGTCCTGCGCGGCCGAAGCCATCGCGGCGTCGACCGCAGCGGCGGCGCGCGAGATACGCAGGTCCTGTACGGGAATGACGGTGGCCATCGAGGGTATACTTCCGGCGTGGGTGCAATCTGCGCGCCGTTTGCAGATGCGCCGATTGCAAATTTGCGCCGATTGCAGATTTGCGCCGTTTGTAGATTCAGTCCGTCGGTCGAGTATTTTAGCAGAGCCGACACTCGTCTTCGTCTCGGGTATGCTGCGCGCCGTGCACCACCCTGCCCAGCCTGAGTCCGGCGATCCTGCGCCCCCGCGGTTGCTCCCGTTGCGGATGCGCATCGCCGTGACCATGCAGCGCACCCGGCTCGTCAATCGCTGGATTGACGAACGGTGGGAGCCGGTGGCGGTCGAATTGAGTGAAGCGGGGCCGGGCGTCACCCGGCTTTCGGACAGCGAGGCCGGCGACCGCTGGCGTTTCGACGGTTGGGAGCTAGAGCTCCACCGGGTCGAGGCCGAGGGGTATTACCTCAATCTCTCGGCCCCCGATCCTCGCGTCTTCATCATGTGGCGCATGCTCGAACCGGAGGCATTGACCCCGGGGGGGCCTGCCGCAGCGCCTTTCGTGGTTACGGTGAGCTACAACGAGGCGGCGCGAATGCTCGACGGTGGCGAGCAGGTCGATTCGCTGGCTATGCCCGTCGAGGTGCATAACTGGGTAGCGCCATTCGCCCGCGAACACTACAAGCCGGAGCCCAAGCGCAAGGTGCGCAGGCGCGATCCACTCGCCGACGATGCCCTTGGAGGCGGGCCCGGCGACCACAGGAGGCGAAAGCCATGAGCGATCCGGACCAGGACCAGCGCTTTTCACTCAAGCGGTGGTCCACGCGCAAGCTCAAGGCTGGACGGGCCGCGGGCGGGGAAGCGCCGGCGGCGCCACCGCCGGTGCAGGCTGTGGCGCCCGTGCCGGACGCGCTGCGCGCGGCAACACCACAGCACGCTCGCGCGGCAGACGCTCAACCGGACCCACCGACGGCGCTGCCGCCGCTCGAGTCCCTCACCTTCGAATCCGATTTCTCCGCATTCCTGAAGCCGGACGTGGGCGAACTCCTCAGGCGCCAGGCGCTGAGGAAGCTCTTTTCCGATCCCCATTTCAACGTGATGGACAGGCTCGACGTCTACATCGACGACTACAGCATCGCCAGTCCGCTCGAGCCCGAACTCGTCAAGGAGCTGCTGCACGCGCGCCTCACCCTCGATCCGCCCAGGACCCGGATCAACGCCGCAGGGCACGTCGAGGAGGTTCCCCCCGAAACCGCGGAAGCGGTTGAGTCGCGGGGAGCCGACGTCGTGGCCGGCCCGCCGACAGAGGTCGCCATGCAGCCGCCTGAACCGCACAGTGCCCCCGAGGCGGATGCCGGAAACGCGGAATCCACCGCGGCAAGGGCAATCGCATCGACCGTTGGAAAGTCATGACCATCGAACACAAGAAGCTGCATCTTTGCTCGTGCAACGGCACGATGCCCCTCGATGCCGAGGCACTGCGCGCGGCCCTCGGACTGCCCGTTGTCCCGGTTATCGCAAACTCGATGTGCCAGCGTCAGCTTGGTGCCTTTGCCGATGCCGTGAGTGGCGACGCGCTGGTCGCCTGCACGCAGGAATCCAGGCTCCTAGGCGAAGTTGCGGAGGAGGGCGGACGCACCCAGGCGATGCACTTCGTCAACATCCGTGAAACCGGGGGCTGGTCGCCCGAGGCGCGGTTTGCCACGCCCAAGATCGCAGCACTGCTCGCCACGGCCGCGTTGCCGGATCCGGATCCCGTCGCCGGTGTGTCCTATCAGTCGGGCGGACAGCTGCTGATCGTTGGTACGGCTGACGCCGCGCTACGCTGGGCCGGCGTGTTGCAGGGCCAGCTTTCGGTCACGGTGCTCGCCACCGAGTCCGCGACCGGGGTCGAGCTCCCCGCCGAGCGTGCCTTTCCGGTCTATTCAGGCTCGGTGGTCGACATCGAGGGGTGGCTCGGCGCCTTCAAGGTCGCCTGGCAGCAAGTCAATCCGATCGACCTCGACCTGTGCACCCGCTGCAATGCCTGCATCAGCGCCTGTCCCGAGCACGCGATCGACTGGAGCTACCAGATCGACCTCGACCGGTGCCGCGATCACCGCGAATGCGTGCGGGCGTGCGGCGCCGTCGGCGCCATCGATTTCGCCCGGCCCGAGCCCGGCCGTAGCGAGCGGTTCGACCTCGTGCTCGACCTCGGCGCAACCCCGCTCATCGCCCTTCACCAGCCGCCGCAGGGGTATTTCGCGCCCGGTCCCGACGCGCTTGCCCAGGCCAAGGCTGTGGCGTCCCTCGCGGCGCTGGTCGGCGAGTTCGAGAAGCCGAAATTCTTCTCGTACAAGCCGTCGATCTGCGCGCACGGCCGATCGCAGAAGGTTGGCTGTTCACAATGCATCGAGGTCTGCTCGGCCGGCGCGATCCGCGCCGATGGCAACTACGTGGCGGTCGAGCCGCACCTGTGCGTGGGCTGCGGCGCATGCGCGACGGTATGCCCCTCGGGGGCGATGACCTACGCTTTCCCAACTGCGGCCGACACCGGACGTCGCCTGAAGACGCTGCTCGCCACGTACGCCGCCGCCGGTGGTGCCGACGCGTGCCTCCTCATCCATGCGGAGTCCGGACGGGCGATCCTGGCAACTCAGGCACGACGTCATCGGGGTCTTCCGGCACGGGTGCTGCCCTTCGAGGTCCCCCACGTTGCGTCCGTGGGTCTCGATCTGTGGCTCGCGGCTCTCGCCTTCGGTGCGAGCCAGGTGACCGTGCTGCTGACCGGGGAGGAAGCGCCTGCCTATCGCGAGGCGCTCGCCCGCGAGATGCGCGTGGCCGACACCATTAGCGAGGCGCTCGGCTATCAAGGTACCCACTTCCACCTGCTGGACGGGCGCGACGCCGTTGCCTTCGATGCCGCGCTATGGGGCCTCGCGCCCGCGCTGCCGGTGCGCACCCCGGCTGTTTTCGCCGTCACCAACGACAAGCGCGCCACCTGCGGACTGGCGCTCGAGCATCTCGCTCGTCATGCCCCGACCCCGCTGGCGATCGTGGCGCTGCCGGCCCAGGCGCCGTTCGGCAGCCTGTTGGTGAATCGCGACGCCTGCACGATGTGCCTTGCCTGCGTCGGCAGCTGTCCGGAAAACGCCCTGCTGGACAACCCGGAGGCGCCGCAGCTGCGGTTCATCGAGGCCAACTGCGTGCAATGCGGCCTGTGCGTGGTCACGTGCCCCGAGACCGCGATCACTCTGGAGCCGCGTCTCAACCTGGGGCCCGATGCGAAGGCCCCGCGGGTCATCAACGAGGCGACCATTTTCAACTGCCTGAGTTGCGGCAAGCCGCTCGGAACCGAGAAGCTCATCAACGCGATGCTTGCCAAGCTCGCCGGTCATTCCATGTTCGCCGATGCGCGCTCCCTGGAGCGGCTCAAGATGTGTGCCGACTGCCGGGTGATCGATCTGATGAGAACCGAGCAGAGCGTGGACATTCGCGATGTCTGAGGGCGCGGGCACTGGCGCAGTGCCGGTAGGATTGGGAACGCCGGTGGCGGCCGAGGACCAGGCGCGTGCCGACCTCTACGCTTTGCTGGCACGGCTGTACGCGGCGCCGCCGAACGATGCGTTCCTGCGCGCGATCGCGGAGTCGCCGCCGATGGGCATGTCCACCCTGACCGAGCCGGCGGAGAGCGCGGCGGCGGAGCTCGGCGCGCGCTGGGACCGGCTGCGCGGGGCCTGCGGGGTGATGGATCCCGAAGCGGCGGAGCAGGAGTACCAGGATCTTTTCGTCGGGGTGGGCCGCAGCGAAGTGAATCTTCATGCCTCGCACTGGCTGACTGGCTTCATGATGGAAAAGCCCTTGGTCGAGGTGCGTGCCACGCTGGCGACGCTCGGTCTTGGCCGGAAACCCGATGCGATCATGGTCGAGGACCATATCGCGGCACTTTTCGAAACGATGCGACTCTTAGTCGCAGGGCATGGCGACCGGCCGCCGGCGCCGATTCCGGTGCAGAAAATGTTTTTCGAGCGTCATGTCCAACCCTGGATCGGTCGATGTTGCGATGCAATAAAGGCCGCCACACTTGCCAACTTTTACCGTCAGGTAGCAGAATTCACGGAATCCTACGTGGCGCTCGAACGTGACTCGTTCGCCATGGGATAGCAAAACGCCCGAATGCAAATTACGTCACGCCGTCTCTTTTGGAGGTCGCGATGCAAAATCCCCGTGGCAAGCCGGGTTCCGGCGAGCCTACATCCGTTTTGTCCAGCGCCCCCGCGTCCACCGATCTCAAGCGGCGTCGATTTATCTTCTCGCTTTCCGCGGGCGGAGCCGGCGCTGCAGCGGCACTCGCTGTCACCCCGGCTGTCGCCGCGGTGATGCCCACGATCGCCGCGCCTGCGCGTACCGACGCGGGCTACCAGGAAACCGAACACGTGCGGGACTACTACCGCACTGCCCGACTTTAGGAGGGGGAGGATCATGCTGCTGACCAAGAAAAGCGATGGCTTCGCGGCAGCCGGTCCGCGTCTTCGCCGCCTCGCGGGTGCGAGAGCCCCGACGATGGATCGGCGAGCGTTTTTGAAGCGCTCGGGCCTGGT
>JBDSND010000118.1:0-104887 GCA_039915505.1 Casimicrobiaceae bacterium
AGTGCACGACTTCGGCGTCGGTCAAATGACTAGAGCGTCCGCCGACCACGATGGTGCGACGCACCAAATTGTCGACAGATCGGGCTTCGTAAGGACGCAGAACGGCGTCGGCGACGGGGATGAAAGGAGCGCGGTAGGGGTTGAAATCGAAGAGCGTTGAGACACGGGTACTCATGATAGTCTTACTAGACAAGCTTATGACCTATCTAGACTTTTTTGCAATGTTTGAAGTCTAGGCCGCCCCGTCTGCGGATGCCAATCGTATTTTTGGATGGTCGCGATCCAGCGCGAAGATCCTCCGATTGTCCAGTCATCGGGTGCAACTATTGCGGCGCAGCAAAATCTGTTATAGGTAGGAGGTCGATTGTCAGCCCTATGTTTTGCACCTGCCGGCGACGCCACCGCGGGTCGCGGCGATTCTCAGGAAATACAAGTACTTAAAAATATGGACCTCAACCAGTTACGCTCCTTCATTGCTGTGGCCAAGCACGGGCACCTTACCCGGGCGGCGGAGAGCATCCACTTGAGCCAGCCGGCGCTTTCGGCGCAGATCAAGGCTCTCGAGGAGGGTCTGGGGGTGAGTCTTTTCCGCCGGTCGCCATCCGGGATGAGCTTGACGCCGTCTGGGAGAGTCTTGCGCGAGGAAGCCGAACGCATCCTGCAGGCGGTATCTCAGCTGCAACAGGCAGCCGCGAACCTTCGGGGGGTGACCACCGGCAAGCTCAGCCTGGGGACGGTGCTCGATCCGGCGACGGTTCGGGTCGGTGAGTTGCTCGCCCTGGCAATGGATCGCTATCCCCAGGTCGAGATCGAGCTCCATCAGGCCGTGTCGCACGAGGCTCTGCTGTGGGTACGCAATGGCTCGCTCGACGCGAGCTTCTACTTTGGACCGCAACCGGAGGGAGTCGAGGCGGTCAGGCTGCGCGATATCCATTACGTGCTGGCCATGCCGGTGGGTTGGCAGGAGGAGCTTCCGGAGATGTCCTGGCCGACGCTCGCCGAGCGCCCCTGGGTAGTGGCCCCCTCGACCAGCTCGCATCGGCATGTGGTTCTCGAGGCGTTTCGCGGCCATGCCGCGCTTCCCGAGCGTCTAATCGAGGCCGACAGCGAGTCGGTCATCGTGAACCTCGTCGAGGCAGGCGTCGGCGCCAGCCTGGTCCGTCGGGAGCTCGCGGAGCACTCGGCTGCGGATGGCCGCATCGCGCTATTTCCCGACGTCGACGTGGTCACCCAGCTCTGGCTGCTCTACGATCCCGCCCGCCAAGACGATGCCTTGATCGAGGCGCTGACCGACACGTTGCGTGCCGTGTGGAGCGCTCCGATCCCCACCCCGGCATCGACTCGTTCCCGAGAAACCGAAGCACGCGCGGCTGCCTGACCCGGACGCCAAAGGTGCAGCCGCCGTCGCGGCACGCAGCGTAGCCTGAACCACGGGCACCGCTCGCGCATGCGACGACGCCATCGCGCTTCCGTCATTGCGTGTCGGTCATGGCCACGTCGCGGCTCGTCCTCAACGGCTCCGGCCTGGCATCACCGCCGATCGCGGCAGCCGATACGGGGTCGCTGCTCGATCCGCGTTCCGTCCACGGGGCGGGTCCCCGGGCGCCCGCGGGTGCCCCGTGTGACAGCGTTCCCTGCATCGGGGACAATCCGCTCCCATGACCCCGGCGCGCGGAGCGTGACATGCAGCAGGCGTCCACCCAGGTAGGCATCGTCGGTGCGGGACCGGCAGGACTGTTGCTATCGCATCTCCTGCAACTGCGTGGCATCGGGTCGGTGGTGCTGGAGAGTCGCAGCCGCGAGGCCATCGAAGGGACGATCCGTGCCGGTGTTCTCGAGCAAGGAACCGTCGATACCCTTGCCCGATCCGGGCTGGGGGAGCGCATGCGGCGCGAGGGCTTCGTGCATCACGGCATCGAGCTGCGCTTCGGCGGTCGCGGCCACCGGATCGATCTCCATGCGCTGACCGGTGGCCGGGCGATCACGGTCTACGCCCAGCACGAAGTGATCAAGGATCTCGTCGCGGCGCGGCTGGCTGCCGGGGGCGACGTGCGCTTCGAGGTGGAAGGCGTCTCGGTCCATGACCTCGATACCCAAGCACCGACCATCCGCTACGGACACGAAGGCAAGAGCCACCGGTTGCGCTGCGAGTTCATTGCCGGCTGCGACGGCTTCCACGGCGTGTGTCGCCAGGCGATCCCGTCAGCGCTGCGCCGCGAGTTCACGCGCGTCTATCCCTACGGCTGGCTGGGAATCCTGGCGAAGGCGCGAGCGTCAGCGAAGGAGCTCATTTATGCGTACCACGAACGTGGCTTCGCACTGGTGTCGATGCGCTCTCCCGAGCTCCAGCGGCTCTACGTCCAGTGCGATCCCACGGACGACCTCGCTGCATGGCCCGACGGGCGCGTGTGGGAGGAGCTGCACGCGCGTCTAGCCACCGACGATGGCTGGTCGCTCGCGGAAGGGCCAGTGCTGCAGAAGAACATTGTGTCGATGCGCAGTTTCGTGGTCGAGCCGATGCAGCATGGCCGGTTGTTCCTCGCGGGCGATGCCGCCCACATCGTGCCCCCGACCGGAGCCAAAGGTCTTAATCTAGCCGTCGCCGACGTCCGCGTCCTGGTGAACGCCCTCGACGCACATTACCGTACCGGAAGCGGGGCATTGCTCGATGGTTATTCGACGAAATGTCTCGCGCGAGTGTGGCGCGCCGAGCACTTCTCGTGGTTCATGACTTCGATGCTGCATCACACTGCCAATCAGGATCCGTTTCAGCAGCGCTTGCAACGCTCGCAACTCGACTATGTCGTGCACTCCCGTGCCGCCGCTACGAGCCTCGCCGAAAACTACGTGGGATTGCCGTTCGACGACTAGGTCGTGCGTGGGTGCTCCTGCCGGTGCACCGGACTAGCAGCTAGCTAGCTGCCGGGCAGCGCGTGCCGGGTGGTCGGCGGCAAACCCCGGGCTGCAGCGCCACCATCACCCGGTTGCCTGCCACATCCTGCGGGGACCGGCGTAGCCGCGTGGGCCACCATGGATCCAGCGTCCTTCGGGCGCCACTGGCCCGAACGTCTTGCTTGCGGGGCTCGGCGCTGCCATGATCGTGCGGCGGGCCCTAGCGCCCGGTGCGCAATGCGGATCCACATCGGGTCCGCACGCATGGCCACACGGAGGGACGACATGTCCAAGAGCAAAGGCGCCACGCCGAAAGGTACGGCCAAAGGCGGCAGCGTACCCCCACCGCAGCCGCAGGGTGGAGCACGCAAGCCATCCATGCCCATCGCGCCGCGCATGGTTCAGCGCAAGGCAAGCGCGCGGGGGCGCTAGTTTCACGGCTCTGACGCCGCGCCCCTTTCGGCGCGGGCCCTGTTCGTGGCCTGGCCCACCGGCCGGGCGATCAAAGTGTTGGACGCAGCGCGTTGTGGATCGAAGTTGCGGCGATCGCCGCATGACCCGTCCCGACCGCGATCTGGTTAAGCGTGCCGTGGACGATGTCGCCGCACGCATAGAGTCCATCGATCGAGGTGCGCTGGTGGGGGTCGGTGGCGACCATGCCGTCGGTTTCGCAGGCCAGGCCCAGCATCTCCCCGATGGCCGCGCGAGGCATTTCCCCCAGTGCCGAGTACAGCGTCTGGAAGCGATGCTCCCGGCCATCGGTCGTCCGCAACCCGACCAGGGCCTCGGACTCCAGGAAAACCTCGTCCACCGGCGCCTCGACAATGGCGATGTTCGCGGCATCGAGCTCCGCGCGCTGCACGGCGGAAAGATCGAGCTCGCGGCCCAAGGTGAACACGGTAAGGTCGGCCGAATAGCGGCGCAGGAACATCGCTTCCCGCAATGCCTTAGCACCCACGCCGATGACCCCGATGCGCTGGTCGATGACCTCGAAGCCATCGCAGATCGGGCAATGCCGGATGAGGCCCCGCCGGATGGCATCCTTGAGATTGGGCAACTCGGGCTCGATGTCGACCACGCCAGTCGCCAGGATGAGCGACTGCGCGCGGAAGCGGGTATCGCCGGCGCCGATCTCGAAGCCCGCGTCGCCCCGCCGGCGCGCGGTGTCGGCCGTGCCCTGGACGACCATCGCGCCGTAGCGCTCCGCCTGCCGACGCAGGCGTGCGAGCAGGTCCGGGCCGGTAATCCCGTCCGGGAAGCCGGGATAGTTATGGGATAGCGGGATAAGCGCGGCCCGCGCAGCACCGCCATCGAGAACGACCACCCGCCTGCGAAAGCGCGCCAAGTAGAGCCCGGCGGTCAGCCCCGCGGGCCCGCCTCCAACGACGATGCAATCGAGTTCCTGGTCCACGGTCCCGCCTCCCCACCGGCACTGCAGAGCAAGCGGCGTGCCTCTTGGAGGAGGCTCCGCCCTGCACGCGGCGGAAGCCGGCGGGGCGAACGGATGGACCAAGCGCCCTATCGATCCAACCCGATGAGGGGCGCGGAATGCGCCGTGGCGATCGGACCGCACACAACAAAAAACCGGGCATCGAGCCCGGCTTTTTGCTGACGTGGGTGTCGCTTACGCCGTCTGGATGTTGCTCGCTTGCTTGCCCTTCGGCCCGGTGGTGACTTCGAACTGCACCTTCTGGCCTTCCTTCAGGGTCTTGAATCCCGGCATGTTGATTGCCGAGAAATGCGCGAACAGGTCTTCACCGCCGCCGTCCGGCGTGATGAATCCGAAACCCTTGGCGTCATTGAACCACTTCACAGTACCGGTTGCCATTTTGCTGATTTCCTCAAGAGTAAATAATGGGCGTGTTGCCCGTCCGATGTTTCGATCTCAAGGAAAGAACGGCGTACGGCGCTGTAAGAGCACGGCGTACAAGGCCTAATTGCTGCCCTGGGACAAAACACGTGCGCGGAGGATACACAGAATCCGCGCGGTGTGCCAGCATTTTTTACAATGTGTCAACCCCCTGCCCATTAGCTGAATCAGGCGGTTAGCTTGGGGAGAGCAAAACTTCGAAAGTTGCACCACTTTGGTTCAATCAGTCGCTATTGCCCGCCTGACGAGCTCGGCTCCGGCGCCCAAAGCCGCAAGTTTCCCCACGGCTATCGCGCGGGGCAGGGGGACCATGCCGCAGTTGGTGCAGGGAAAGAGGCGCTCGGGCGAGACGTGCTTCATGGCCGTGCGGATGGTACGCGCGACGTCCTCGGCCGTCTCGATCTGCTCGCTCGCGACGTCGATGCATCCCACCAGTACATCCTTGCCGCGGAGCAGGCCGATGAGGTCGATCGGGACATGGGAGTTCGCGCATTCCAGCGAGACCTGATGGATGGCCGACTGCGCGAGAAGGGGAAAGGTATTTTCGTATTGTCGCCATTCCGCGCCGAGCGTGGCTTTCCAGTCGTTGTTCGCCTTGATGCCGTAGCCGTAGCAGATATGGACGGCGGTCGTGCAGGGAAGGTCGCGGGCCGCGCGTTCCAGCGTCGCGATGCCCCAATCGCGGACCTCGTCGAAATAGACGTTGAAGGCGGGCTCGTCGAACTGGATCACGTCGACACCCGTGGCCGCGATCGCCAATGCCTCTTCGTTCAGGATCTCGGCAAACGCCCAGGCTAGCTTCTCGCGGCTCCGGTAATGCCCGTCATAGAGCGTGTCGACCATGGTCATCGGACCCGGGAGCGTGTACTTCACCTTGCGATCCGTGGCGCCGCGCAGGAACCGCGCATCCTCGACGAAAATGGGGCCGGTGCGCGCGACTGGTCCGACGACCATGGGCACGTCGGCGTCATACCGATTGCGGATCCTGACGGTGCGCTTGTGCTGGAAATCGACGCCCTCGAGGGCCTCGATGAACGTGGTCACGAAATGGCGACGGGTCTGCTCCCCGTCCGTCAGGATGTCGATACCGGCGCGTTCCTGCTCGGCCACGACCACCCGGACCGCGTCGCGCTGGCCTTCGACGAGGGCATCGCCTTCGAGCAGCCACGGTGCCCAGAGCGACCCAGGTGCGGCGAGCCAGCGGGGTTTGGGCAGACTTCCGGCCAGCGTGGTTTGCAGTAACTTGGGCATGGCACTCCTCGGTGAGGCTGCCGATTATAGGGCGCGCGCCTGGCTGCGCTGAATCGAAATCGGCAAGGGTCGCCGCCACGCGCCGCCAGCCGGCACCGAACCCGGTCGGCGCTCTTGACCCGTGGTCTCGCCCCACGTACCTTTGCGCGTCTTCGCAAGCGCCGCCATGACCCGCATACTGCTTTCCGACTACGATTACCCCGACATCGCCCTCGAAGAAGAACTCTTTCGAGGCGCCGGCGTCGAGCTTGCAACCGCTCAGTGCCGGACGGAGGACGAGGTGATCGCCGCCGCCCAAGGCTGTCGCGCGATCCTGCTTCAATACGCGCCGATCACGGCACGGGTCGTGGCCGCGCTGCCCGACCTCGGCATCGTGAGCCGCTACGGCGCCGGATTCGACACCATCGACGTCGATGCCTGTGCGCGGCACGGTATCTGGGTCGCCAATTCGCCCGACTACGGCGTCGGAGAAGTCGCGACGCATGCCTTGGCCATGGCCCTCGCCGCAGTGCGCCACATCGTTGCCTACGACCGCGATATCCGCGCCGGAAAGTGGCACTATCTTTCGGCCGGAGAAGTGCGGCGTGCGAGTACGATGACACTCGGCATCGTCGGCCTCGGTCGCATCGGCAAGCGCATGGCGCACGTCAGCCGCAACGTCTTTCGGCGGGTGCTCGCCTGCGATCCGCACATTATCGACGGCGACTTCCCGGCCTACGTGGAGCGCGCCGCAATGCGTGACCTCTTCGCCCATAGCGACGTGGTATCGCTGCACGTGCCGCTCAATGCCGAGACTCGCGGCATGATCGACGCGGGCGTACTCGCGGCCATGCGGCCGGGCAGCTATCTCGTCAACACCGCGCGTGGCGCCGTCGTGGACGTGGACGCAGCCGTGGCGGCGGTGCAGAATGGCACGCTTGCCGGGCTAGCCCTCGACGTGCTGCCGCAGGAACCCGTGGCGCCGGGCTCCGCATTGCTGGCCGACCCGCGCATCATACTTTCGCCCCATGCCGCGTTCTTCTCGGTCGAAGCCGAGCGGGAGTTGCGGGAGAAGGCGGCCCGCAATATCGTCACCTGGCTGAAAAGCGGACGGCCCGAGTACGTCGTGACACCGGGGACACGACACCCGTAGCACCGGAGCGGAGGGGCATCGACGCGCACGGGTCCGACAGCGCTCGCCGCGCCGGCCGTAAATGCCGGCCGCGACGACATCGAGGAGGAGCATGGCAGCAGTCAAGATCAGCGCGGTGAAGAAACGCTTCGGCACCACCGAAGTCATCCGCGGCGTCGATGTGGCGATAGCGGACGGCGAGTTCTGCGTACTGGTCGGCCCGTCCGGGTGCGGCAAGTCGACGCTGCTGCGGATGATCGCGGGCCTCGAGGAGATCACCGATGGTGAGATTGCCATCGGCGACGTGGTCGTCAATCGCGTCCCTCCGAAGGAGCGCGACATTGCGATGGTCTTTCAAAACTATGCGCTGTATCCGCACATGACCGTGCGGGCCAACATGTCCTTCGCGTTGATGCTCGCCAAGCTCCCCAAGGCCGAGATCGACCAGCGGCTCAATCGCGCTGCCGAGATCCTCGGGCTCGTCCCCTACCTCGACCGCTATCCGCGGCAGCTGTCGGGTGGCCAGCGACAGCGGGTCGCTATGGGGCGCGCCATCGTGCGCGACCCGCAGGTGTTTCTGTTCGACGAGCCGCTGTCCAATCTCGACGCGAATTTGCGCGTGCAGATGCGCACCGAGATCAAGGAATTGCACCAGCGGCTGAAAACGACGTCGATCTACGTCACCCACGATCAGATCGAGGCGATGACCATGGCCGACAACATTGTGGTCATGCGCGACGGCATCGTCGAGCAGACCGGTGATCCGCTGACACTCTACGACCGGCCCGTGAACACGTTTGTCGCGGGGTTCATCGGCTCGCCGGCGATGAACATGATCCCGGGTACGGCACGCGCACAAGGCGGCACGACCCACGTTGCCTTCGGGGACGGGGGCGCGACCCTGCCGCTACCCCAGGGCGCGCGCGTCGTCGACGGCCAGCCCGTGTTGTATGGCATCCGGCCCGAGCATTGCGTCCTTGACGAGCGGGCGGGCTTGCCGACGGAGGTCGTGGTCGTCGAGCCGACGGGTGCCGATACCCAGCTCTATTGCCGGTTCAACGGCCAGGAGCTGACCGCTACCATCCGCGATCGCACGTCGTGCCGGCCGGGAGACCGCGTCGTCCTGGCGCCCGACCTCACCCGCGCCCATGTCTTCGATGCCGCGAGCGGGGCGCGGCTCGTGGCGTAGGTCCGTCCGCATCATTGCTGTAGCCCCACCCACAACGAGTATCAAAAGGAGGATTGCATGAGCGATACCAAACGTCGGGACTTCCTGAAGACGACGGCCGGTGTGGCCGCGGGCGCCGCACTCGGACCGCTGGTCTGGGTGAAGAATGCCGAGGCGCAGGAGTGGAAGAATACGCCCGAGAAGGGCGCGAAGCTGCGGGTGCTGCGCTGGAGTCGCTTCGTCCAGGGCGACATCGACCAGTACATGGCGAACGTGAAGAAATTCCAGGACAAGTACGGGATCGAGGTTCGCGTCGACAACGAAGGCTGGGAGGACGTTCGCCCGAAGGCGGCGGTCGCAGCTAACACCGGCGCGGGACCGGACATCATCCTGTCGACCAACGACGATGCCAACCTGTATCCGGACAAGCTCGTCGACGTGACGGACGTCTGCAATTACCTCGGGGCGAAGTACGGCGGCTGGTATCCGGTCTGCGAGCAATACCTTAAGCCGGATGGTAAGCGCTGGATCGGCGTGCCCCTGGGCTGCGCGGGCAATGCCGTGGTGTACCGCGCCAGCATGGTCAAGGCGGCGGGCTTCGATAGCGTCCCCAAGGACACCGATGGCTTCCTCAAGCTGATGAAGGCCCTGCATGCCAAGGGCACCCCGGGCGGATTCGCGCTCGGTAACGCCACGGGTGACGGCAACACGTGGTGTCATTGGGTGGTCTGGTCGCACGGCGGCAAGATGGTCGACCAGAACAACAAGGTCGTGATCGACAGCCCGGAGACGATCCGGGCGCTCGAGTACGCCAAGGAGCTCTACTCGACGTTCATCCCCGGGACGCTGTCCTGGCTCGATCCGAACAACAACAAGGCGTTCCTGGACAGCCAGATCTCGCTTACCAGCAACGGCATCTCCATCTACTACGCGGCGAAGAACGCCACGGATCCCAAGGTCAAGGATCTCGAGGCGGATATCTTCCACGCCAACTTTCCGATCGGACCGGCGGGTCGTCCCACGGAGTTCAACCTGTTCTTCAACCAGATGGTCTTCAAGTACAGCAAGTACCCCAAGGCCGCGAAGGAATTCTTGCGCTTTATGATGGAGGCCGACCAGATCAATCCTTGGGTCTCTGCGGCCATCGGCTACGTGACGCCGGCGTTGCGGACGTACGAGAACCATCCAGTATGGAAGGATCCCAAGGGGACACCCTATCGGGACGCGATGAAGATCATGCTGCCCTCGGGGTATGCCGGCAAGCTCGGCTATGCGTCGGCGGGTGCGCTGGCGGACTTCATCATGGTGAACATGGTGGCCGAGGCAGCGTCAGGGTCGAAGAGCCCCAAGGAAGCGGCCGAACGAGCGCAGAAGCGGGCGGAGCGCTATTACAAGGTCTGATTTACGTCGGGCCGCGAACGCACGGCGGACTTGTCTGCGCGCGTTGAACCGGTGCGGGAGGCCGGTTCACGCGCGCCCCCGCCCCCGCTCCCTTTAATCAAGCGATGACTCAATCCCCTTTATCCGCTGTCGCGCGCTCGTTACCGCCGTTCGCGACGGTCGTGACGTTCGCCGTGGCTCCAGGTCCTGGGCTGTCGCGCTGAAATGGCGAGCACCGCAACCACCACCGTCCGAGCCCCGGCATCCTCGAGCCGGATCGAGCGTGCGCTCGATAATCGCCACGTCCTCGGGGTGCTGTTCATGCTGCCCGCGGCCGTGCTGCTGCTGGTGTTCCTCACCTATCCACTCGGACTGGGCACGTACCTCGGCTTCACCGACACCAAGATCGGCCGCGGTGGTGAATGGGTCGGGCTGGACAACTACATCTTCCTGTGGGGCGACGACGTCACGCGCCTGGCACTCTTCAACACGCTTTTCTACACGACTGTCGCCAGCATCATCAAGTTCGGGCTCGGTCTTTGGCTCGCCCTGCTGCTCAACAAGCACCTGCCATTCAAGTCGTTCTTCCGGGCGATCGTGCTGCTGCCCTTTATCGTGCCGACGGCCCTGTCGGCAATCGCGTTCTGGTGGATCTACGATTCCCAGTTCTCGATCATCAGCTGGGGGCTCGTCCGCCTGGGGCTTATCGACCACTATATCGACTTCCTCGGCGATCCCTGGAACGCGCGCTTCTCCGTCATCGCCGCCAACATCTGGCGAGGGGTGCCGTTCGTTGCAATCTGCCTGCTTGCCGGGCTGCAGACCATCTCGCCTTCATATTACGAAGCCGCCAGTCTCGACGGCGCCACCGACTGGCAGCAGTTCCGCCACGTCACCCTGCCGTTGCTGACTCCGATTATCGCGGTCGTGATGACGTTCTCGGTGCTCTTCACGTTCACCGACTTCCAGTTGATCTACGTGCTGACCCGCGGCGGCCCGCTCAATGCGACCCATCTTATGGCAACGCTTTCCTTCCAGCGGGCGATTCCCGGCGGCAGCCTCGGCGAAGGCGCCGCGATCGCGACGGCGATGGTGCCTTTCCTACTGGGAGCGATTCTGATCTCGTATTTCGGTCTGCAACGGCGAGCGTGGCAGCAAGGCGGAGACGATCGATGAGCACGGCACCCGCAACACCCGAGACGGTCGATTCCGAGGGAATGAATTACCTCACGTCGCTGCCGCGCCGGGTGGTGAACGTGTACCTCCCGCTGGTGGTGTTTTTGATTGTGCTGCTCTTCCCGTTCTATTGGATGGTCATCACCAGCGTGAAGCCCAACGAGGAGTTGCTTGCTCGCGAAGGCAATCCATTCTGGGTTTATCACCCAACCCTCGATCACATCAAGAAGCTGTTGTTCGACACGTCCTATCCCGAGTGGCTCTGGAACACCGTCGTGATCTCCGTGGTCGCGACGTTGCTGTCGCTCTTTTGCAGCGTGCTCGCCGCCTACTCGATCGAGCGATTGCGCTTTCGCGGATCGCGCTACGTCGGGATGAGCATCTTCCTCGCCTACCTGGTCCCGCCGTCGGTGCTGTTCATCCCGCTCGCGACGATGGTGTACCAGTTGCAACTCTTCGATACCCGCTGGGCGCTGATCCTGACGTACCCAACCTTCCTGATCCCGTTCTGCACCTGGCTGCTGATGGGCTACTTCAAGTCGATACCCTTCGAGCTCGAGGAGTGCGCGCTGATCGACGGTGCGACGCGGTTGCAGATCCTGATCAAGATCATCCTGCCCCTTGCCGTGCCGGGTCTCATTTCCGCCGGCATCTTTTCCTTTACGTTGTCGTGGAACGAATTCATCTATGCCCTGACCTTCATCTCCTCGTCGGAGGTTAAGACGGTGCCGGTGGCGGTGATCACGGAGCTGGTCGAGGGCGACGTCTATCACTGGGGCTCACTGATGGCGGGGGCGCTGTTCGGCTCCTTGCCGGTCGCGCTGCTCTACTCGTTCTTCGTGGAGTACTACGTCTCCGGTCTCACCGGAGCGGTAAAGGAGTAGTGCGCGCCCGACACGCATGCAAGCGAAGGCGTGGCGGGAAGCCCAGGGGCCGCCCCGCGCGCGCTCCGCACCCGTTCGACCGGGCTGGAGGAGTCGGCCGGCCGATTGATTTCCGCCCGCCGCCCCCCACCTCACTTCCGGTTAGAATAGGCAAATTACAGAGGAGCCGGCCATGAGCGTTCAGGACACCATTCGACAGCAGGTCACGGGTAATCCCGTCGTCCTGTACATGAAGGGCACGCCGCAATTCCCTCAATGCGGATTTTCGAGCGCGGCGGTGCAGATGCTGAAGGCATGCGGCGTCGACGATTTTGCGACCATCAACGTGCTCGCCAATGACGAGATCCGCCAGGGCATCAAGGCCTACGCCAACTGGCCGACCGTTCCACAGTTGTATGTGAACGGCGAGTTCGTAGGGGGAGCGGACATCATGCGGGAAATGTACGAGTCCGGTGAGTTGCAGACCGTCCTGAAGGGCAAGACGGCCGCCTGACGCGCGTACGTTCCTGGACAAAAGGCCGCGCCCTTGAGCGCGGCCTTTTGTTTGCAGGCTGCGACGCTAGGTTCAGCAGTACGCTCTGACTCGGCACGTCTCGGCACCTTGATCTGCACCAGAGTAAACCGAGCCAGCACCATAAACGGGCATCGCGGCCATAGGGGACGTCGCTATAAATCGTAAGTTATTGATCTAAATATAAATGGACGCCTGGCATGCGGCCTGCTCCGGATTTGTGCAGGTCGCGGGAGTGCGGCCCAATTTCGAGCGTCGGGTCTACCGCCGCCAATCCCGAGGGGATCCATGGACAGTCTAAAGACGGGCAGCGATACGCTGTTCCTCCTGCTGGGCGCTGTGATGGTGTTGGCGATGCACGCCGGATTCGCGTTCCTCGAGCTTGGCACTGTGCGCAAGAAGAACCAGGTCAATGCGCTGGTGAAAATCCTGGTCGATTTCAGCGTATCAACGGTCGCTTATTTCTTCATCGGCTATGCGGTTGCCTACGGAACAACGTTTTTTGCCGGCGCGGAGGGTCTCGCCGCCAAGAACGGCTATGAGCTGGTCCGTTTCTTTTTCCTGCTCACGTTTGCGGCTGCCATACCGGCCATCGTGTCAGGGGGCATCGCCGAGCGTGCCCGGTTCAATCCGCAGCTCGCGGCGACGTTTGCCCTCGTCGGGCTCTTGTATCCATTCTTTGAAGGCATCGCTTGGAACCAGCACTACGGGATCCAGGCCTGGATGAAGGGCATGTTCGGCGAGGAGTTCCACGATTTCGCTGGCAGCGTGGTCGTGCACGCCTTTGGTGGGTGGGTGGGACTGGTCGCCGTGCTGCTACTGGGGGCGCGCCGCGGTCGTTACTCCCGCGATGGCGGCATCGCAGCGCATCCGCCATCCTCGATTCCTTTCCTGGCACTTGGGGCGTGGATCCTTTCCGTCGGCTGGTTCGGCTTCAACGTGATGTCGGCGCAGGCGCTCGACAAGATTTCCGGGCTGGTGGCGGTGAATTCACTGATGGCCATGGCCGGCGGGACCATCGCGGCGTTCGTGGCCGGCCGTAACGACCCGGGCTTCGTGCACAACGGGCCGCTTGCGGGGCTGGTGGCGGTGTGCGCCGGCTCGGATGTGATGCATCCGATCGGCGCACTGGTGACGGGCGCAGTCGCGGGCGCGCTGTTCGTGGTTCTCTTCACCCAGACCCAGAACCGCCTGCGTATCGACGATGTGCTCGGGGTATGGCCGCTGCACGGGGTGTGCGGGGCGTGGGGTGGGATTGCCGCCGGGCTGTTCGGCACCAAGGCGTTGGGAGGTCTCGGTGGCGTGGCGATGGGCTCGCAAGTGATCGGCACGCTGCTCGGCATCACGGTCGCTGTGGTGGGCGCGCTCGCGATCTACGGCATCCTCAAAATATGGGTAGGGTTGCGCCTAGATCCCGAGGAAGAGTTCAACGGCGCTGATCTCACCATCCACAAGATCACCGCAACGCCGGAGCGGGAGGCGAGCTGGTGAGCGACACCGACCATGGCCACGGCGGAGCGTCAATCTAGGCCGGCGCAGCGCGCGTGAGAGTGGCTGCCGGTACGGACCGGGCAGGACCTGCCTCAGCGTCGCCCGACGTCTTGCCGCCTAAGTTCTCGCGCGATGCACCCGCCGTACGTCCTCGATGCGCTTCAGGCTGCGGATGACGCGCGCGAGGTGCTGGCGGTCGCGCACCTGGACTGAAAAGAACATCGCCAGCACGCCGCCGCCGTCCGGCCGCTCCATCGAGACATTGTCGATGTTGGCCTGAGCGTCGGCTATGGCAGTGGCCAGATCGGCCAGGAGGCCGCGTCGATCGTTCACCATCAGGCGCACCCCTGCATCGAACACGCCCGCCACATCCGGCGACCATTCGACGTCGATGAGCTGGTCGGCATCGGCGCGCTGTTTCTTGAGCAGCGCGCAATCGCGCTGATGGACCAGCAGGCCCTGACCCTTGCGGAACTGCCCGACCACCTTGTCGCCGGGTATCGGCCGGCAGCACTTGCCGTACTGGATGGCGACGCCTTCGACACCGCGTAGCGTCAACGCCCCATCCTTGATCGGGACGGGCAGCGGCATGCCGCCAGCGGGCGGGTCGTCCGCCGGCCCGGTCCGGGTGAGTGCCTGGGCGACCACGAACGACAACCGCTTGCCGACGCCGATATCCGCCAGGATCTCGAGATGGCTCTTCGCGCCGTACTCGCGCGCCAGCGCTTCCCATCCTTCCCAGGTGATCGCTTCGGGAGAAACCTTCAGCGTCGCGAGGGCCTGGTTGAGCAGCCGCTCGCCGAGGGCTGCCGACTCCTTGAGCTGCAAGCCCTTCAGGAAATGGCGGATGCGCGAGCGTGCCTTGCCGGTGGACACGAACGATAGCCACGATGGATTGGGGCGCGCGGTCGGTGCGGTGATGATCTCGACCTGGTCGCCGTTCTTGAGCTCGGTGCGCAGCGGCATCTGCTCGTAGTTGATGCGTGCGGCTACGCAATGGTGGCCGATGTCGGTGTGCACGCCGTAGGCAAAGTCGACGGCAGTGGCGCCGCTCGGCAGGGCCATGATTTTGCCCTTGGGCGTGAACACGTAGATCTCGTCGGGGAAGAGATCGCCTTTGATGTGCTCCAGGAATTCCTTGGAATCGCGCGACTCGGACTGGATCTCGAGCAGGCTCTGCAGCCAGCGATGGGTCTCGCGCTGCGCCTCGGCGATATCGAGCTCGCCCCCGGACTTGTACAGCCAGTGCGCGGCGACGCCGGCCTCGGCGATGTGATGCATGTCGTGGGTGCGGATCTGGGCCTCCAGCGGCGTTCCGTACGGACCAAACAATGTGGTGTGCAACGACTGATAGCCGTTCGCCTTGGGGATGGCGATGTAGTCCTTGAACTTGCCGGGGATCGGCTTGTAGAGCGCATGCAGCACCCCGAGCGCCGCATAGCAGTCGTGAGCGTCCTGGACCAGCACCCGCACGCCGTAGATGTCGAACACCTGCGCGAAGGTGTAGCGCTTCTCGCGCATCTTCTTGTAGACGGAGTAGACGGTCTTCTCCCGCCCGGACACCGTCGCGCCGACCTCGGCCCGCTGCAGGCCATCGCGCATCACGTCGAGCAGCCGGTTCATCACCTCGCGCCGGTTGCCCCGCGCGGCCTTGATCGCGCTCGCAAGGATCCGGTAGCGCAGGGGATAGAGATGCTTGAACGCGAGGTCCTGCAGCTCGAGATAGAGCGCGTTCAGACCAAGGCGATTCGCGATAGGGCCGTAGATGTCGACCGTTTCCTTGGCGATGCGCTTGCGATGCGCCGGCGCCATGGCGTCGAGGGTGCGCATATTGTGCAACCGGTCGGCGAGCTTGATGAGGATGACGCGTACGTCCTGCGCCATCGCCAGCAGCATTTTGCGGAAATTCTCCGCCTGGGCTTCCTCGCGCGACGTGAACTCGATCTGGTCGAGCTTGGAAAGGCCGTCGACCATATCGGCGACGGGCTTGCCGAACGAGCGCTCGATCTCGGTCTTCGAGACCTTGGTGTCCTCCATCACATCGTGGAGGAGGGCAGCGGCGAGCCCCTGCGCATCCAGTCGCCATTGCGACAGGATGCTCGCGACCGCGAGGGGGTGGGTGATGTAGGGCTCGCCCGACTTGCGGAACTGGCCGCGGTGCGCCGATTCGGAGAACTCGAAGGCGCGTTCTACGAGGGCGACGTCAGGCGCCGCCAGGTAATGGCCGAGATGCCGGGTGAACTCCGCGATTTCAGCCATGCAGCGTGCTTACAAGTCGCGCCGGGGCTGTTCAGACTCGCGTCAACTCTGCCCCTTGAGCAGCAATTCGATGCCGACCTTACCGGAGGCGATCTCGCGTAGTGCAATTACCGTGGGCTTGTCGCGTTCGGTGTCGACGAGCGGAGTCGAGCCGGCGGAGATCTGTCGCGCGCGATTGGTTGCGGCGAGGGTCAACTCGAAGCGGTTGGGGATTCTTTCCAGGCAGTCGTCGATGGTGATGCGAGCCATAGGGGTGACCTCGGTGGGGTTTCAGGGGGCGAGCAGCGACTGCAGGAGCGCGTCGTGCCGCTTGCGCTGCTGTGGGGTCCGCAATCGGCTTGCGCGGACCACGGCGGCAAGATCATCGACGGCCTCAGCAAAGTCCTGATTAATAATAACATAGTCGAAGTTTCCGCAGTGCCGCATCTCTTCCCTGGCTGCTTCCAGGCGTCGGGCGATGACTTCGGGCGCGTCCTGGCCGCGCTTTTCCAGGCGCTCGCGCAGCAGCGAAAGTGACGGCGGCAGGATGAAGATGTGCACGGCGCCCGGGATGATCCGCCGCACCTGGGCAGCGCCCTGCCAGTCGATCTCGAGGAGTACGTCGTGGCCGGCGTCGGTCTCTGCCTTGAGCCACGTAGCCGACGTTGCGTACCAGTTGCCGTGTACCCGAGCATGTTCGAGAAACTCGCCGGCCGTGCGTAGCGCTTCGAAACGGGGCTCGTCGACGAAATGGTAATGCACGCCATCGATCTCGCCGACTCGCGGTCGGCGCGTTGTGTAGGAGACCGACAGCCGGATCGTCGCTTCGCGTGCCAGCAGGGCGTTGACCAGCGAGGTCTTGCCTCCCCCGGACGGCGCCGCGATGACGAAAAGGTTGCCCGTGGGCACGTCATGTCCGCTGGCAGGATCGCAGGGATCCGCCGGGTCGGCGAGCCTGTCACTCAAGGTTTTGCACCTGCTCGCGCATCTGCTCGATCAGCACCTTGAGCTCGAGCGAGGCCTGCGACAACTCGGCGTCGACCGACTTCGAGCCGAGCGTGTTGGCTTCGCGGTGCAGCTCCTGCATCAGGAAATCGAGTCGCTTGCCGACCGCGCCGCCGGCGACGAGCACGCGGCGCACCTCGATTACATGGGTGGCTAGTCGGGCAAGCTCCTCGGCCACGTCGACCTTGGTCGCGAACACCGCGAGCTCCTGCTTCAGCCGGTCGTCGTCCGGGTCGAGGCCAGCCTCGCGCAGGCGCGCGCCGAGCTTGTCGATGAACGCAGCGTGTACCGCCGGGATACGCGGGGCCACACGGGCCACCTGCACCTCGATGGCGGCGCAGCGCTCGTCGAGCGTCGCCGCGAGCTTGGTGCCTTCGCGCGCCCTCGAAGCCTGCAGATCGGCGAGCGCCCGAGCGACCAGGTCACGCACCTCGGCGGCGAGTGCCTCTGGGGGGACACTCGGTTCGGCGAGCACGCCCGGCCAGCGCAGGATCTCGGCGACCGACAGCGGTATTGCGCCCGGCGCATGCCGACGCACGTCCTCCGCCGCCTGCGCGAGCTGGCCGACCCGCGCGCCGTCAATCGCGAGTTCGGCGGCACCCGGGGCCGTGCGGGCAAGCGAAATGCGGCACTCCACCTTGCCGCGCTTCAACTCGGCACCCAGGCGCTCGCGCACTGCGGGCTCGAGTGCGCGCAGTTCGTCCGGAACGCGGATGGATAGATCGAGGTACCGGTGATTGACCGATCGCACCTCGACGGCGATGGTCAATCCTGGCAGATCCGCGGCAACCGCGGCAAAGCCGGTCATGCTGAGGATCATCGGGCCTTTGTCGCAGGTTTATGCATGAAATGCGGCTTTACTTTGCCCGGTTCGTTGCCGAGAATGTATGCGGTATCCCTTGCCGGCGCAAGCCGCTTGCAGGACGCTGGCACGCGAATTGCGGGCCGAAGCCAGGTTCACCGAGCGCTCCGCCACCACAACAACGCCGCATGGCCGCATCCAACCAGGCCCTCGTTCCCGCGTACCAGCTGCTCAACTATCGGATCGATCGACAGATCAGCCGGGGCGGCTTTTCGATCGTCTACCGGGCGTTCGACGAGACCGGCGCACCCGTCGCCGTCAAGGAGTATTTGCCCGCCTCCTTGGTGCTGCGCACCGAAGGCGACATCGTGCGGGCGAGCTCGGTGGAGAACCTCACGTCGTTCCGGTACGGCATGAAGTGCTTCTTCGAGGAGGGTCGGGCACTCGCCAAGATCAACCACCCCAACGTCGTGCGCGTGCTCAACTTTTTCCGCGCCAACGAGACCGTGTACATGGTGATGCGCTACGAGCGCGGGCGCACCCTGCAGCAGCAGATCCAGATGCGCCAGGATCAGATGTCCGAGCGGCTGGTCCGGCACGTGTTCATGCACCTGATGAACGGCCTGCGCGAGGTGCACACCCACAAGCTGCTGCACCTCGACATCAAGCCCGCCAACATTTACCTGCGCACCGACGGCTCCCCGGTACTGCTCGACTTCGGGGCCGCGCGCCAGACCCTTACCACCAATCGCCCGAAGCTCGCGCCGATGTATACCCCGGGGTTCGCCGCGCCCGAGCAGTATCGCGAGCCGGATCGCCTGGGCCCCTGGACCGACGTCTACGGGGTGGGAGCGTCGATGTTCGCATGTCTCGCCGCGTTCGCGCCGCAAGCCGCCGACGCCCGGCTGCAGGAAGATCATCTGGTGCCGGCGAAGAAGATCTGGTCGGGGCAATATAGCGACAACGTGCTGGAGGTGATCGACTGGTGCCTGCGGCTGGACCCGCTGGAGCGTCCCCAGAGCATCTTCGCGTTGCAAAAGGCGATCCGCGACATACCGCCGCGCAAGCGCAAGCTCACTTTTCTCGGGGCGCTGAAGCGCCGGCTCTTCTCCGAGATCGGGGCCTGACGTCACGCACGGCCGATCGGGCGGCGACGGATCAGCATGCAATTCACCATTTTCCAGGACAGCCGCAAGGGCTCGCGACGGATCAATCAGGACCGCATCGCCTACACGTTCAGCCGTGACACGCTCCTGCTCGTGGTGGCCGATGGCATGGGCGGCCACGCGGGAGGGGAGATCGCGGCACAGATCTGCACGCGCCTGTACGTCGAGCGCTTCCAGCAGGAAGCCAAGCCCGTCCTTAAAAACCCGTTCAAGTTCCTGCGCGACACCATGCTGCGGGCGCACGAGGCGCTCGGGTCGTACGCCAACCAGTTCTCGTTGCTGGAGACGCCGCGTACCACCTGCGTGGCCTGCATCGTCCAGGCCAATAACGCCTATTGGGCGCACGCGGGCGATTCGCGGCTTTACCTCTACCGGCGGGGCACGCTGCTGGGGCAGACCAAGGATCACTCCAAGGTGCAGTACCTGGTAGACCAGGGAATCATCGGCGTCGAAGAGGCGATCGTCCATCCCGATCGCAACAAGGTGTTCAGTTGCCTGGGCGGCATGGCCGAGCCCGTGATCGATCTCTCCAAGCGCACGCCGCTGCGCAACGGTGACGTGGTGGTGATGTGCACCGACGGGCTCTGGAGTGTCCTGGGCAAGGATGACCTGGCCAGTGCGTTCACCTCGATCCCGATCCTGCAGAGCGGGCCAGAGCTCATGCGCGACGCGGAGAAACGCGGCGGGCCCGACGGTGACAATCTTTCCGCCATCGTCGTGCGCTGGGGACCGGAAACCGGCGCCGACGGGCCTTCGACGATCACCGAAGCCATGGCGCTGGGGGAGTTCCAGACGCAGCTCGATCACACCCTGACCTTCGGCGACCGAAAGGGCGCGGAGCGCGATCTTTCGGACGACGAGATCGAGCGAGCGATCGAGGAGATCCAGTCCACGATCCAGCGTTATCGCAAGTAGCGCCGCACAGTCCCCAACGTCGGTCACCTCCCGCGCCGCCCACGGGACGCAACATGGAAACCAACCCGTGCCCATCTACCCGACTGCACGTCCGTCGCGGCCCCGTCTGTGCATATCCCTGTGGACGTCGTGTGCACGACCCTGTATGGCGTGGGAGTAGCGCCAGAACACGGGCATGGACGCCACAGCACCCGCAACTCGTGCGCACCGGCCGCACCCGACGCTTCCATTGCCGGCAGGCGCGCGCGTAGAATCGAGCCACGTCCGCTTGAGCGACCCGCATGCGTCAGATCATCCTCGACACTGAAACCACCGGCCTTTATCCCGAGCAGGGACACAAGATCATCGAGATCGCGGCGGTCGAGGTGGTGAATCGCCGGCCCACGGGGCGGACGTTGCACTTCTACCTCGATCCGGAGCGCGAGATCGATGCCGGCGCGACTGAGGTGCACGGCATGACGTGGGAAGATCTCAAGGGTCGCCCACGGTTTCGGGACGTCGCGCCGGAGTTCCTCGATTTCGCGCGCGATGCGGAATGGATCATCCACAACGCGCCTTTCGACGTCGCGTTCCTGGATCGCGAACTGTCGGTCGCCGGATTGCCTTGCTGCGCCCAGACCTTCGGGCAAGTCGTCGACACCCTGGCGCTGGCGCGTGACCACTTTCCGGGCAAGCGCAACAACCTGAATGCGCTTTGCGAGCGCTTCGGCGTGGACAACGCTCACCGCGCGCTTCACGGCGCGTTGCTCGACGCCCAACTCCTGTCGGAAGTCTATCTCGCGATGACCCGCGGTCAGGAGACGCTCACCATCGATATCGCGAGTGCCTCGCCCCTGGCCGCACTCGCTGCGGGAGCCAGCGCTGCATCAGCGCTGCGCCTCGCGTTGTCGATCGTCGCGCCCAGCGACGACGAGCTTGCTGCGCACCGCGCTTACCTCGCCGAGCTCGAGCGGGAGTCCAAGGGACGCTGTGTCTGGCTCGCCCTGGAAGCGGAGCCGGCACCGGAGGTCGACGACGTCGAGCCGGTGGTCCGCACCGCGGAAGCGTTCGCCGCCTAGCCCTGCGTTTCGAGTCTGGCACCGCAAGGCACTGCACCCACGGTAACCGCTGCTGCGGTGCCCGTGGGGCGCCTGACTTGCCTATTGGGCAGCCGTCGCCCGCGCGAGGCTACGATCGACGGCTGCGCCGGCCGGCCAAGCCGGCCACACCGAGGCCGAGGCCGAGCAACGCCAGCGAGCCGGGTTCGGGCACGTTGAAACCCGCTGTTCCCCGGAGGCCGGTGATCTGATCCTGCTTGGTTTGTGAGTAGAGCACGATGGTATGCGACCCGGAAAAGCTGTCCGCCGCCGCGAGGTTACCCGTGAAGCTGTTGAACGCCGTCTGGGTGGCTGCGTCGACGCCGTTGACGCGGAAGGTGTCCGCCGTCAGGCTCCAGGTCGACGAGCTGTCGTAGAGGCTTTCCCAGATGCCCAGCTGGATCGCGGCGGCGAAGTTGGCGGTCGTCGGATGCAGCCAGGCGAATGGGTCGATCCAGGCGTTGCTGTTGCTGTTGAGGGTGTAATTCACCGCCCCGAGGAAGTCCAGGGTTCGGCTCGTCGCGGCGTTGTAATGGACGTCGTAGGTGACGTTTTCGCCACTGCTGATGTACTGCAACAAGTCATAGCAGTACATGAAGAAGTCCGTCGTGCTGTCGACCAGTGCGCCGGGGTCCAATGCCCCCGAGGTCGATTGCACGGTGGCCTGGAATCGCGCGGCCGCTACGCTGCCGCTCCATGTGCCGCCGCTGTTGGTTGAAAAGGTGATTGCGTCGTAGCCGAGCGGGTTCCACACGGGATTATCGTAAGTAAGATTGATCTGGTCGGCGCGGGCAGTATTGCCTACCACAAGGCTTGCGGCCACGACGACAGTCGCCAGGATTTTCATTGCGTTTCCGTTTGCTTGATTGAGGACGCAACATAATCAGCAAGAACGGGTCCATCCATCGCAAGCGGCTGGCACCAAAGCACTTTCGCTTCAGGTCGGTTTAATCTTGTGACTCGACTGTAAACGGCGTCGACAATGTTCTGATTGTATGAAACAAATCGTGCTCCGATGACTGACTACCTGCAAAAGATCCTGAACGCGAAGGTTTACGACGTCGCGATCGAGTCTCCGCTGGAACTCGCGCCCATTCTTTCGCGGCGCCTCGGCAACCGCGTGCTGCTGAAGCGCGAGGATCAGCAAGCCGTGTTCTCGTTCAAGCTGCGTGGCGCCTACAACAAGATGGCGAACCTGGCGCCGGCCGAGCGAGACCGCGGGGTGATCTGTGCATCGGCCGGGAACCACGCTCAGGGTGTGGCACTCGCCGCGCAGAAGCTCGCCTGCAAGGCGATTATCGTCATGCCGGTGACGACGCCCCACATCAAGATCGCGGCGGTGGAAGCACGGGGTGTGCAGGTCTTGCTGCACGGCGATTCCTATAGCGATGCCCATGCCCACGCGCTCGAGCTGCAGCGCGAGACCGGCGCGATCTTCGTGCATCCCTACGACGACCCGGATGTGATCGCGGGACAGGGCACGATCGGCATGGAGATCCTGCGGCAATGCCAGGGGCCACTCGCTGCCATCTTCGTCGCGGTCGGTGGCGGTGGGTTGATCGCGGGCATCGCCGCTTACGTGAAACGTGTCCGACCAGAAGTGCGAATTATCGGCGTGGAGCCCGAGGACTCGGACGCGATGACGCGATCGCTGGCAGCGGGCGCGCGCATCACGCTGCCCCATGTCGGCTTGTTTGCCGATGGCGTCGCAGTGAAGCAGGTGGGCGAGGAAACGTTTCGCCTGGCGCGGGAGTACGTCGACGAAATGGTTACCGTCGATACCGACGCGACCTGCGCCGCGCTCAAGGATGTCTTCGAGGACACGCGCTCCGTCCTAGAGCCGGCCGGTGCACTCTCGGTGGCCGGACTCAAGGCATGGTGCGCCCGGGAGAAGGTCACTGATCGCACGCTCGTGGCCATCGCCTGCGGCGCCAACATGAATTTCGACCGGCTGCGCTTCGTGGCCGAGCGCGCCGAATTAGGCGAGCAGCGCGAGGCGATCGTGGCCGTGACCATCCCGGAGCGTCCCGGGAGCTTCCGGGCTTTCTGCGAGCTGCTCGGCAAGCGCTCCATCACCGAGTTCAACTATCGCTATGGTGATCCGCACACTGCTCACATCTTCGTCGGTATCGAAGTCGCCAACCGGCGCGAGACCGAGGATCTGCTGGGGGAGCTCGCCAAGCGACGGATCGAGGCTTACGACCTCACTGACAACGAGATGGCGAAGCTCCACGTGCGTCATCTTGTCGGTGGGCATGCGCCGACGGCCGAGCACGAGATCGTTTATCGGTTCGAATTTCCGGAGCGCCCCGGCGCGCTGATGGGTTTTCTCGAGGCGATGAGCGGGAACTGGAACATCAGCCTGTTCCACTATCGCAACCACGGCGCCGACTACGGTCGGGTACTGGTGGGCATGCAGGTCCCGCCCGCGGACAAGACCAAATTTCAGGCCTTTCTCGACCGATTGGGATACGACTACATCGACGAGACTACCAATCCGGCCTACCGCCTTTTCCTGGGAAGTTAGGGTGCGGTAGAGCGGGGCGGTCGACGCATCGAGCACTCTTGCGTCGGGCAACGGGTCCGCGCGACAGGCTCGGGGGTAGCGCGTCGATCATGTTTCCGACCGACGCGGTGGGTCAGGGACTGCCGTCCAGCGGCACCGCGGCGGAATTGGCGACGGCATAAAACATAGCGGCATGTTGCGTAAACCGCGAATTCACGGCAACTTCGACATTACGGCAAGGTTTATGCTCTATGCAGCCCTTTGCCGGCGTGTCAGACTGGTCGCGACGGCAAACCGGACCGCGATGGCGGCCGCGAAGGAGATCGAGCGTGGGCGAGCATAACCCCCTGTCGGGCGTGAAGGTGATGGTGATCGACGATTCGAACACCATCCGCCGGAGTGCGGAAATCTTCCTGCTGCAGGCAGGCTGCACCGTGATCCTGGCCGAGGACGGGTTCGACGCCTTGGCCAAGATCACCGACCACCATCCCGAGATCGTCTTCGTCGACATCATGATGCCTCGGCTCGACGGCTATCAGACGTGCGCCCTCATCAAGAAGAATGGCCGATTCCAGGGCACCCCGGTGATCATGCTGTCCTCCAAGGACGGTCTCTTCGACCGCGCCCGCGGCCGCATGGTCGGCTCGGACCAGTACCTCACCAAGCCCTTCAGCAAGGAGAGCTTGCTCAAAGCCGTTGCCAACCACGTCCGGACGGCAGCCTAGCCAGGACAACGGCCCTCAGGTCCTCCAGGCTTGCCATTTCGCAACTCCATACCATGCCCATCAAGACCATCCTTGTCGTCGACGATTCCCCCACCGAGCGGCACATGCTCCGCGACCTGCTCAGCAAGGCGGGGTTCGCCGTCCTTGCCAGCGAGAACGGCGAAGACGCTATCCGCCAGGCCAAGGCGGAGTTGCCCGACCTCATCCTCATGGATGTGGTCATGCCGGGGCTCAACGGCTTTCAGGCGACGCGCGCTATCAGCCGCGATCCGGATACCCGGCGGATCCCAATCATCATGTGCACGTCGAAAAGCCAGGAGACCGACAAGATCTGGGGCATGCGCCAGGGCGCCCGCGATTACGTCGTCAAGCCCGTCAACCGTGACGAGCTCCTGACCAAGATCGCTGCGCTGGGCTAGGCGAGACATCCAATGGCACGCGCAGCCAAGCTCGATCTTCGCCTTTTCCAGCAGGAGCTCGCGACCCGGCTGGCGAGGAAGACCACGGCCCAGGTCGAGTCCTCACGGCTGGGTGTGGCGTGCGGCGGGGAAAACTGGCTGGTACGCCTGGCCGACGCCGCGGAAGTGATCGCGCTGCCCCCGGTTGCCTCGGTGCCGCTCACCAAGCCGTGGTTTCGCGGAGTCGCGAATGTGCGGGGCAACCTCTACACCGTCATCGACCTCGCAAGGTTTCTGGGCCGTGGGGACGCGCCGGCCGCGCCCGGTGCCGCAGCGCAGAGCCGGCTCGTGGTGTTCGGACCCCGCGCCGGCGAATTGCGCGCGAGCATTGTGGTACAGCGGGTGCTGGGACTGCGTAACGTATCGGAGCTCGCGCCCGTGGCGCCGGTCGAGAATGCGCCTCCCTGGTACGGTCAGCGGTGGATGGATACAAACGGCACTGCGTGGCAGGAAATCGACCTCGCGCGCCTTGCGCAGGATCGCGAGTTCCTGCATGTCGGCGCGTAGCCGAGCCGCGCACGCCCTTCGGGCAATGGAGAAGACATGGCATCGATGCTGAAATTGCCGCGGATGTTAAGCGGCGAGAAATCTGCGGTCGCCCTGACCGCCGGAGGCGTTCTCGGCGACGAGGGCGCGCCCACGACGCAGGTGCGGATGACGCAGGAATACGACCCGCTCGGCCACGTGTCGATGATGGATCAGGTTCGTGCGGCCACGGCTTCGCCGAGCGCCCCGCGGCCGCTGCCGTTGATCGGCCATCTTCCGGTGACCAAGCAAGTGCCGATCCTGCTGATTCTGATGGTGTTGTTCTTCGCCCTCGCAGGCATCATGTTGTGGCTCGATGCGCGCACGTCCGCGCAGCACGGCGCGGCCAGTGCCACCGCGACCGAGATGCAGATGCTGTCGCAGCGGCTCGCGCGCAGTACCGCGCTGGCCGCGCAGGGTCAGGTCTCCGCGTTCCCTACGGTGAGGGACAGCCGGGACCGCTTCCGCGGTGACTTCGAGGCCCTTGCCAACGGGGGCCCGAGCAAGGGCGTCAATCTCGACGCGTCCCACGATGAGGATGTCGTGAAGCTGCTCGCCGACATCCGCACGCGCTGGGATCGCGTCGACGCCAACGCCGACAAGGTTCTGCAGAACCAGGATGCGCTGCTGGCCTTGTCGACCGGCCTCGCCACGATCAACCAGGGCAACAACGCACTTCTGGAGTTCGCCCAGCAGGCAGCGCAGCAGATCGCCCAAGGCGGGGGAACATTGCGCGAGGTGGACGCCGCCAACCAGCTTGCCGTGCTGTCGCAGCGCATCGCCAAGAACGCCAATGCGCTTGCCTCGGCGGACGAGATCGACGCCGACGTGGCATTCCTGCTCGGCAAGGACACCTCGACGTTCCGCGACCTCACGGCTGCGCTCGTCAAGGGCAGCGACTCGCTCCGCCTTGCCGCAGTGCGTAACGAGGATGCGCGCGCGACCATCGCTGAGATCCAGAAGCGTTTCGCAGGCTACGAGACCGGGGTCAGCGCCATCCTGAAGAACATGAGCCGGCTGCTGACCGCCAAGCAGTCCGCGCGCGCGGTCAACGGCGACTCGGAAGCGCTGTTGAGCGATACCACCAAGCTGGCGGACGCCTTCGAAAGCGGCGGCCGTGCAGGCGCCTGGGCTGCACTCTTGTGCGGTCTGTTCGGTCTTGCTTTCCTAGGCCTTCTCGCCAAGGCGTCGCGTGACGACGCCAGCTCGCGGGCATTCGCGAGCGAGCATGAGAACAAGCGCAACCAGGAGGCGATCCTGCGGCTGCTCAACGAAATGGGCAACCTGGCGGATGGCGACCTGACGGTTCAGGCCTCGGTCACCGAAGACGTCACCGGCGCCATTGCTGATTCGATCAACTTCACCATCGAGGAACTGCGCACTCTCGTGAAGGGCATCAACTTCGCGACCGACGAGGTGGCACGGGCCACTCAGGACGCGCAGGCCATTTCCAATCGGTTGTTCGAGGCGTCGCAGCGGCAGAACCGCGAGATCCAGCAGGCCTCCGCGTCGGTCGTGCAGATGGCCCAATCGATCGGTGAAGTTTCGCAGTCGGCCGCACAGTCCGCGCGGGTGGCCCAGCAATCGCTTTCGGCCGCCGAGATGGGTGCCCAATCGGTGCAGAACCAGATCACCGGCATGAACGAGATCCGGAGCCAGATCCAGGACACCTCCAAGCGCATCAAGCGCCTCGGCGAGAGCTCGCTGGAGATTGGCGAGATCGTCGAACTGATCTCCGACATTACCGAGCAGACCAACGTGCTGGCACTGAACGCCGCGATTCAAGCCGCTTCCGCCGGCGAGGCCGGTCGTGGATTCACGGTCGTCGCCGAGGAAGTGCAGCGCCTGGCCGAGCGCTCCGCCGAAGCGACCCGCCAGATCGAGGCGATCGTGAAGACGATTCAGGCGGATACGCAGGATGCCGTTGCGGCCATGGAGAAGAGTACGGTTGGAGTGGTGGAAGGGACCAAGCTCTCCGACGTCGCAGGCCAGGCGCTCGAGGAAATCCGCAAGGTGTCGCGCGAGCTCGCAGCGCTAATCGATGGCATCTCGGCGCAAACCCAGAAGCAATCGACTTCGGTGAGCGACGTCACCCGCGGGATGCAGGGCATCCTGCGGATCTCGGAAGAGACCACCGAAGGCACCAAGCAGACCAACGTGTCGATTGGTCAGCTGACCAAGCTCGCGGCCGAGCTGCGCAGTTCGGTCGCAGGCTTCAAGCTCTGAGCCAGTCGTGAGCAGGGGAGCCGTGGCGTGCGCATCCAGCCGGCGCGCCGCGCCTCGGGGTCGCGGACAGCGCCCCGGACGGGCCCGCTTCTTGCTCAACCGCCTCAACAGTTCACTCGGTAAATCCCCGGCTGATCCCCTTCCACCGCAGGAGCGACCCTCGTGGCGCCAGGTGTCAACACCCCACCCGAATTCGACGCAGGACCGCTGACCTGGGTCCAGGGCGAGATCGACGAAGCGCTGGCGCGCGGCATCGAGGCGCTCGAGACGTTCGTCGCGAACCCTGGCGATTCCACCTCGCTGCGGCACACCCGCACCCACGTGCACCAGGCAGCAGGCGCCATCCAGATGGTGGGCCTCGATGCGGTCGTGGCGTACACCGACGAGATCGAGCGCCATCTTGCAGCGCTAGACGGCGTGCGCGCGGATGCCGTCGCCGCGGCCGCTGCGCCCGTCGACCGGGCGTGCCGGAAGCTGCGTATCTTCCTCGCGGAACTGGTCGATGGCGCGCCGCCTGTCCCCCTCAAGCTCTTCCCCGAATACGGTGCCATGCAGAAGGCACGTGGCATGGCGACCGCGACGCCGACTGACCTTTTCTACCCAGATCTTGCGGCGTCTGCGCCGGCGCCGCGGCGCGGCGAGCCAGGACTGTCGGGGGCGGCGCTGTCGACGTTCCTCGTCAACCAGCGGCGCAACTTCCAGCGTGGACTCCTTGGCTGGTTGCGTGGCGGCAGTGATGGTGCGCGGCAGATGCGCGAGAGCATCGCTGCAATCGAGCAGGCGACGACATCGCCCAACTTGCGTGCGTTCTGGTGGAGTGCCGGGGTACTCACGGAAGCACTCGCGGAACGGGGTATCGAGCCGGACTTTGGGGTGAAGCAGCTTCTCGCCCGGCTCGACCTGCAGATCCGACGGATCGCCGAAGGTTCAGCAAAAGTAGCCGACCGGCTGCGGCGGGAAGTGCTCTACTACGTCGCCATCAGCGGCCCGGTCACACCCGCCATAGCCGAGGTTCAGGCCCGCTTCGGGTTGCCCGGCCTCATCCCGTCGGCGGAAGTGCTCAACGCCGATCTCGTCCGAATCCAGCCGCACCTGCGCGAAGCCCGCGAGCAACTCGGCCAGGCCAAGGAAACGTGGCTCAAGTTCGCCTCCGGACGCGCCGAAAATCTGCCCAGGCTCAAGCAGACCCTTGCCGCGGTGCATCGCCATGCCACCGAAACGCGTGAGGCTGCATTGGCAAAGCTCACGGCTGCGCTGGTCGCGCGCCTCGATCGGATGTCACCGGGCAACGTCTCGGAGGCGGTGGCGATGGAATACGCGACCGCGCTGTTATTGACGGAAAGCGCCTTCCAGAACTTTGGCAAGCTCTCGCCCGAATTCGGGCAGCAGGTCGACGTGATGCTGGCCAGGCTCGACGCCGCACAGGCCTCGGTGCCCTTCCAGGGTGGCGATGGCGCGCCGATGCTCGAGGAGATGTCACGGCGCGCGCAGGACCGGCTGCTGCTGGCCCAGGTCGGCCGCGAGATTCGCGCCAATCTCCGTCACATGGAGCAGGTTCTCGACGCGTTCTTCCGCGACCACGGCCGACGCGACGAGCTCCGCACTCTCGGCAAGGACACCGCTCAGATCCGTGGTGCCTTGCGCATGCTCGAGCTCGACGCCGCGGATGAGCTGCTCGCCGCCTGCCAGGCTCGCATCACCGCCTACGCCGATCCGGAGACGGCTGTCGTCGACGACGACCTGGAGCTCCTCGCGGAATCGTTGTCGGGCCTCGGCTTCTACATCGAGGCCGTGGAGCAGCAGCGTGCCGACCATGCGCGCCTGATCGGTCCGCTCCTCGCCCGGCAACGCGGCGAGAAGCCGGTCGCCACCGAGGTCCTCGCCGACTCGGTCGAGATGGCCGTCGCCCAGTTGCGGACGGCCCTGCCGGCGCTGGTCGAGGAAGTGCGTCGGGTACCGAACGACCGCGTGGCGCGGGAAACCCTGCGGGCGAAGCTTGCGGTGCTGCGCGACGATGCCGAGCTCATCGGCGATGCCGAACTCGTCGTCCAGGCGAAAGCGGCGCTGCACGAGCTCGACGAGGGCGGAACGGCCGGCGCGGCAGTGACGGCGTTCGCCGAAGCTCCCGCAGTCAATCCCGCTCCGGAGGTCTCGGAGGAGACGCAGCGGTTGCTCGCCCACGACGTTCACCTCGACGCCGAGCTCCTCGATATCTTCCTGTGCGAGGCGGACGAGGTGCTCGGCACGATCGCCGAGCAGCACCGGATCCTGAGTCACAACCCGGCCGATCGCGAAGCGCTACGCACCGCGCGCCGGCAATTCCACACTCTCAAGGGAAGCGGCCGCATGGTCGGCCTGAACGACCTCGGCGAGATCGCCTACGACGTGGAGAAGATTCACAACCGCCTGCTGGAGGAGGAGCGCGGCGTAACCCCGGCTGTGCTGGCTCTGCTCGCGGGGGGTGAAGCGGCGTTTCGCGAGTGGGTCGGCGAGCTCCGCGCCGGTGGCAGCGTACAACCCGATCCGGAGCGCCTGCATGCGGCGATCCGGGCGGTCGAGGCGGAGTTGCCCCGCGGTCGCGACTCCGTACTCGCGGGCCGCGATAAGACGCGCGCAGCGTCCGCACCCTCGGCCGTCCCGCAGCCGCCGCTGCCAGCGGTCGTACCTGTTACGGCACATGTCTCCACGACACCACTGCCGACTGCAACCGTGGCCGCCGACGATGCGACCGAGCTTTCCGATTCCGATGCCCTGGCCTCGGTGCTCGCCGCGTACCGTGGGGCGCAGATCGATTTTGGCGCGTCCTTGCCGGCGGCTGTAGCCGCTACCGAGACCGTTGCCAGCACCGACGCTTCGCCCACGCAGGATGAGGTGTTTGCGCCGGCTCATGGCCCGCGTGTCGAGCAATCGGGAACGTTCGACGTTTTCGGCGAGCCGATCGAGGCAATCGGGATGGAAGCGGCAGATCCGTCCGATGCGCCACCCTTCGACGCCGAAGGAGCCGAAGCAGGCCAAACGGTCGAGGCAACGGCTTGGCCCGAGGCGGATGGACTCGATGACGTGGGTGCCGTGGCACTGGGTGTTCACGATCCTCGGCCCTACGAGCTTTCCGATGCCATCGAGGAACTGGATCTCTCCTGGATCGAGCCGTCGGCCGCGGCTGCGTTGCATGTTGGTGAGCCGCCGCAGGAGCGATCCGCGCCGCCTGACCTCGTGGCGATCGAATCGACCGCATCGTCGCCTGCCGATGAGGTCACCGCGGATGCAGGTGCCACGGCCATTGCGGAACTGTGGCGCGCTGGTCCGCTCGACGCCGCCGACGACATGATCACCAGGCACGACCGCAGTGACCCTGTGCAGCAGGCCGAGGACCAAGGCCGCGACCGCAGTCTCGCGCACCACGAGGCCGCCGGCCTTGATGCCGTTGTGTGGCAAGGTTTGGATGATGCCGCGCAGGTCAACGCGGACGCGATCGACCGGACGTTGCAGGCGCGGATCGCCGGGCATGAGCCGACCGCCGAGGCCACGCGTTCCATCGCCGCCGCCGCGAAGAACCACGCGGCAGGCGAGGCACCGGATCGCGCGGCGCGCGGCGAGGTCGAGGAGGGTACGGACGATGGTCCCGGCGAGCATCGCTTGCCTGATTCGCCGGCGATCAATCTTGATCTCGACGTGGGCGCGACTGCCAACAAGCAGATTGCGATTCAGCTGGCGGAGCACGCGACGCCGGCACCCGATACCGCCATTCCCGCGGACGTGTTCGGTTCGCTCGCCGAGGATGGAGCCATTCTCGACCTCGATCTCGGCGCTGCCGCAGTCGCTCGGCCGGGTGCCCCGTCAGAAGAACCGTCTACCTCCGTCGTTGCGGATTCGGACGCGGGTCACGACGTCGTATCCGACGACATGACCATCGGCGAGGTGACGCTGTCGCGATCGCTTTACGAAATCTTGGTCGCCGAGGCGGACGAGCACCTCGCCACGCTGGGGCATGAACTCGCACTGATGCAATTCGACCCGGCGTACGGACTTTCGGCCGCGATGGTACGCGCCAGCCATACGCTGTGCGGCATCCATCGGACGGGTGGCTTCGCGATCGTGCCCCCGACGGCGAAGGCCCTCGAGCAGTGCCTAGTCGCACTGCAGCGCCGCGGCGAGCCGCTTTCGGAGGCGACCCACGCCGTCCTCGCGCGTGCGATCGACCTCCTGGGCGAGCTCGTCGGCAAGGTGCGGGACCAGCAACCATTCAGGGCCGAGGACGTGGTCGAGGGCGAGGCGGTCCAAGCCGAACTCGACAACGTCCGACAGGCATGCGAGCAAGTCCTGCCGGAGCAGCCGAAGACGGAAGAGCCGTGGGTGAACGCATCGCCCGAAGGGCTCGGGACTCCGCCGTTCGGGTTTGAAGAGCACGCGATGGAGCAGTTCCAGGACGAGTACGCCCCAGTCGACGAGCGTATCGACGCGTACGCTGCAGCCGCCAGCTACCTTGCCGACGAGCACGTGGAAGGTCAGGGCGGCTCGCTGTCCTTGACCATTGCCGGCGATGGAGCGGTCGTGGCCGCCAGCGAGGAAGTCGCAGCCGGTGCGCCGGCCGCGTCCGAGGCTGACGCAGCCGATGGGTGGCTTCAAGGAACTCGATTCGCGTTAGACGCGACGGGCGAGCGGGTCGCGGACGCCTCCGCAGGGTCCGGGGACATCACCGGTGACGCAGCGTTGCCCGCGAGCGACGGCACGCCCGAGTCCGCCCAGATCTCAGCTCCGGCCACGTCGGCCGCGCGGCCAGACCATGCTGGCGGCGTTGCCGCCACCTCCGATGACCGAGTCGACGAGGCGGTAGGCGCGATCGAAGTTGACGATCTGCTGGTCCAGGCGCTGCTGGCGCATTTCGCGGACGAGGACGTCAGGTCGGTGGTGCGGGAAGAAGCAGGATCGTCGGACTCGCTCGAAACGGAGCCTGGGGTCGACTCGCTCCCCCCCGTGCCTCTCGACGACGAGGCCATAGCGGACGAGCTGGCGCAACTTCTCGCCGCCGAACCCGAACCGGGATCGATCGCAACGACGCACCCGGGTGCATCCGCAGCGGGTGTCTCCAGCGACGACCTGCCCGCGCCGGCCCTTGCGAATCTCGCCGAGCCTGCCGGGGAGGTCGTACCGTTGCCGTCGCTCGATGGGGTCGATGCCGCCGTCCGGGCGCCTGAAATAACCGCCGTCGAACGCGTCGTCGCCGTTGCGATGCAGACCGTGCCCGCCGACGCCGAGACGCCGCTCGACCAGATCAGCGATGACGTCGATGAGCAACTGCTGCCGATCTTCCTCGAGGAGGCCGAGGAGCTCTTTCCCCAGGCCGGCGAGGAACTCCGCGCCTGGCGCCGCAATCCTCCTGATGCCACGCACGCAGGTGCGCTGCGCCGCACGTTGCACACGTTAAAGGGCAGCGCCCGGATGGCGGGGGCGATGCGTCTCGGCGAACTCGCGCACCGGATGGAAGCGCGGCTATTGCACGGCGACGATCTGGTGCACGGCGCGCCGGAGGTGTTCGATGCCCTCGAAAGCGATCTCGATCGGGTCGCGTTCGTGCTCGACGCGTTGCGTGCCGGTCGTACCAACGTCGATCTACCCTGGCTCGACGCTGCGGCACTGCCTGCGGGTTCGCCGGCGGATGCGCAGGTGCAAGCCGCCTCCACCGATGCCGCGGCGGCCCTGGGCGTGGTGGTTCCGCTTCCTGGGTTCGTGCCGGCGCACGCCGACGCGTCCCCCAATGTCGAGGCGGGGTCAGAGCGGTCAGCCGAGCCTGACGCCACTCAGCGCGCGATGCTGCGGGTGCGCGCCGACATCATCGATCGGCTGGTGAACGAAGCGGGCGAAGTGGCCATCGCGCGAGCGCGGGTGGAAGGCGAGCTTCGTGCGCTGAAGGCCAACCTGCTCGAGCTCACCGCGAGTGTGATCCGGATGCGCACCCAGGCGCGTGAGATCGAGATCCAAGCCGAGTCCCAGATCCAATCGCGCCTATCGCTGCGGGGCGACGCGCACGCCGGGTTCGACCCGCTGGAATTCGACCGTTTCACACGCTTCCAGGAACTGACGCGTTCGCTCGCGGAGGGCATCAACGATGTCTCGACGGTGCAGCAGTCCCTGCTGCGCAACGTCGACGAGGCGGAAGCCGCTCTGGTCGCGCAGGCGCGGCTTTCGCGCGACGTGCAGCAGCAATTGTTTGCCATCCGCACCGTACCTTTCAGCAGCGTGTCCGAGCGGCTGTACCGGATCCTCCGGCAGGTCGCTAAGGAACTCGACAAGCGGGTCAACCTCGAGATCCGCGGCTCGCGGGTCGAGCTCGACCGGTCCGTTCTCGAGAAGCTGGTCGGCCCGCTGGAGCATCTCCTGCGCAACGCGATCGACCACGGCATCGAGCCGCGGGAGATGCGCGTGCAAAACGGCAAGGCGCCCTCGGGCGAGATTGCCGTCACGGTGCGACAGGTCGGCAACGAGATCGCCATCGAACTCGCCGACGACGGTGCGGGTCTCGATTTCGAGCGAATTCGCGTGCGCGCCGTGGCGCAGGGACGCATCGGGGCCGACGCAAAGCCTACCGAGGCGCAGCTCGTGGAATGCATCTTCGAGCCCGGCTTCTCGACGGCCGCGAAGGTGACGCACGTCTCTGGCCGGGGTATCGGCATGGACGTGGTACGCGCCGAGATCGCCGCGCTCGGCGGTCGGATCGACGTGACGTCTCGACCGGGGAGCGGTACGACTTTCCTACTTTACCTGCCGCTCACTTTGGCGGTGGCGCAGGCAGTGCTGGTACGCGCCGGAGGACGGTTGTGGGCAGTGCCGGCGCCCATGGTCGAGCAGGTGCAGCAGGTCAAGGCCGAGCATTTGCTCGAGTTCTACGCCAGCGGAAGGTTGAACTGGCAAGGGCGAATCTACCCGCTGCACTACTTCCCTCGGCTGCTCGGCGATACCGAGCACAATCCGGTGACCGGGCGCTTCAACTCGGTCTTGCTGCTGCGCACCGGCCAGGGTGTCACGGCCGTGCATGTCGACGAGATGGTCGGCAACCAGGAAGTCGTGGTCAAGAACATCGGGCCTCAACTCGCGCGAGTATCCGGAATCGCCGGCGCCACGGTGCTCGGAACCGGCGAGGTCGTGCTGATCATCAATCCTGTGCAGCTCGCGCAACGGGCCGACATTCCCGGGTTCGATCCCCATGCCGATGATCAGATCGCGGCGTCCCGCGTCGCACCGGTGCCCTCCGTGCGCGCGCCGCTGGCAATGATCGTCGATGACTCCCTGACCGTGCGTAAGATGACCAGCCGCCTCCTCACACGCGAGGGCTTCGAGGTCGTCACCGCGAAGGATGGCCTGGACGCGTTGCAGCAGCTCGACGGCACCAGGCCGGACGTCATCCTGCTCGACATCGAGATGCCACGCATGGACGGATTCGAGTTCACGCGGACGATCAAGGCCGATGCTCGTCATGCCGACGTCCCCATCATCATGATCACGTCGCGGACCGCCGAGAAGCATCGCAATCTCGCCCGTGATCTCGGCGTCGATCTGTTCCTCGGCAAGCCCTACCAGGAAGACGAGCTGCTGCGTACCCTGCGCGAGATGCTGTCGGTCGCGGCCTGAGGCCGCGCGAGCGCGCCCTTCCGGCCCCGGGCGACCAGTCGCCCTTCCTGCTCGCAAACGCTTATGCCATCCACCCCCATTCTCATTGCCGGCGGCGGCATCGGCGGCCTTGCCACGGCGCTCGGGCTGGCCCGCCGTGGCCTGAACGTCCGGGTGCTCGAAAAAGCCGGCTCGCTTGGCGAGATCGGCGCCGGCGTCCAACTCGGTCCCAATGCCTTCCATGCGTTCGACGCCCTGGGCGTGGGTGATGCGGCCCGAAAGATGGCTGTGTACATCGACAGCCTGCGACTGATGGATGCGCTCGCGGGGGACGAGATCGTCCACATCCCGCTCGGCGATAACTTCAGGCGCCGCTTCGGCAATCCCTACGCCGTGGTGCATCGCGGTGATCTGCACGGCGTATTGCTGCAGGCGTGCCGGAACAGTCCCCTGATCGAGTTGAGCGTTCGCAGCGAGGTGACGGCCTACGCGCACGAGGATGGCGCCGTGTCGGTGCAGCTTGGGTCCGGGGAGCGCGTCGCCGGCGCCGCCCTGGTCGGCGCCGATGGCCTATGGTCGAAGGTGCGCCAGCAGGTGGTCGGCGACGGTCCGCCGCGCGTTTCGGGACATACCACGTATCGCTCCGTGATTCCCGCGGCGCAAATGCCCGAAGACCTGCGTTGGAATGCGGCAACACTTTGGGCCGGGCCTAGATGCCACGTGGTCCACTACCCGCTTTCGGATTGGAAAGTGTTCAACTTGGTCGCGACGTATCACAACGACGCGCCTGAGCCCGTGGCCGGCAAGCCCGTGTCCCGTGAAGAAGTGCTGGCAGGCTTTCGGCACACCCATCCGCGCGTGCAGGCCATCATCGAGCAAGGGGCGGACTGGAAGCTGTGGGTGCTGTGCGATCGTGATCCGGTCGAGCGGTGGACTGACGGACGCGTAGCCCTGCTGGGCGACGCGGCCCATCCGATGCTGCAGTACTTTGCCCAAGGCGCCTGCATGGCGCTGGAGGACGCTGTGTGCTTGGCCGAGGCGGTGGGCGAGCAACGGGACGATCTCGACGCGGCATTTACGACCTACAACCGCGAGCGATTGTTGCGAACGACGCGTCTACAGCTGCAATCGCGCGAGATCGGCAACCACGTGTATCACCCAGCGGGCGCACATGCTGCCCTCAGGAACAGCCTGATGCGAGCTAAGTCCGAGGACGACTGGTACGACACCCTCGCCTGGCTTTATGGAGGCCCGAAGGCCGACCCGACGGTGCGAGCCGCCCACGCGGTAAACCGCAGCGCTACTGCCGGCTCCACGCCGGGGTAGCCGGGCGGCGCGGTCAGGCGTTGCGCCTAGGTATGCCCTCGGTCGCGCGCGCCGCCAGAGTGCGTGGCTTGGCGTCCGCCGAGCTGCCCGATTTAGCAGGCACAGCGCTAGTTTGCTTGTAGGCACTGGGGCTACGGGCATCGCACGCAGTCAGCAAGGCCGCGGCCGCAAGGGGTAAGACCACCCTGCGCGGCACGGAAATCCGCGTTTGTTTTTTCATGGACTCAACGTTAAGGCGGCCCGAATCGGCCGCGTCAGCAAAGCTGCGCCCCGTGCTCCCAATAGGGTCGGGTCCCGAAGTACGAATGGGCGAACACGGCAACGTCGCCGTCGAGCCCTTTCGTCGCCAGGTCGGAAGGCAGCAAGGGTGCTTCTTCGATACGCTCGCGCGGCGCATTGACGATGAAGCGATCGGCGTCCCCGTCCTGAAACAGGGCGTTCCACGGAAGCGCGACCAGCAGCTCGCCGTCGCGGCGCGGGCGCCCCAGTTCGATGACGCCGTAGGCGACGCGATTGCGTCGCAAATCGAGGAGGATGTCGTGCAAGTGACCTACAACGTTGCTGTCACGATCGACGATCTCGATTCCCAAGAGATCGTCGGCACCCGTGATCCCAAGGAGCGCGACCCGCGCCCGTTGGGCCATGCTCGGTGATCTGCTGGTTTGGTGCACGCTCCCCCCTTTTGCTTTCGCATCCGTCCGATTGCGATAATGCGCAACGCACCCGGGGAGGGCCATCGGTCACGGCTGAGGCGCCTGTAGGACAATCGGATGTCCAACGTAAGACCTGTCCTACACTGCGATGCACACACTGATCTGGTCCGTCCTGGCCGATGGCCTGGCATTGGCCCACGCGCTCTTCGTGGTGTTCGTGGTCGGAGGCGCCCTCGTCGTGCGCTGGCGGCCGTGGCTGGCATGGCTGCACCTGCCCTGTCTGGCATGGGTAGTCCTGCTAGAGTTGAACAGTTGGATTTGCCCATTGACACCGTGGGAGCAGACGCTGCGACGGGCGGCGCGCGAGGGTGGTTATGAAGGCGGGTTCGTCGACCACTACGTGATGCCGGTCCTCTATCCTACCGGGCTCACCGCCGACGTTCAGATGGTCCTGGCCGTCCTGGTACTCGCCATCAACGCGGGACTGTACGGATGGCTTTTGCGGGCACACTGGCGGCGCCGCCCTTCGCCGTAAGGGCTGGCCGCGCCCAACGACCAAACCCGTACGGGCACGATCGACACCTGGCTCGAGCCACCCTTTGCCAGGGAAGACCAGCGCAAGAAGGAGAAATCATGGAACGACGTCAATTCATCAATCGCATCGCGGCCGTCACGGCCGGCCTGTGGGCAACGCGATACGCCGTCGCCGCACCTATGCCGAAACTGACGACGGCGGATATCGACGACATGCGCCGCAACTGGCAGGCCCTGGCGCGCAAGGATCTCGAGTTGCCCAGCCCCGCTGCGGCCGTTACCCAGTCGCGCGAGGAATGGAAGCGGCAGTTGACGCCGATCCAATATGACGTCTTGCGCGAGGAGGGTACGGAGCGGCCGTTCACCAGTCCGCTCAACGAGGAGAAGCGACCGGGCATCTTCGCCTGCGCCGGCTGCGGACTGCCGCTGTTCACGTCGCGCATGAAATACGACAGTGGCACGGGATGGCCGAGCTTCGTCACCAGCATTCCCGATCATCTTGCGTCCAAGCAGGATCGCAAGCTCTTCCTGCCGCGCACGGAGTATCACTGCGTCCGCTGCGGTGGACACCATGGCCATGTTTTCGACGACGGGCCGCGGCCGATTGGCGAGCGCTGGTGCAACAACGGCGTCGCTCTCAAGTTCCTGCCCACGCGCCTAGCCTAGCCTCGCCTCGCGCTGCTTCTCTACCGCCGCTGCGCGCCCCATAGCACTCGCGCCCGGCCGCGGAATCGCTCGGGGCCACAATCACCCCGCCGCACGGCCCGCCCGTTGGCGGGCTCGATTGGCCCCTGAGCGGGAACCATCGCTCGCACCGCGAGCCCCATTTCCGCTGTGCGACGTTCGCGCGGCTTAAGGGCATTGATACCCTGGCTTGGAAGGGTTTGGCCGCGCTCGATGGTGCTGCGCAGCCGATGGCGCCGCGGGTATTGATACCCTTTTGCCGGAAGACGGGACCGCCATCACGCCAGCGCTGTTCGTGGGGTCTCCGTGGGCCTCCGGGGTCTCCGCGGGTCCCTGCGCGGGCCGGGACACGTGTTCCGGCCCCTTCCCGCATTGGCAGGAGTCGCTCGCGCAAGGTAAATTGTCGCTGCCTGCCAGGCCGCGGACGACGCCTCCAGGAAACCAACGGGCAATCGGTGCGACATTTCCGAACTCATCATGGCGCAGACGCGATATGTCCGTTCTGGCGCAACGGCTCATTCGCCGGGGCACCATTGCCGCTGCGGCAGGGGCTTCTTTCCCATGTCGCACCATAGCGTGGATGACGACCGTAACCGTCGGCCTATCCTGCATGCCGACCAACCGTGGACGCGGGGCGACGCAGGGTCGCGCCGCTGGCACCGATAGGAGGAGCAAGGATGGCGCACTACGCCACTGAGAACGTTCGCACCGTCGCCCTCGTGGGGCACGGCGCTTCCGGCAAGACCACGCTCGCCGAGGCGCTGCTCCTCAGGTCGGGTGCGCTCACCACGGCGGGAACGGTCGAGCGGGGCACCACGACCAGCGACTTTGATGCCCTGGAGAAGACGTTCCAGCATTCGCTGCGCGCTTCGGTCCTGCACCTCGACACGGACGGTACACGCGTCCACCTCATCGACACGCCAGGTTTTCCCGATTTCATCGGCCAGGCGATCGGTGCCCTCGATGCCGTCGAGACGGCCGCGATCGTCATCAACGCCCAGGCCGGCATCGAGATGATCACCTCCCGCATGATGGAGTGGGCAGCGAAGCGCCAGCTCTGCCGGCTCATCATCATCAACAAGATCGACGCCGAGAACATCGACCTGCCGGCGCTCCTGGAAGAGATCCAAGCCGCGTTCGGCAAGGAGTGCCTGCCCATCAACCTGCCGGCCAACGGCGGCTCGCGCGTCGTCGACTGCTTTTTCAATCCGGAGGGTGCAGCGGATTTCTCCTCGGTCGAGACCGCCCACCGCGCCCTCGTCGACCAGGTCGTCGAGGTCGACGAGGAACTCATGGCGCTGTACCTCGAGCAAGGCGAGATCGAACCCGAGCAGCTGCACGCGCCGTTCGAGAAGGCGTTGCGTGAAGGTCATCTCGTCCCCGTCTGCTTCGCGAGCGCCCGCAATGGCGCCGGCATCGCCGAGCTCCTCGACGTGATGGTGAAGCTGCTGCCGAATCCAACGGAAGGCAACCCACCGCTGTTCTACAAGGGCGAAGGCGAGGGTGCGCAGGAATTCCGGTCCGAGCCCGACCCGAAAAAGCACGTCCTGGCCCACGTCTTCAAGGTGGTGATGGATCCGTTCGTGGGCAAGCTCGGCGTATTTCGCGTGCATCAGGGGACGGTGACCCGCGACACCCAGCTCTTCGTCGGCGACGGGCGCAAACCCTTCAAGGTCGGGCACCTGTTCATGCTCCAGGGCGGCAAGAACGTCGAGATCGACTCGGCCCAGCCCGGCGACATCGCCGCGGTGGCCAAGGTCGACGAGATCACCTTCGATGCGGTTCTTCACGACTCCCATGACGAGGACCACATCCATATGCGGCCCCTGGAGTTCCCCACCCCGATGCTGGGCGTGGCGATTACGCCCAAAAAGCGTGGCGACGAGCAGCGCATTTCCGAGGTCTTGCACCGGATGATGGCTGAGGATCCGACCCTGACCCTGGAGCACGACGGGACGTCGAACGAAACCGTGCTGCGAGCGCTGGGTGACCTCCACCTGCGCTCGGTGCTGGATCGCATGTCCAGCCAGTTCAAGGTCGAGGTGGATACCCGGCCGCCCCGCATACCCTATCGCGAGACGATCACCGCGCAGGCGGAAGGATTCCATCGTCACAAGAAGCAGACCGGCGGTGCCGGGCAGTTCGGCGAAGTCTCCCTGCGCGTCGAGCCGATGCCGCGCGGGGGCGGTTTCGAGTTCGTCGACGCGACCAAGGGCGGAGTCATCCCGCATCAGTTCATGCCGGCAGTCCAGAAGGGCGTCGAGCAGGTCCTCACCACCGGGGCGATCGCCGGGTTTCCGCTGCAGGATGTCCGGGTGGTGGTCCACGACGGCAAGCACCATCCGGTGGACTCCAAGGAGGTTGCCTTCATCTCCGCGGGACGCAAGGCCTTCCTGGATGCGATCGAGAAGGCGCGCCCGATCGTGCTCGAGCCGATCGTGAGCGTGGAGGTCATCTGTCCGGAGGCGAACACCGGCGACATCGCCGGTGACCTGTCGTCGCGGCGCGGCCAGGTCACCGGAACCCAGGGCATGCAGGCCGGCACGCTGGTGGTCAGCGGCATCGCGCCGCTTGCCGAGCTCGATGGCTACTCAGCGCGACTCAAGTCGGTCACGGGAGGGCACGGCTCATGGTCGATGGCGCTGTCGCACTACGAGCCCGCACCGCCCACGCTGCAGCAACGCTTGGTGGGCGAGTTCCAGAAGCAGCGGCGGCACGAGGAAGAATAGTCATCCGGGCGTACCCGTGCCACCGCGCCTGGATCGGGTGGGGATGTCCCCCGTGGGTCGCGCGCTGCGCACAGGCTGATAGGGGCGCCCGGACCCCGAGCCCTGCCGGTTACGTGGTCGCGCCCCTTCTGGCCGCACTGAACGCGTCGAGCGCCCGCCGTCGCGCGCCCTCGTGCTCGACGATGGGCGCTGGATAATCCTTGCCGATCGCGACCCCGAACGTGCGCTGCGCGTCGGCGGAGAGTCTCCACGGCGCGTGAACGTGGGGGGCGGGGACGTGGACGAGTTCCGGCACGAACCGTCGGATGTAGGTCCCGTCCGGATCGAATCGCTCCGACTGGGTGACCGGATTGAAGATCCGGAACCACGGCTGGGCGTCGCAGCCCACCGACGCTGCCCACTGCCACCCGCCGTTGTTAGAGGCGAGCTCGAAATCGATCAGATGCCGGGCGAAGAAACGCTCGCCGCGACGCCAGTCGATGAGCAGGTCCTTGGTCAGGAAGCTCGCCGTGATCATGCGCAGACGATTGTGCATCCAGCCCGTGGTGGTGAGCTGGCGCATGCCGGCGTCGACCAACGGGTAACCGGTGCGTCCTGCGCACCACGCGTCGAAGCCGCGCTTGTCGTTCCTCCAGCGCAGGCCGCGATATTCGGTTTTGTAGGGCTCGCGCACGACGCGTGGGAAGTGGTCCAGGAACTGGGCGTAGAAGTCACGCCAGACGAGTTCGTCAAGCCACTTCTGGGCACCGGGTGCGGCGCTCCCCAGCACCCGCTGGTGCGCCATCGCGGCCAGCGCGCGCACCGACACCGTGCCGAAGCGCAGGTGCACCGACAGCCGGGAGGTACCCTCGCGCGCGGGCAGGTCCCGGTCGGCGGCGTAGGCGTCGACGGCATCGGCGAAGCGTGCCACGGTGCGCGTCGCACCTTGCATGCCTGGCTCGGCGCCGTCGAGGTCGACCGGCTCAAACCCGAGGTCGCGTAGCGACGGAAGGCGGGCCCGCCGCCGGGGCCTGGCCAGCGTCCCGGCGGCCCGCGGCGGATCGCGTGGCGCGAGTGCGGCCGAATCGAGCGCGCGCCGCCAGGCGTTCCGGTAGGGCGTGAACACGGTGTACGGCGTGCCCTGCTTGGTCAGCACCTCGTCACCATCGAAGATGACCTGGTCCTTGACGGCGATCCAAGCGATGTCCCGGCGTTCGAGCGCCCGCGCCACGGCGGTATCGCGGGCCTTCGCGGCGGGCTCGTAATCGCGGCCGGCGACTACCGCCTGCACGTCGAGCTCCGCGGCCAGCGCGGGGATCGCATCCCGGGCCCGGTCGTGCAGCACCACCAGGCCACCGCCGCGACGGGCGAGGGCGGCATCGAGGTCGAGGACGCTCGCGTGAATGAACGCCACCCGCCGGTCGCGCCGGCTCGGCAGCGAGTCCAGGATCTCCCGGTCGAACACGAAGACGCAATACACCCGTTGGGCCATGGCCAGCGCCTGCGCCATCGCGGCGTGATCGGAGTCGCGCAAGTCCCGTCGGAACCAGACGAGGGCGCGCGCGACTGGCAGGGCGGGTGCGACGCCGGCCTTCACCGAGCCTGCCGCGGTGCACGCAGGTCGCCGGCCGCGATGGCATGCTTCCAGAGCAGCGCGCCGTCGCTGTCGTAGGCCTCGAACGCGATCGTCCTGCGGGTGACCGGGCCTGTCACCCGCAGCATGCCGAAGTTGCGCCGGGTGGTCAGGGTGCCGGGAACGAGAGCGGGGTTGTCGCGCTCGGCCGCATCGGGATTGGCGTAGGCCCGATAGGTCAACGGCGACGAGGTAAATTCGTAGAGCGGGTAGGTGCCGTCGCGCGGCACGCGCAAGAGCTCGCCGAAATGGCGATCCCCAGAAAGAAAGATCACCCCGTCGATGGGACGCTCTGCAAGCCACTGCGCGAGCCGGCGCTGCTCGTCCGGGAACTGGTGCAGCCCTTCGAACCGGCTCGCCCGGTTCCAGAACTGGCTGCCGTTGGCGACGATCTTGATCCGAGCCCTGGAGGAGAGTAGAGCCTCCTTCAGCCACTCGAACTGGGCGCTGCCGAACATCGACTTCTCGGGAACATTGGGGTAGCGATTGGGATAGCGATGGTAGCGGTCGTCGAGCAGGAAAAGATCGACATCACCGAGGTGCACCCAGCCGAAAACGCCGGGCACGCCGGGCAGGCCATGCGATGGATTGGGCCAGTAGCGCTTGAATAGCCGCAGGGTCTCGTCCTTGAACACGTACGATCGGTCGCCATCGTTCGGGCCGTAGTCGTGATCGTCCCAGATCGCCAGTTGCGGGATGTCGCCGAACAGTCGCTGCAGAGGTGCGAATGCGCGCGCCTCGCGGTAGTGCGCCGCCATCGCGCTGGGATCGGCGAAGTCGGGCGTCTGCAGGTAGAGATTGTCGCCTAGCCAGAGCATGAGATTGGGCGCCTTGGCGGCGATGGCGTCGAAGATCTGGTAGTCGCCGCCGTTGTCGGTGGCGAACGCGGGATCCGGGTAGCGCACGAAATGGCAAGAGCCGAAGGCGATCACGATTTCGGGAGCGTTACCCGACCGCGGTGCTGGCGCCTGCGTCGAGAGCCTGCCGTCGCGCACCTCGCCGCCGCCGCGTACCTGGTAGCGATACCCGGTTCCGGGGCGTAAACCGGGGACCCGTAGTGACGCGGCGTGATCGTTGTCGGGGGCGGGCTCGAAGGTGAACTGGCGGGTTTCTCCACCGACTTCCGGGGTAATGTCGACCGCCACCGGACCTGGACCATCGACTTGTACCCACAGCACGGCGCTGGTGTAGTCCGCATAGCCTTGCATCACGACCAGACGCGATTCCGCGGGTAGGGGCATAAGGAACGCGGCCGCGAGGAGGACATGTAGTACGCAAGGCAGCGGGCGGCAGGATATGCGGGGCATGGGAAGGGGGATGCGCCGGAACGGCGCCAGGATGCGGTGCCAAATTGTGCCGGGGGTGCCGCGCGTTTACAATGAAGCCATGCCTGGCGGGACCCCCAACAATTTCACCAATCATTTCCTCATCGCCATGCCGGCGATGGCGGATCCTCACTTCGCGCACGCGCTCACCTACATCTGCGAGCACAACGACGACGGGGCCCTGGGGATCGTCGTCAACAAGCCCACCGACATGACGCTCTCGGCGTTGTTCGAGCAGATCGAGGTGCCGCTCGCCGACGCGGTGCTGGGGCGTGCTGCCGTTCACTTCGGCGGGCCGGTGCAGGTCGACCGTGGCTTCGTCCTGCATCGCCCCCTCGGCAACTGGCAGTCGACGCTCGCCGTGAGCGACGACATGGGGCTCACCACGTCCAAGGATGTCCTCGAAGCGCTGGCCCGCGGCGAGGGCCCGACCGAGGTGTTCGTCTCCCTCGGGTACGCCGGTTGGGGCGCGGGACAGCTCGAGCAGGAGATCCTGCAGAACGCGTGGCTCACCGTCGAGGCGGATCCGGACCTCGTCTTCGACGTCCCCACCGAAGAGCGCCTGCCTGCGGCGATGCAACTCCTCGGCATCGATTTCTCGCGTCTGTCCGACGATGTCGGACACGCATGATCGTCGCGCCGGCGCAGCCGAATCCGTACCCAGCGGCGCCGTGCTCGGCTTCGATTTCGGCACCCGCAAGATCGGCGTCGCGGTGGGCAACACCATTACCGGGGTAGCGCGGGCCCTCACGACGCTCCGCGATCCGCCGGGCGCGGCGCGCCATGTCGCCATCTGCGCGCTGATCGTGGACTGGGCGCCCATCGCGCTCATCATCGGGCGACCGTTGCATGCCGATGGCAGCCCCCATGCCGTGACCGCGCTCGCCGATGCATTTGCGCTGGAGCTTCGCCGGCGCTTCGCCCTTCCTGTGGAGCAAGTCGACGAGCGCTATACCACCCAGATCGCCGAGATCGAGCGCAAGGCCCGCGGCCGCCATCGCGGTGAGGCGGACCGGGACGCGTACGCTGCGGCAATCATCCTGCAGGCATGGCTGGACGCGCGGTCCAATGTAGCGTCGCTAACGTAAAGCCAGGCGCCCGTGACCCTCCCGCATGCCGAGCACGTCCTCGAAGCCCTGGCGAAGGAAATGTCGGGGGCCGTCGCGCACGATGCGTGCCTCGTCGGTATCTACTCGGGGGGTGCGTGGCTCGCCGAGCGCCTCGCGGCCTTGCTACCGGGCGACCATCCGCTGGGCTATATCGACGTCTCGTTCTACCGCGACGATTTCGCCCGCAAGGGCCTGAAGCCCGAGGTCAAGCGGACCCAGCTGCCCTTCGAGGTGCAGGGCGCCAGCATCGTTTTGGTCGATGACGTGCTCTATACCGGACGCAGCGTACGCGCCGCCATCAACGAGCTGTTCGATTTCGGCAGGCCCGCGCGCGTCGATCTCGCGGTGCTGATCGACCGCGGCGGCCGCGAACTGCCGATCGAGGCGACCTACGTCGGCACCCGCATCGCGGTGGCGCGCGACACGTCGGTCGTGCTGTCGCGCGACGCGGCGGGGTCGTTGTCCCTCGGAACCGAGCCTGCAGAAGGCGCGGTGCCGGATGCGTAATCCACAGCTCGACGCCGACGGCGCGCTGGTCCACCTCCTGACGCTCGAGGGGCTGCCGGCCGACGTCATCCGGCACATCCTCGACACGGCCGTGCCGTTTGCCTCCATCTCCGAGCGGGACGTGAAGAAGGTGCCGCTGCTGCGTGGCAAGGGCGTGTTCAATCTGTTTTTCGAAAGCTCGACCCGTACCCGCACCACCTTCGAGATCGCCGCCAAGCGACTCTCGGCCGACGTTATCAACCTCAACATCGCCGTGTCGTCGACGTCCAAGGGCGAGACCTTGCTCGATACCGTCGACAACCTGGTGGCGATGAACGCCGACATGTTCGTGGTACGACACGCGCAATCCGGCGCGCCGCACCTCATTGCCGAGCACCTGAACCGCAAGGCGGGCGGCAGCGTACACGTGGTCAACGCCGGGGACGGGCGGCACGCGCATCCCACCCAGGGGCTGCTCGACCTCTTCACCATCCGGCACTACAAGCGCGACTTCACCAATCTCACCGTGGCGATCGTCGGCGACGTGCTGCACTCACGGGTGGCACGCTCCCTCATCCATGGCCTTACGACCCTGGGCACGCCGGAGGTGCGGGTTATCGGTCCGAAGACCCTGCTCCCCACCGCCCTCGAATCCCTCGGCGTCCATGTCTTCCACGACATGCGCGCCGGCCTCAAGGATTGCGACGTGGTCGTGATGCTGCGCCTGCAGAGCGAGCGCATGCGCGGTTCACTGCTGCCGTCGGCCGGCGAATACTTCAAGCACTACGGCCTGACCCTCGACAAGCTGGCGCTCGCCAAGCCCGACGTGATCGTGATGCATCCCGGGCCGATGAACCGCGGGGTCGAGATCGACTCGTCCGTCGCCGACGGCCGGCACGCCGTGATCCTGCCGCAGGTGACCTTCGGGATCGCCGTGCGCATGGCGGTGATGAGCATTCTTGCCGGCAACTAGGCGCGCCTGCATGGACCCAGCAAACTCAGCAAACTCAGCGAACGTGCGCATCGAGATCCGCGGCGGCCGTGTCGTGGATCCTTCCCAGGACACCGACCGCGTGACGTCGCTGTACCTCGCCGAAGGCCGCATCGCCACCCACGGCCGGGCGCCTTCCCGCTGGCAACCGGATCGGGTGATCGACGCCAGCGGCCTGGTCGTGGCGCCGGGTTTTGTCGACATTGCGGTGCGCCTGGGCGAGCCTGGTCTCGAATACAAGGCGACGCTCGAATCGGAACTCGCCGCCGCCGTGGCGGGCGGGATCACCAGCCTTGCCTGCCCGCCGGACACCGACCCCCCGCTCGACGAGCCAGGCCTGGTGGAAATGCTGAAGCACCGCGCCCGGTCGCTGCACCAGGCCAACGTCTACCCGATCGGCGCGCTCACGCTGGGCCTCGCTGGCGAGAAGCTCACCGAGATGAGCGAGCTCGCCGAGCGCGGCTGCGTCGCGTTCTCCCAGGCCGATCGGCCGCTTGTCGACACCCAGGTCCTGCAGCGCGCGCTCCAGTACGCCGCAACGTTCGGGCACCGGGTGTTCCTGCGTCCGGAGGACCCGCATCTCGCACGGCTGGGCATTGCCCACGACGGCGAGGTCGCCACGCGACTGGGCTTGTCGGGGATCCCGTCGTCGGCCGAGACGGTCGCGCTCTCGACAATCTTTCACCTGGTGCGGGAGACGGGCGCGCGGGTGCATATCTGCCGACTCTCGAGCGCGGATGGCGTCGGGCTGGTGCGCGCCGCGAAGGCCGACGGGCTGCCGATCACCTGCGACGTCGCCGTGCATCACCTCCATCTTTCCGACATCGACATCGGCTGGTTCGATACCCGCTATCGGTTGATCCCGCCGCTGCGTAGCACGCGTGACCGTGCAGCGCTCCGTGCCGGCCTCGCGGACGGGACGATCGACCTGGTCTGCTCCGATCACACCCCGGTCGACGACGACGGCAAGCAGGTGCCCTTCGGCGAAGCCGAGCCTGGCGCGACGGGTGCCGAGTTGCTGCTGCCGCTGCTGCTTGCATGGGCGGCACGCGATGGCGTACCGCTGGCCCAGGCGCTGCGTGCGATTACGAGCGTTCCGGCGGACGTGCTCGGGGTGAAGGGCGGGACGCTGGGTCCCGGCGCCGCAGCCGACCTGTGCATCTTCGCACCCGACGCGCACTGGACGGTCGGCCGCGATACGCTCCGCAGCCAGAGCACGAATACGCCGTACTTCGGCCGGGAAGTGCTCGGACGCGTGCGCTATACCCTGGTGGATGGGCGCGTGCTGTACGCAGCGGAGCCCGTAACCGTATCGACGAGGACCTAGGCAGATTTCTGCGCCCGAGGCTCCCGTCCGAGGGTATAGAACTCGTCGTTGGGCCGCATGCTGATCATATTGGCCATGCGGTTCGACAAGGCGAAGAACGCCGCAATGGCGCCGATGTCCCAGATGTCCTCGTCGGCAAATCCGGCCGCACGCAACGCCGCGAAATCGCCATCGCCGATGGTCGCGCTGTCCTGGGCCACGCGTAGCGCGAAGTCGAGCATGACCCGCTGCCTGGGCGTGATGTCGGCCTTGCGATAGTTGGTGGCCACCTGGTCGGCAACGAGCGGATTCTTGGCGTAGATCCGCAGGATCGCGCCGTGCGCCACGACGCAGTACAGGCAGTCGTTGGCGCCGGAGGTCGCCACCACGATCATCTCCCGCTCGGCCTTGGTGAGACCGCCGTCCTTCAACATCAGCGCATCGTGATAGGCGAAAAATGCCCGGAACTCGTCCGGGCGATGCGCGAGGGTCAGGAATACGTTCGGCACGAACCCGGCCTTGTCCTGAACCGCGACGATCCGGGCGCGGATGTCATCTGGAAGGGTGGCGAGGTCCGGGACCGGATAGCGCGAGATGGGCGCACGCATCGGGCTACTCGTTCGCAGGGGGGACGTAACCGGCGGGCATCGCCGACCCTCCGCCGAAGAAGTGCTGCTCCATCTGCTCGGCCAGCCACTTGCGGGCGCGTGCGTCCGCAAGTGACAGACGATTCTCGTTGACCAGCATGGTCTGTTGCCGCAGCCACTGCTGCCACGCCTCCTTCGACACGCTTGCGTAGATCCGCTTGCCGAGCTCGCCCGGATACGGGGGGAAATCCAGACCTTCGGCCTCGCGGCCGAGCTTCACGCAGTTGACAGTGCGTGCCATGGCGACTCCTTGACGTTGATTCGTTGATTCGTTGATGCCAGCCGTTAAAGCTTCTTGCGATAGACCTGCGACTTGCGCTGGAAGTTGTACAGCGCCTGCTTCTCCTGGGGCAGGTCGGCGATGGTGGCATTGCGGTAGCCGCGCTCCAGGAACCACTGCGACGTACGGGTAGTGAGCACGAACAGCTGCTGGAGCTTGAGCTTGCGGGCACGAGCCTCGATCTCCTCCATTAACGCCTCGCCATAGCCCTCGCGGCGAAAATCCGGGTGCACCGCGAGGGCCGCGAGCTCCCCGACTTTTTCCGCGAGAAAGGCATAGAGTGCGGCACAGCCGATGATCACGCCGTCGTGCTCGGCGACGACGAACCGCTCGATCTCCATTTCCAGGCGCTCGCGGGAGCGCCGCACCAGCACGCCCTCTTCTTCGAGCGGCTCGATGATCCCCAGGATGCCGCCGACATCGTCGATGGTCGCATTGCGCATGTGCGCGAGCGGCGCAGCGGCGATCATGGTGCCCACGCCGTCGCGGGTGAACATCTCCAGCAGTAGCGCGCCGTCGAGGTGGCGGCTGATGAGGTGGGTGCGCTTTACACCGTGGTCGCAAGCCCGTACCGCGCACGGCAGGTAGTGCTGCACGTCGGGGGGCAGCCGGTCGCGGTTCTGGAGAAGGGTCTCGGCATCACGAGTGGAGAGCTCGGTCAGGAGCCGCCGGCGGCCGTTCTTCACGCCTTCGGTTTCCATCAAGAACACGAGCTTGTCGGCGCTCACCCGCACCGCGACCTGGGTGGCGACCTCCTCGAGCGACAGGTTGAAGATCTCGCCGGTGGGCGAGTAGCCGAGCGGCGAAATGATGACGATGTCGCCGTCGTCGAGGCGCTGGCGGATGGCGTCGACATCCACGCGCCGCACCTCGCCGGTGAGTTGCATGTCGATGCCGTCGCGCACGCCGATCGGCTTGGCAGTGATGAAGTTGCCGGAAGACACCCGGATACGGGCTCCGGCCATGGGGGAGTTGGCGATGCCGAGGGAGAGCATCGCCTCGATCCGGCTGCGCACCTGACCCGAGGCTTCGAGCACGCAATCCATGGTCTCGGCATCGGTCACCCGCAATCCGAAGGCATAGCGATTCTCGATGTCCTGCTGTGCGAGGATGGCCTCGATCTGGGGTCGCGAGCCATGCACCACGATCATGCGGATACCGAGGCTATGCAGCAGGTTCAGGTCGTGGACGATGCCCAGGAAGGTGTCATCGGCCACGACCTCGCCGCCGAAGGCGATCACGAAAGTCTTACCGCGAAACGCGTGGATGTAGGGAGCGGCAAGCCGGATCCACTGCACGAACGCGCGGGTGGTCGCCGAATGCGCCGTGGGCGCGACATTGGGATTGGATGGCATCGTGACGAGCGGCGAGGCCCGGCCGGGGGCGCTCGGGCGCGGCGGAATTATACCGCCCGGTCCCCGTCGCGACGTCGCGACGGCCTCTATAATGATCGGTCGCCCGGCGCGTGCGGGATGCAGCGCGAGGCATGGCGCTGACGTGGCCGCCGCCTTGGCTCGCGCTCTCGTCCGATCCATCGTCGTTCGCGGCGCCCACCCCATGTCCTCGCTGCTAGCCAACCTCAATCCTGAGCAACTCGCAGCGGTCACACTGCCGCACCAGTCGGCGCTCATCCTCGCCGGCGCCGGCAGTGGCAAGACGCGCGTCCTGACGACGCGCATTGCCTGGCTGATGGCGACGGGGCAGGCGTCGCCACTGTCGGTCCTGGCCGTAACCTTTACCAACAAGGCCGCGAAGGAGATGCTGACGCGGCTGTCGGCCATGACCCCGGTGCACACCCGCGGTATGTGGATCGGCACGTTCCACGGCCTGTGCAACCGGTTGCTCCGTACCCATTACCGCGAAGCCAAACTGCCGCAGCTCTTCCAGATTCTGGACACGCAGGACCAGCTCGGCGTCATCAAGCGGCTCTATAAGGGGCATTCGATCGACGAGGAGCGCTTTCCCCCCCGGCAACTCCAGTATTTCATCTCCGGCGCGAAGGAGGAGGGGCTGCGTCCGAATGCGGTCGAGGCGCACGATCCATTCACCCGGCGCCAGGTCGAACACTACGCGCTCTACGAGGCACTCTGCCAACGCGAAGGCGCGGTGGATTTTGCCGAGCTGATGCTGCGCAGTTACGAGATGCTGCAGGGGCACGACGGCTTGCGCGCGCACTACCAGAGCCGGTTCTCGCACATCTTGGTCGACGAGTTCCAGGATACCAACCTGTTGCAGTACCGCTGGCTGAAGCTCCTCACGGGCGCGCACACGGCGGTCTTGGCCGTGGGCGACGATGACCAGTCGATCTACGCATTTCGCGGCGCCAACGTCGCCAACATGCAGAACTTCGAGCGTGACTTCGGCGCTGCGGAGGTACCGGTACGGCTCATCAAGCTCGAGCAGAACTACCGGTCGCACGCTCACATCCTGGATGCGGCCAACGCCCTCATCAAACATAACGAGGGCCGGCTCGGCAAGAACCTGTGGACCGACGCCGGCACCGGCGAACCGGTGCGCGCCTTTGCCGCCCCCTCCGACTTCGACGAGGCGGCCTTCGTGGTCGACGTGGTGAAAGGACTCGCTGGCGATGGCGTGGTGTTGAGCGAGGTGGCCGTGCTGTACCGTTCGAACGCCCAGTCGCGGGTGCTCGAGCACGCGCTCTTCAACGCCGCGGTTCCGTATCGCGTCTATGGCGGCATGCGCTTCTTCGAGCGCGCCGAGATCAAGCACGCGCTAGCCTATCTGCGGCTCGTCGCCTCGCCGGTCGATGACGGCGCGTTTCTTCGGGTGGTGAACTTCCCGCCGCGCGGCATCGGTGCCCGGACACTCGAGACTCTGCAGGACACGGCGCGTGCGCAGGGCACGAGCCTGTGGCAGGCGGCGTGCTCGGGCGCTGTCGGCGGCAAGTCCGGAACAGCACTCGCTTCGTTCGTGAAGCTGGTCGAGAGCATACGTGCGGCGACCGACGGACTGTCGCTCGCCGATGTTGTCGCGTACGTCGTTTCGGCGACCGGTCTTGCGACGCATTTCCGTGCGGATAAGGACGGCCAGGATCGCGTCGACAACCTCGAGGAGCTCGTCAGTGCGGCCGAGAGCTTCGTGCGGGAGGCCGACTTCACCCCCGATGCGCCGGCGCTGGACGCGGTGGCGGATGCGATGGCCAGCGCCGACGCGGGCCCGGGGCCCGACGCCGCGCCGCGACACGACGAATCGGTACTGGCGGCGTTCCTGTCGCACGCGGCCCTCGAGGCCGGGGAAACGCAAGCGGCGGAAGGCCGTGCCGCGCTGCAGCTCATGACCGTGCACGCTGCCAAGGGACTGGAGTTCCACAGCGTTTTCGTCACCGGCCTGGAAGAAGGCTTGTTCCCGCACGAGAACAGCCTTTCCGAAGCCGCTGGGGTCGAGGAGGAGCGAAGGCTGATGTACGTCGCGATCACCCGCGCGCGGCGTCGGCTGTACCTCACCAACGCCCAGAGCCGCATGCTCCACGGCCAGGTGCGCTACAACATCCCCTCGCGTTTCATGAACGAGATTCCAGGCGAGCTCGTGCAGTGGCTGTCCCCCCAGCGTCCCCGCTTGTCGGCGATGGACGTCGACACGGCCGAATGGGGCCACCGTGTCACCATGAGCCCACGCGCGGGCCAGGTGCCGGCATCGCGTGCCAGCGAAGCCGGCGGCTGGCGCATCGGCCAGAACGTTCGCCACGCGAAGTTTGGCGCTGGCGTCATCATCGATGCCGAGGGTCGCGGCGCGGATGCCCGCGTGCAGGTGAACTTCCGGGAAGCCGGTGTGAAATGGCTGGCCCTGGAGTACGCCAAGCTCGAGGCAGCGTAGATCCTCGAGGTCCGAACTGGCCGGCGCCGTTTTCAGGACGTCGCGGGCGGCTTCTCGTCGGCGTGAAAGATATCGCGATAGCTCACGTAGTCGGACACGTGCAACGTGGCGACGAGGAAGAAGAGGTAGGGCATCATCACCATGACCGCCACGGCTAGCGCTGAAGTGGCGGGAACGACCAGGGCGACGATCGCGGCAACGAAGCCCGGCAGGACGACGCCGTAGAAGGCCACCAGCAGCCCATACACCGCGAGCGGACGCCAGTTGGCGAGCGTCGCCCGCAAGCTCAAGGCAATCGCCCGCCCGGCGCTGCAATCGTGGAATACCACCAGCGCGGGGGCGTACCAGAGGGCCAGCAGCACCGGCAGTGCACAGGCGGCGCCGAAGAGCATCGCCGCTTGCATGCTGCCCGCGGCGGCTCCCTCCTCGGGTGCGCCCTTTCCGGACAGCACGTCCAGCAACGCGCCGCCATCGACGAGTGCTGTCGCCAGCACCGCGAGCGTTACGCCTACCAGCAGCACCACCCCCAGCGAGAGCAGTGCGAACAGGTTAGCCCGGAACCCCTGGAAGAGCTGCTTCAGCTGCGGCCGGTTGCCGCGCTCCTGGCTCCACGCCGCAGCGAGGAAGCCCACCGCGAATACCGGCTTCAGGACCGGCACGGCCAGTTGCCCGATCACTGGAATGACGTCGACCAGTGCCATCACGGCGTAGTACAGGAGCAGCAACAGCAGCCAAGGCACGCGTGCCCGCGAGAACATCGCAAACGCTTCCTTCAGCCACAGCGCCCCGCGCAAGGCCGGGTAATGCGTGATCGCGACGTCGTGCTCAGCGGCCATGCAGCGTCGTACCGGTCACCACTTCGCGCACCGGGAGCGGGGTCGGATCGGCGACGCGATGACGCAGGATGCGCTCGAACTTCATCGGGTCATGCGCGTGCGTGAGCTCGCCGGCACGCGGCAGGAAGAGGTCGTACAACCGCGACAGCCAGAAGCGCAATGCGGCTGCCCGCAACAGCGTGGCCCATTGACGGCGCTCCTCCAGGTTCAGGGGTCGCTCGCTTTCGTATCCGTCGATCAGCGCATGCATCAGTTCAGGAACGAGCGCACCCTCGGCGGCGCCATCGCGCTTCACGCACCAGTCGTTGACGGCGATCGCCAGGTCGTAGGCAAAGTAGTCGGTCGCCGCAAAGCCGAAGTCGATGATGCCGGAAACGCGATCGTCATCGACGAACAGCACGTTGTCGCAGAAGAGGTCGCCGTGGATCGCCCCCTTGGGTAGGTCCCCGCGGGTGTAGCCAGTCAGGAACTTGAGCTCGGCCGCGAGCAGGTCGTTCTGCCCTGGATCCAGGAACGGCCGTACGGCACGCGCCGCCTGGCGCCACCATGCAGGCCCGCGGCGGTTGGTGAGACGCGCACGATAGCCGTTCGAGGCGAGATGCAGGCGGGCCAGTGCAGCGCCGACTGCGGTGCAATGGCGCGCCGTCGGCGCGAGCACGGGTTCGCCGTCGACGCGCGCCACGAGTCCTGCGGGCTTTCCGTTCAGCATGCTGAACAGCGCGCCGGTGCGATCCGCTGCAGGCGCGGGCACCTCGACGCCCGCGCGGGCCAGATGCGCCATGAAATTCAGGTAGAACGGCAGCTCTTCCGGCGGCAAGCGTTCGTAGAGGGTCAATACGAACCGCCCGCGCGCTGCGGTCACGAAGTAGTTCGTGTTCTCGATGCCCGCCGCAATCGGCGCGAACAGGGCAACGTCGCCGATGCCGTAGCGGGTGAGCCACGCCTCGAGTTCGGGCTGGGTGACGGAGGTGTAGACGGACATCGCGACAGGAACCCGCGGCACGCGGCCGCGCGGCGGCTTACGAAATGGACCTAGAACGTGAACAGGACCCACAACGGCACCTTGAGCCCGGTGTCGTTGCTGTCACGTCGGATGAATGTATGGCCGGTTGGATCCGGAATGAGGTAGTAGGCGCGGCCGTGGGCGGGCGTGACCCGCACCCATTTCAGCACGCCATTGACGCGTGCCTCCTCGACCGTTTCTCCTTGGAGCCGCGTGATCGTAATCTGCGGCTCGAGTTCCGGATTGGCGTTCACGCCCGGCGGCGGTGGAACTTCGGGCAGGGGTTCCAGCCCGGGGGGAGGAGGCACCGATTGCGCCGATGCCAAAGGAGCACTGAGCGCCGCACCCAGCGTGGCGGTCAGCAGCATGGCGCCGAACAAGGCTGCGCACGTATCCCTACACGCGCCCGCACGGTCGACCTCGCCTGTGTGGGCAATCCGATCGAATGGCGGAGCTGGGAAAAACATGAACATATCTTACCAGCGCGGCGGTCTTGCGCTGCAGGAAAAAGCGGGTCCGACCGGTGCGACAGGAGGGTCGCGTTGCGTGGGCGGTACCCGGGCGGCGACGCCGTCCGGGAACGCCTGCGGTGGCGCGCACTTGCCTGGACGACACGGCCAGGCGGGAGTGCCTTCAGAGATTGAGCATCTTCTCGCGGTCGGCACGCGACGGATCGAAGCCGCGATTCTCGTAGAACGTGAAGATTGCCTCGACGATCTCCTCCGGCTCCTCGAGGACCTGCATCAGTCCGAGGTCCTGCTGGCCGATCATCCCCTCGGGAACGAGGGTGGACGCGAGCCAGTCGAGGAAACCGCGCCAGAACGTTCCGCCCACCAGGATGATCGGGATCCGCCGGCTCTTGCCAGTCTGCACGAGTGTCAGGCATTCGGACAACTCGTCCAGCGTTCCGAAGCCGCCGGGCATCACCACATAGGCCGAGGCGAAGCGCACGAACATCATCTTGCGCGCAAAGAAGTAGCGGAAGTCGAAGCTCACGTCCTGGAAGGTATTGCCGCCCTGCTCGTGCGGCAGGAGGATGTTGAGCCCGACCGCAGGGGATCGACCCGCAAACGCGCCGCGGTTGGCTGCTTCCATGAGCCCGGGACCACCACCGGAAATCACCCCGAATCCGGCGTCGGAAAGCAGACGCGCGATGCGCTCGGCCTTCTCGAAGTAGGGATGATCGGCCTTGATGCGCGCGCTGCCGAACATCGACACCGCGGGACGGATGCCGCGCAGGCGCTCAGTCGCCGCCGCGAACTCTGCCATAATCCCGAGCACACGCCAGGCTTCCTGCCCGTTGGTCGTGTACATCGCCTGCGGATCGATCAGCTCCGGAATCTTGGTGTTCTGAAACATGCCTACGCTCGTCCTGGTAGATGGATCGTCGTACCTCTATCGCGCCTTCCACGCCCTGCCGGACCTGCGTACGTCACAGGGCGAGCCGACCGGTGCGCTGCGCGGCGTGCTGGCAATGCTCCGGCGTATGGTACAGGACGAGAAGCCCGACTTTTTCGCCGTGGTCTTCGACGCGCCGGGCAAGACGTTTCGCGACGCGTGGTACGCCGATTACAAGGCCAATCGACCGGCGATGCCCGACGACTTGTCGGCACAGATCCAGCCTCTGCACCGCTGCATCCGCGCCGAAGGCTGGCCCTTGCTCATGGTCGAGGGGGTCGAAGCCGATGATGTGATCGGCACCCTCACGTGTGTTGCGCGCGAGCGCGACATCGACGTGACCGTGTCGACGTCGGACAAGGATCTCGCCCAGTTGGTGGGCCCGCGCGTCAAGCTCGTCAACACCATGAGCAACGAGACGCTCGACGAGGCGGGGGTGCTCGTCAAGTTCGGAGTTCGCGCCGACCAGTTGCTCGACCTGCTCACCCTCACCGGGGACGCCATCGACAACGTGCCAGGCGTCGCCAAGGTCGGGCCGAAGACCGCCGCGAAGTGGCTCAACCAGTATGGCTCGCTCGATGGCGTCATGGCTTGCGCTGCCGAGATCGGTGGCGTGGTCGGAGACAACCTGCGCCAGGCGCTCGACTGGCTGCCGCAGGGCAAGCGCCTGCTCACGGTGAAGACGGACTGCGATATGCCGGTCGCAGCGCTCGACGATCTCAAGCTCGCGACGCCCGACCGCGCCGCGCTGCGCGAGCTCTATGGACGCTACGAATTCAAGACCTGGCTGCGTGACATCGAGGCTGGCGCCAAGGGAGCCGATCCCGAAACCGCATCCGACCGTGGCACCAGTCGCGCCGATGCGGTGGAAACCCAGGCCACCGTACCGCTCGACGCGAATTGCGAGGTCGTCATCGATGCCGACGCTTTCGAGCGCTGGTGCGGGGTAATCGAGGCTGCCGAGCTGGTGGCGATGCACGTCGAGACGACGAGCCCGGAGCCGATGGAGGCGCGCATCGTGGGTATTGCCCTGGCGATCGCTCCCGATACGGCGTGCTACGTCCCGCTCGGGCATGGTTATGCCGGCGCGCCAGCCCAGCTCGACACGGAGAAAGTGCTCGCGCGCCTCGCGCCATGGGTCGCAGATCCCGCGCGGCGCAAGATCGGCCACAACCTCAAACAGGACGAGCACTCCCTCGCCAACCATGGGCTCGTTCTCGCCGGGGTCGCTCACGACACCCTGCTCGAGTCCTACGTCGTCGAATCGCACAAGCCGCACGACCTCGACAGCCTGCTGCTGCGCCAGCTCGACGCGCGCATGGTCACGTACGCCGAGATCGCCGGCAAAGGCGCGGCGCAGATCCCCTTCGAGCAGGTGAGCATCGATCGTGCAAGTTGCTATTGCGGGACCAGCGCGGCGGTGGTTCTGCGCCTGCATGCCAAGCTCGGCCCGCGGATTGCCGCGGACGACAAGCTGGCCCGGGTGTACGGTGCGATCGAGATGCCGGTGCGCGCAATCCTGTTTGGCATGGAGCGACATGGCGTGCTGCTCGACACGGGGCTCCTCAACGCGCAGAGCCGCGAGCTCGGCGAGCGCATCCTGGCCCTCGAGGAGCAGGCGTATGCGACGGCCGGCCAGCCGTTCAACCTCGGCTCGCCCAAGCAGTTGTGCACGGTGCTCTACGAGAAGATGGGACTACCGGTGCGCAAGAAGACGGCGACGGGCCAGCCATCGACCGACGAGGAGGTGCTGCAGGAGCTCGCCGCGGATTATCCGCTGCCCAAGCTCATCCTCGAGCATCGCGCGATGTGGAAACTCAAGTCTACGTACACCGACAAGTTGCCGCAGCGGGTCAATCCGCGCACGGGCCGGGTGCACACGACGTTCAGCCAGGCTACCGCGGTCACCGGCAGGCTCGCGTCGCTCGAGCCCAACTTGCAGAACATCCCGATCCGCACGGCGGAGGGCCGGCGCATCCGCGAAGCCTTCGTCGCGCCGTCCGGGCACGTGCTGGTGTCCGCCGACTATTCGCAGATCGAGCTGCGCATCATGGCGCACCTGTCCCAGGACCCGGCGTTGCTGAAGGCGTTTCGGGAAGGCTCGGACATCCATCGTGCCACCGCGGCCGACATCTTCGGCGTGGCGCCCGAGGCCGTGACCAGCGAGCAGCGCCGCTACATCAAGGCCGTGAATTTCGGGCTCATCTATGGGATGAGCGGCTTCGGGCTCGCGATCCAGCTCGGCATCGAGCGCTCAGCGGCGCAGCAGTACATCGACAAGTACTTTGCGCGCTATCCGGGCGTGGCGGCCTACATGCAGCGTACCCGAGAGCTCGCGCGCGGCCAGGGGTACGTGGAGACGGTGTTCGGCCGGCGCCTGTGGTTGCCGGATATCAAAGCGGCAGGTGGCCCGCGCCGCGCCGGTGCCGAGCGGGCCGCCATCAATGCCCCGATGCAGGGCACCGCCGCCGACCTCGTGAAACTGGCCATGATCGCCGTCGATGGCTGGATCGCGCGCGAAAACCTCGCGACCCGGCTGGTCCTGCAAGTCCACGACGAGCTGGTCTTCGAGGTACCGGATGCGGAGCTCGAGCAGGTGCGACGCGAATTGCCCGCGCACATGCAGAACGTGGCGGAGCTCTCGGTGCCCCTCGTGGCCGATGTCGGCTCGGGTGCGAATTGGGAGCGGGCGCACTGATCAGGGGCACGGCGCTGTGCCTGAGGTGGCGGACACCGGCATGCGCAGCCCGTGGCCCGCGCTGGGCCTGCCGGCGTTGTACGATTGCCGGCGAAGTACGACAATTCCTGCGCTTCGATGAACCATGCTCATTATCCACAAGGAGCTTCTCATGTTGCCGATCAAGACGCTTGCCGTGCTCGCCCTTGCCTCCGTCGCGACCGCGTCGGCGGCGCAGGAAACCAAGGTTGCCATCGGCCTCTCGGGCTGGACCGGTTTCGCGCCCCTCACTCTCGCCAAGGAAGCCGGACTCTTCAAGAAGCATGGCCTCGACGTCACGTTGCGCAAGATTCCACAGAAGGATCGCCATCTTGCGATCGCCTCCGGTGACGTGCAGTGCGCAGCCACCACGGTCGAGACCTGGATCGTCTGGAACGCCAATGGCGTCGCGACCACCCAGATTTTCCAGCTCGACAAGAGCTACGGCGCGGACGGCATGGTGGTCAAGCCGAACATCGCCAAGATCGCCGACCTCAAGGGCAAGACCGTCGCCGCGAGCGCTCCCGGCACGGCGCCGTACTTCACCCTATCCTGGTTCCTCGCCAAGAACGGCGTGTCGGTCAAGGACGTCAGGGTGGTCAACCTCGAGCCGCAGGCGGCCGCCAACGCCATGATCGCCGGAACGAGTGACCTCGATGCCGCGATGACCTACGAGCCCTACCTGTCGTCGGTGCGCGCCAAGCCCGAGGCCGGGAAGATCATCGCCACGACGCTCGATTACCCGATGGTGATGGACACGGTCGGCTGCACGCCCAAGTTCCTGGCGGACAATCCGAAGGCGGCCAAGGCACTGGCCGACGCATACTTTGATGCGCTTGACATGATCCGCAACGACCCGAAGAAGAGCTTCGAGATCATGGGCGCCGACGTGAAGCAGACCGGCGAGCAGTTCGAGGCCAGCCAGAAGTACCTGCGCTGGCAGGACCGGGCCGCGAACCAGAAGTTCTTTGCCGGCGAGCATGCGCAGTTCTCCAAGGAGGCAGCGCAGCTCCTGCTCGACACTGGCGTCATCAAGCAGACTCCCGAGATGGCGAAGCTCGCCGACACCCGCTTCATCCAGTAGCGATGCATCCGCTGCAACCGGTCACGCCGGGCGCGCGGATCGCGCTCGGCGTGGCGTTCTTCGTCCTCTTTGTCGCGGTGTGGGCGGCGGTCACGCTCGGCGGCTACGTCAGCAAGACCTTCCTTGCCGATCCCATCACCATGGTCCGGTCGGGTTGGACGCTGTTGACCGAGATGGGCTTCGGCTACGACATCGCGATGACCGTGTGGCGGGTGGTGGGCGGATTTCTCATTGCCGCTGTGCTGGCGCTTCCCCTTGGCGTGGCGATGGGCACCTACAAGCCGGTCGAGGCGTTCTTCGAGCCCTTCGTCTCGTTCGCGCGCTACTTGCCGGCCTCCGCCTTCATTCCGCTGCTGATCTTGTGGGCCGGCATCGGCGAGGCGCAGAAGCTCGCGGTCATTTTCATTGGGAGCTTCTTCCAGCTGACGCTCATGATCGCGGTGATCGTCGGCAACACCCGGCGTGACCTGGTCGAGGCTGCCTACACCCTGGGGGCCTCCGATCACTCTCTGATACGACGGGTGCTGCTGCCCGGGGCGGCCCCGGAGATTGCCGAGACGCTGCGCCTGGTGCTGGGTTGGGCGTGGACCTATGTGATCGTCGCCGAGCTGATCGGCGCCTCGTCGGGCATTGGCCACATGATCACCGACAGCCAGGCGCTGCTCGCGACCGACCAGATCATCTTCGGCATCATCGTCATCGGCCTGATCGGTCTGGCGAGCGACCTCGCCTTCAAGCAAGGCAATCGCCGGCTATTTCCCTGGTCGCAGATCTAGCGGTCATGACAGATTCGATCCTGTCGATTCGTGGCGTGGCGCGCGCCTTTCCGTCGATGCATGGCGGTGCCGCGACCCTCGCGCTGGAGGCGACCGACCTCACGGCGGCCGAGAACGACTTCATCACCATTCTCGGACCCTCCGGTTGTGGCAAGAGCACCTTGCTGCGCATCGTCGCCGGGCTCGATCATCCGACGTCCGGGGAGGTGCTGCTCGACGGCCGACGCATCGAAGGTCCAGGATCGGATCGGGGCATGGTTTTCCAGAGCTATACGCTGTTTCCCTGGCTCGACGTACTGGACAACGTCTGCTTCGGGCTGCGCGAGCGTGGTATGCCTCGCAACCGGCAGGTCGAGATCGCCCGTACGTTCCTCGATAAGGTCGGACTCACGGGTTTCGAGCGTCACTATCCGAAGCAGCTTTCCGGCGGTATGCAGCAGCGCACCGCGCTGGCTCGCGCACTTGCGAATGATCCGCGCATCCTGCTGATGGACGAGCCGTTCGGGGCGCTGGATCACCAGACGCGCGAGCTGATGCAGGAACTCCTGCTCGGAATCTGGGAGGGAGAGCGGAAGACCGTGCTGTTCGTGACCCACGACATCGACGAGGCGGTGTTCATCGGCTCGCGGGTGGTGGTCATGACCGCACGGCCAGGGCGCATCAAGGTTGACCGCCCCGTGCCGCTGCCGCACCCGCGGCACTACGCGATGAAGACCTCGCCGGAGTTCGCGCATCTCAAGGCCGAGCTCACCGAACACGTACGCACCGAGGTGCTGGCCGCGCAGCAGGCGATGGCGACCGCGGGCGCACTCCGCAACCGCATCCCGGCTTAGCCCGCGGCGGGCGTGCTGAGCGAGCGGCGTGTTCAGCGCGCGGCGAGCAGCCCGGCGCCTCGGGCCAGCCGCTCGATCTCGGCCCGCTCGTCGGCATCGACGCCGAGCTGAGGCGGACGCACGGTCGCATGCGGGAAGACGCCCTGCAGCTTGAGTACTTCCTTCATGCGCGGCCGGTAATCGCGAATCGGCGCCCGCCAGCAGTAGCGCGCGAGCGGTCCCAGCCGCTCCCAGATGGCGGCGCCGCGCGCGTAGTCGCGCTCCACGGCGTAGCGTTGCATCGCGACGAGCTCGGCGGTCGCAGTGCCGGCGAAACCGATCAGGGCGCCGTCGCAGCCCATCACCATCGCCTCCCAGATGAACGTGTCGCTACCGGTGAGAATACCGAGCTTGCGTGGCAGGGTCTTCGCAGTGGCGATCGTTTCGATCGTCTTGGGGGTGTCGAACGACGCCTCCTTGAGCCCGATCACCTCGGGAATGGTCGCGAGTCGCGCCAACGTTTCCGGAGGGAAGTCGGGTCCGAAGGCCTTGGGAAACTGGAAGGCGATCAGCGGCAGACCGACGCCGTCAGCGATGGCCTTGTGATACTGGTAGATCATCTCGGCAGGGACCGGGTTGCCGAGAAAAGTCGGGAACGGCGGGAATACGGCCAGCGCCTGCGCGCCAGCATCACGCAGCATCGTGCCCCAACGCACGGCGTCGCGCGTGGACCCTGCGATCAGTCCCGATATCAGCGGACAGGTGCCCCCGATGGCCTCGCGGCACGCCTTGAGGATGTCGAGCTGCTCGTCGCGATCGAGTGCCGGACCCTCGCTCGCATCCATGTTCATAGCGATGGCGGTCGGCGCTTGACCCGCGATCCAAGCGATGTAACGCGAGAGGGCGGGCCAGTCCACCGAGGTGTCGGGCAGCATCGGCAGGAACGGTGCGGCGACGATGCCTTGCAGGGTGAACGCGGTTGCGGGGCTGGTCATGACGGCGATCCTCCGGGGCCTCCGACCGTGGCGGCATGCATGCCGGTGCCACGCAGCACCCCGCGGTCGAGAAAGATGCGGGTAATAACGTCCTCAGCCTCGATGAAGGCGGGTAACCGGCGCGCGTCGAGGCCGCGCGGTCGCGCCAGGTCGATGCGCAGGGTCTTCTCGATCTTGCCGGGACGCGGACTCATAACCAGGACCCGATCGGCGAGGAGCACCGCCTCGTCGATCGAATGGGTGATGAACACGACGGTCTTGCGGGTCGCGAGCCATAGCGACTCGAGGTCGAGCCGCATCTGCTCGCGGGTGAGGGCATCCAGCGCCCCGAAAGGCTCGTCCATGAGCAGCAGCGGCGCATCGTGGATCAGCGCACGGGCAATGGCCACGCGCTGGCGCATGCCACCGGAAAGCTCGTGGGGGAACCGATCGGCGAATTCGGCCAAGCCTACCTGGGCGAGCAAGGCCAGGGCACGCTCGCGATAGGCGCGCGGGTCGAGGCCCCGCAACTCCACCTGCACCAGTACGTTGTCGAGCGCGTTGCGCCATTGCAGCAGCACCGGACTCTGGAATACGACGCCGATATCGGTTTGCGGCCGCGTCACGCGAGCGCCGGCGACGCGCACCTCGCCGGCGCTCGCGGGTTGCAGGCCGGCGATCACCCGCAGCAGGGTGCTCTTGCCGCAACCGGACGGGCCGACGATGGCCACGAACTCACCGGGCGCGACGGCGAGGTCGATCGCCTCGAGGGCGTGGGTGGCGGCGACGTTCCTGCCCGCGATACTCTGGTACGTCTTGGTGACGCCGTGCAGCTCGACATAGCAGGGCGGCACCTGGGCGGCGCTCGCAGCGACATCGCGGTCATACACCCCATGCGGTGCGGTCGCAAGGTCGTGCGACATCAGGCTGCCACCCTGCGACCGCCCTCGTCGCGGCAGCGTGCCATCCGGCGTCGCATCACGGCAGGAATTCGTTGGTGTGGAACGCTGTCCAGGATTTGTCGGTCGAAAGCTCGCGATAGGTTCGCAGGATCGTGAGGGTCTGGTCCCAGTCGGCCTGCGCGCCCATCCCGATTTTGCCCTTGGAGTTCTTGGAATCGAGAAGGTCGAGGTCGACCATCAGCTGGTCGAGCGTGGATTGGCGATTGAGGTCGGGCTTGGCCTTCATGGCAGCGTCGACGGCAGCGCCCGGATTCTTCTTCGCCTCCTCCCATGTCTTGACCGTGGCGCGCACGAAACGCTTCACCAGGTCCGGATTCTTGCGCAGGGTCTCCCCGGAGGTGAGGATCGTCATGCCGACGATGTTGGCGCCCCAGTCGGCGTAGCGCATGGCGGAGGGGTTGCCGCCCTTGTACTTGATCAAAAAGTATTGGTCGTCGGCACCGCCGAGCAGCGCGTCGGCCTTGCGTTCCAGTACCGTGACGACTTTGGCGGCGGGATCGACTTGCACCATGTTGATCTTGGCGCAGTCGACGTTGTTGGCCTTGCAAACGCCCTGCAGGAGATGACCCAGTGGATCGCCGGCACTGACCGCCACCTTCTTGCCTTCGAGGTCCTTGGGTGTCCTGATGTTGGCATCGGTGAGCGACACCACCGAGAAGCCGGTGGTGTTGAGCAGCGACATGACGCTCTTCACATCCGCGCCCTTGGACGCCGTGAGGATCACCGACGACGAATCCGCGAGCCCGAACGTATCCGAGCCGGCCGCCACGGCCTGCACGGTATTGCCCGAGCCGCGTCCTTCGTTGATGGTGAGGTCGATGCCCTCGGCGCTGTAGAAGCCGCGCTCCTTGCCGTAGTAGAACGGCGCGTGCAGTCCGCCGAGATACCAGTTGAGTCGCAGCGATACCTTGTCCTGCGCCCATGCGGACGTGCCGGATGCCAGCACGCAAAGGGTTGCAAGGGTGCCGATCAGTCGCGCAATGCTCATGTCTCTTCTCCTCATGGACCGGTCGGTCCTCTGGTCATTCACCGCCGACGTCTAAAGCGTCGCGTCGTTTTGCTGCGCCTGCTGGTTGACATGCCAGGGGATCGCCAGGCGCTCGATCACCTCGACGGCGTAGTACACGATCACCCCGATCAACGATAGCAGCACGATGGTCGCGAAGACCATGGGTGTGTCGAGCTGGCCGTTGTACTGCAAAAGCAGGTATCCGAGCCCCTTGTCCGACGCCACGAACTCGGCGACGACCGCGGCGGTCGCCGCGAGCGCGGCACCGACCTTGAGCCCGGTGAAAATATGCGGCAGTGCCTGGGGCAGCGCGATCTTCAGGAACAGGCGCATGCCACCGGCCCCCGTCGTACGGGCGAAGTCCATGATGTCGCGGTCCGCACTCTTGAAGCCGGCGATGCTCGACACCACGATCGGAAAGAACGACAGCAGGAAGACGAGCAGCAGCTTGGGGGTGAAACCGAAGCCGAACCAGATGATGAACAGCGGCGCGATCGCGATCTTGGGCACGATCTGCAGGAACACGATCACCGGGTAAACCGATTGCTCCATGAACCGGGAATACGCGATGGCGAGCGCGAGCGGAACGCTGACCACCGCGGCCAGGGCGTACCCCGCCAGGATCTCGCGGGTCGTGACCCACGCGCCCTGCATGACCACCTCGTGGCGGCGCGAGAACTCCTCCCACACCCGCGACGGCGGGGGCAGCAAATATTCCTTGATCCCGAAGAGATGGACCGCGAATTCCCAGAGAAGGAACAGCATCACGAAGATCAGCAACGCACCGACGCGCCGGCGCAACCAGCCGGCGAGGGCGGCGCCCCGGCTGACGCGCGCCATGGGAAAGTGTGCCGCGTCGCTCATGGCGAGGTGTGCCAGGGCGCAGGCGCTTCCGACAGCGCGAAGGTGCCGTACTCCGCCGGGATGTTGATCTCGATCACCTCGAGATCGTCGGAGCGGGCGACGACGTTGTGGGCCACCCCCGCAGGCTGCGACAGCGCCCCGCCGGCCGTGAGGGTGACTTCCTCGGCGACATCCGCGAAACGGAAGGTGAGCGAGCCTTTCAGGACGTAGACGAAATGGCCGGTCATGTCGTGCCAGTGCCAGCCGGTGGGCGCTGGAAAGGGCCGGATCGCACGAATATGCTTGGCACCGATCGCGCCCGCCGTGGCCGCGGCAAGACCGAGATCACGATATTCGACGTCGGCGCGCAGACCTTCACGCTCGAAGCGCGCATGCGATGCGGGCTGCAAGGCGAGCGCGCTCAAGGCCTGGGCGAGCGCCAGCGGGCCCGGGTAGCGCGGTGCTGCCGGTGCGGCGGCTTCCTGATCGGCCATCTTGCTTCCTCCTCGTGCCCTGTCCCGGGCCTTCATTCAATTGCCGACCCATGGCGGCGACTCGCCCCCTATTCTGGCACGCGTTACCGGCATTGCGTATGCATCGCGGGCAACGCCAACTACATGGTGACGTTGACGGCGCCGCCGTCGATCAACAGGTTGTGGGCGACGATGAAGCCGGCATCGGCGCTGCACAAGAATGCGCACGCCTTGCCGAACTCCTCCGGCGAACCGAACCGTCCTGCGGGCACCTCCGCACGGCGCGCCGCGGCGAATGCGTCGAAGTCCTGGCCCGCCTTGGCCGAGCGCTTGCGCAGGCCGTCGACCGTACGCGCGGTGTCGAACGGCCCTGGCAGCAGATTGTTGATGGTCACGTTGTGCCGCGCGACCTGGCGCGCGAGCCCCGCCACGAAGCCGGTGAGCCCGGTGCGCGCACCGTTGGAGAGGCCAAGGTCGGGCAAGGGGGCCCGGACCGACCGCGACGTGATGTTGACGATGCGGCCGAAGCGACGCTCGATCATCCCGTCGATCACGGCGCGGATCAGCATGATCGGCGTGATCATGTTGTCGTTGACGGCCTTCTGCCACGTCGCTTCGTCCCAGTCGCGGAAATCGCCGATGGGTGGGCCGCCGGCGTTGTTGACCAGGATGTCGGGGGCCGGACACGCGGCGAGCACCTGCGCGCGTCCTTCGGGGGTGGTGATATCACACGCGACCGCGGTCACCTGCACGCCCGTGGCACGGCGAATCTCGTCAGCGGTGGCCTCGAGGGTGTCGCGTGAGCGTGCATTGAGCACGAGGTCGACGCCTTCGCTGGCCAGCGCCATGGCGCAGCCCTTGCCCAATCCCTGGCTCGATGCGCACACGATAGCCTTGCGATGGCGGATGGCGTAGTCCATGCTGATCAATCCCAGGTCTGACGGTTCGGTGGCGGAGGGTCAGGCGGCGTGACGCTCTTGCCGCGCTGGGCGCGAGGGCGGTGCCTTGTGAAACACGCCGTCCTTCATGATGGCGAGCAATCGCTCGCGCTGCTGGAGGATGTCGATGTCGGCGAGCGGGTCGCCGTCCACGAGCAACAGGTCGGCGAGCGCGCCCTCGCGTATGACGCCGAGCTCGCCCGGCCGGCCCATGAGCTCGCCGCCGAGGCGGGTCGCGGCGACGATCGCCTCCATCGGCGAGAAGCCCATCAGGTCGACGAAGAAGCGCAGGTCGCGCGCGTTGTTGCCGTGCGGGTTCCAGGCGAAGCCATAGTCGCCTCCCGGCAGCACCCGCACACCCCGCCGCTTGAGCTCGATCATGCGCTCGACCGTCATGGCGAGATCGCGCTCGACGCGTGCCCGCAGCGCCGGAGTCGACGGCAGGCCGTGGCGCCCGGATTCGTGCAGTCGGGTCCAGGTGACCGACATCGCCGGGGCGACGAACACGCGGTCCTTATGCGCCTCGAGCAGGTCGAGCGCCTCGGTATCGGCACAGGTCGCGTGGTAGATCACGTCGACCCCGTGGCGCACGCACATCTTGATCGAGGCAGCGCTGCGCGCATGGGCGGCGACATGCTTGCCCCGTTCCCTCGCGACCTCGCACACGGCAGCCACCTCGTCGTCGGACATGAGGGTCTGTGCCGAGGGAATGGCCGGCGTGGAGGTGTCGCCGGAGGGCACGATCTTGAGCACATCGACGCCCTCGCGGCAGGCTTCGCGCGCGGCGCGCCGGAACTCCACCGGACCGTCGCAGGGCAGGGTGTACATCGCCTCGCCCGGGTCGAGATGCAGTTGCCGGAGATCCCCGACACCACCCGTGACGGTGAACTGCACGCTCGCAGCGAGCAGGCGCGGGCCGGGGAACTGGCCGCTGTCGATGGCATTGCGGGTAACGACGTCCAGCCGCGGCTTGGTCGCGGCCGCCGAGAAGCACGACGTAAAGCCGGAATCGAGATAGAGCCGCGCGTGGGCCAGGGTCAATAGCAGGTGCTCTTCCACCGGCAACGACGAGAGCGCGTGCGGCGTGGCCTGGTCGACGAATGACAGGTGCGCGTGCGGCTCGATGAGGCCCGGCATGAGAGTCGCGCCCGTGCCGTCGATCCGCACGGTGCCATCGGGCGCGCGCAACTCCCCGGCACGGCCTACTGCGCTAATCCGGTTGCCCGCGACCAGCACGTCGGCCAGCACCGGCGCTGCACCGGAGCCATCGATCACGGTCGCGTTGGTAAAGAGTGTGGCGGTCATGCGGACCTAGTGTCCCGAATCGGAAGTGTGCTGCACAAGAAGGGCGAGAAACGGCGCACCGCTTCGTCGCTCGCCTTGCGAAGGCCCTGGAGGTAGCTAACCGCGATCTATCGGGAACGTCATTCCATTATCTCCGCACGTGCGCTAGAGTCAAGTTCGGTGCGATTCAGCGGTGGGAGGCAGCGGTGGGACTTTTGGGAAGCGGTGCAGTGGTGATCTGGCACGACATCGTGCCCGAGGGACGCGACGTCTTCTACGCGTGGCATGGCGAGGAGCACATGCCGGAGCGCGCCGCGGTGCCCGGATTCCTCCGCGGCCGTCGCTACGTCGCCGAGCACGGCACCCCGGAGTTCTTCAACTTGTACGAGACCGCCTCGGCGTCCGTGCTGTCGGGTCGGGACTATCTCGAGCGGCTGAATCATCCGACGCCGCGGACACGGGCGACGGTCGTGCATTTCCGCAACGTCGCGCGCGCGCTCTGCGACGTCGTAGCGAGTCACGGATGCGGTGACGGCGGGTTGATCGCGACCCTGCGTTATGACGTCGGGCCCGATCGCGCCGCCGACCACCGCGCCGTCATGCGGTCCAAGGTTTCAGCACTTGCCAGCGAGCCCGGGGTCGCGGGCGCCCATTGCCTGCTCGCCGACCTGGCGGCGAGCGGCGTCGAGACCGCGGAACGACGCGCACGGGCCAGTGCCACCGACATGCCGGGTGCCGTCGTCCTGGTCGAGTGGTGGGCCGATTGCGAGGCGTTGCGTGAACGCTGCACGGCGCTTGTGCAGGATGGCGCGTTCGCAGCGGCGGTCACGCCGCCGGAGCTCGGCATCTACCGGCTGCAGAATGCGTGCGCCCTGCACCATCCCGGCGCGCCAACCGGGCGCGCTTAGCGCTGCCTCCGGCACCGCATCGCGGGCGCAGCACCCCGAGTCGCGCTGCCTCGCCGAAAAGCTGCGCTGGGCGCGTTACGCCGGGCACGCAAGTACGCAGGCCGGCGCCCCCGTGGCTAGCGTAAACCGGGGGGCGCGTCGATGCGGGGACGACCCTCGACCGGCGCGCCCACCTCCGGAAAGATGTCCCGACAGCTTGCGTAGATCGATCCGACGAATACCGGCGCGAGCACGATCCAGCCGAGCCCCATCGGGATGCTGGCCACGATCGCGAAGAACATGAAGAGCAGGCCATACACCAGCAACGGCGTCATGTTGCGCAAGCTGGCATCGAAGCTGGCCTTAAGCGCCACCGTGGGTGTATCGCCACGCAGCGCGATCAGGGCCGGCGCGAACCAGTAGGCCATCATCAGGGGTGCGCCGAGGACGAGCACGATGAGCAGGGCCACGATGGCTGCCGTGCCATAGGTCACGAGGGTATCCATCGGGGCAAGCGCGGGATCGACGTTGAGGATGGACGAAAGGCTTGCGAAGCCGAAGATCGCGACACAGATGCCGATCGCGATGAGCCATACCACGAACCAGCCCGCGACGTAGAGCAGGGTGGCGACGACGAGCGGGCCGACGCGGGAATCGAAGCAGGCGAAGAGATGCCCGAACGTCAGCGGCGCGCCCCGGTCGAGGTCGCGGGCGCCGACGAGGAGACCGGCACCCAGGATCGGGTACAACAAGGTCGAGGCGAGCTGGCCGAGGATCGGGATCATCGCCAAGGCGAACACCACCACGACGAGGGTGATCGTCATCAGGATCCACATCCCCGGGGCGGCCTTGAAGAGGCGCCAGCCGGCGCTCCACCAGGCCGCGCCGTGACCGGCGCCGACGGCCCAGCCGCCGGGCGGGGGCGACGTTGCCGGTCCGGGCCCCGGTGACGGGAGTCCCGATGGCGGCGATGGCGGATCGATTCGCGTTTCCATCCGTAGTAGGCACAAAGGGCTGGTGGTCACGTTAGCACACCTCTCGCGACTCCGCGGTTCGGTGCGTTCATTCGATTTCGCGGCCATGCCGGGCGAAGAACCTTCGACAGCACCCGGCCCTCGAGCGGACGCTACCGAAGGGAGCTGCCCTACGTCAGATGACCGCGCCTGTGACAGCCGCGGGCTGGCGCAGGTGGGTTCAGCGCTGGCGGCGGCATTCAGCGTCAACCCTGCCCGGCGTCACCGCCAGGAGAATCGGCCGATTAGAGCGCCCCCTGATGCCAGACGGAAGTCGCTCCATCACCGCGCCGGCTGCGCGGGATAGACCCCGAAACGGATGCCCTCCGGCAGGAACTGCGGGAAGTGCTGCCGCACGAACAGGTCCTCATCGGGCGCGGTGGTATAGAAGTGCGCGCCGGTCGTGGCGTTGTAGAACCGATAGGCGCCAACCGTTCCTGGTTCGGATTCCGTGAAGGCGTAGTACGCCACGCCTTCGGGCGAGAACTCCAGGTACGTGGCGATGATGTAAGCACGTTCGGCCGCATCGGCGGTGTAGAAATGCGTGCCCGTGCGGCTGTTGTAGAACCGGTAGATCGGAATCGCGCCAGGCGCCGGAGACGCCAGCGCCCAGAACGCAGTCCCTTCATCCAGGAACTGCGGGTAGGTCGCCAGCACGAACGCGCGCTCGGCTGCCGATGCCGTATAGAAGTGCGCGCCGGTCTGCTCGTTGTAGAACCGGAAGATCGGCACGAACTGGCCGGCAGGGTCGAACGTGAACTCCCAGACACCCGAGTCCGTCCCGGCGATCAGGGTCGTTCGATTGCGTGTAGGTGCGGGCGCGGCGAGTGCGAGTGCGTTGGTCGACAGCGACGACGAGCCGGGCACGAGTGCCCATTGACCCTCTGGAGTGCTCGCGTAGATGCCGCGGTCCGTGCCGAGGTAGATCACCCTCGGCTGGGCGCTCCAATGCACGGCGATGGCCCGGATGGGAATGGCAGGATCGAAGCTATCGCCCAGCGAGGTCCAGTGCACGCCGGCGTCGTGGCTGGCATAGAGGCGGGAACCGAGCTGGCCGAATACCACCATCTCATTGGAGTTGTGCGGATCGATCGAAATGGTGACGCCGTACCCGGTTGCACCCTCGCGTGCGAAGTCATGGACCATGGTCCAGGTATCCCCGCCATCGTCGGACATGCGCAGCGTCTCCAGTTCCATGGCCCACAACCTGGCGGCGTCCTGCGGGTCGATGGCGATCGCTCCTATGCTCAGAAAGATCTGGTTGTTCCCGCCTTGCCAATTCCTGCTCTTATCGGACCAGGTGCGACCCCCGTCCGTGCTCACCGCCAATGCTCCGGAGTAGGCGTTGCCCGCTACGCCGGGGTAGAAATGACCCGCGGCAAAGAGGGTATCGGACCGGCGCGGCGCGATGGCCAGCTGATCGACGATGCCCGACGCGATACGCTCGGTGAGGACTTCCCAGGTGAGTCCACCGTCGACTGTCCGTTGCAGACGATTGCCCGTAATGACGTAGGTAGGTCCGCTGATGGGATGCGTGGCGAGCGCCCCGATTCCCTCAAGGGGCGACAGCGGTGGGGTACGGTCCTGCCACAGCGCCGTGGAGGCATCGCGCGCAGCCAGTCGACTCGCGACACCGTTCGAGCCCCGTGCAAGGATTGCGAAATAGTGGAATGCATTCACGCCACCGACGCGTATCTGGTCCACGATCGCACCCGGCAACCAGTCGCTGCGCGGCGCAAAAGTCCGTGCCCCGTCACTGCTGCGCATCACGCCATAACCGAGGTCCCCCGCATACACCACGTTCGCTGTTGCCATTGCTGCTGGAACGAGTTTGTTGCCCGTCGGCGATAGCAACGGCCGCCAGGTAGCCCCACGGTCATCGCTACGCCAAGCGCCCGACGAAATCGTGAACTGCATGACGTTCGAAGCGTCCGGCGCAACGGCGAGCCGGGCGGTCACGTTCCCCGGAGGTATCCCGTCGGGGAGTGTGCCGCGCAAGGTCCATGTCGATCCGCCATCGGTGGATTCATAGAGGCGAACCGGCATGCTCCCACTGGCGTTGCTGCCGGCAAGGTAAACGTGGCGGGGATCAGATGCATCCGGCGCAATTGCAGCCGGAGCAAATTCGGCCGGCAAATCGGTCGCGAGCGCAGTCCAGTTCGCACCCCCGTCCACCGATTTGTAGAGGCCGGAGGCAGCGAGCGCATAGAGGTTGCCACTACCACTCCGGTCGACGGCAAAGTCGCGCAGCGCACCCGCGACGGGCGTGATGTCGCGCCATGTCGCGCCATCGTCTGCGCTGACCCAAAGATACCGCTCACCGGCATAGAGTTTCGGCGCGGAACCGGCGACATGCTCGACGCGGAAGAAGTATGCACCGCCGGACGGCGTACCCTGCCCGACGTGGCCTGGAACGGGTGTCCAGTGGACTCCGCCATCGGTGCTCCTGGCGATCTCGGAGCAGTACGTGAAGACTGGGCCGACGGTCGCGGCGTAAAAGGTATCCAGGTTGGTGGCGGACCGCGTCAGGGCGGTTACCGACTGATTGGCGCACGAGGATCCGCGGAAGGGAAGTTCCACCCCCGCCCAGCTCTGCCCTCCATCAGGGGAGCGGTACAGCGACCGCGGACGTGACACAAATACCCGCCCCTGCTCAGCAGCTTCGGCCTCGATGAAGCTCCAAGACTCGCGCGGGCCGCTCGTCGTCCAGGCATTGATGCCGGCCCAGGTGGAGGGCGAGAACCAGCAGGTCAGCGCGAGCAATGTCGGCAACGCGGCGAAGATACAGAATTGATTCATCGATGCTCCAGGGGACCGGCGGCGCGAGCAATCGGACCGGCGCCTGAGTGTTCGCAACGAACGAGAAGACCGCGGAAGAAGGCGCGCCCGAAGCCACGCGTACAACGTCGCTGAACGACGACATCGGACAGGCGCGCCAACATTGAACTGCGCGCGCGTGGAGTTAGACTGAGACCAGCAAACACGCGGATCCCTTCATCCTATCTATTCACACCTCTTGTTGCCGGGGCACCGCCGTTCGATCGGCTGTGCGGATCACCCCGACATTCCTGCCAATGCTAGCTCTGCTTTCCCGCGTTCGCGGCACACTGTGCTTCCTGCTCCTCGCCGTAGTCGCAAACGTCGCGTGCGCGCTCCCTTCGGATCTCGTCGGGCCGCCGGTAGTGCTCGGTCCTGATCAGTACTTTGAGGGCCTTCCTCCATACGTGGTTCGGCAGCCCACGGCAACCTAGTGGTCGCGATCAGTGCGGCAACGAGCAGTTCGCAGGTCGCGCAAGGGCTCGTGCGGGTGGGTACCGATGGCTCGGTGGATCGATCGCTGCTCTCGCCGATTCGGCACGGACTTGGCCGGTCATTGTGCTACAATGTCTTACACGTGGAGATTAGGGATGACTACGCTGACCATTCGTCTTGACCCCAAGTTGGAGAAGGCCCTCGATCGAGTGGCCAAGAGTACCGGACGGACCAAGAGTGAGATCGCCCGGGAAGCGATCAGGCGTCAGGTCGCCGTCGCGCGCTTTCGGGAGCTCCGTAGAAGGAGCTTGCCGTTTGCCGAAGCGCAAGGTCTCGTGACCGACGAGGACGTGTTCCGCTTCGTTTCGTGAGGGTTTTTCTCGACACCAACGTCCTGGTGAGCGCGTTCGCCTCGCGCGGCTTGTGTGCCGAGGTCCTCGAACTGGTGCTTCTGGATCATGACTTGATCCTCGGCCCGGCCGTGCTTCGCGAGCTCGACAGGGCACTGCGCGAAAAGGTCAAGCTGCCCGTCGCTCGTTCCGCCGAGATTGTCGATTTCGTTGCAAGCGAAGCAACCCAGGTCGTAGGCCAGGCAGAGGCGGCGACCGTAGACGTCGAGGCCGCGGACGCACTCGTGCTCGGTGAGGCGGTCGCCGGCAATGCCGACTTGTTCGTCACCGGCGACGCGGCGTTGTTGCGCGTCGCAACGGTTGGCGCGCTCGAGATCGTTTCGCCTCGTCGGTTCTGGGAGATCCTTCGCGAACGATAAGGCGATCCAACGCCACTCGGCCCTCGGCCCGGCGCAGTCAAGCGGAGACTGCGTGTGGGATGCCCGCTGGGTGAAGCCTTCGGGGTGGCGATTGGGTCATTGCCTGGGGTCGCCACGCCAGGTAGGCGGCGATGCGGCAGTGGTCGGCTCGGGTGGTGCCAGTCACGAACGTTCCTTGACCGGCCGTGGCTTGTCTCGAGTGGACAGCTTGGGCGCCGGGCGCAAGCGGTCAGGGCCGCAGCGACGCGTTGCGGGCAGCGTCGGCGTCGCGGGCGTTCCACCCACCTCCCAGCGCGCGCATGAGATCGACGCTGTAGACGAGCTGTGCCTGGCGGTTCTGGACGAGGGCGAGTTCGGCCGCATTCTGAGTGCGCTGGGCATCCAACACATCCAGGAACGGCGCGTAGCCCGCCTCGTAGCGCAAGCGCGAGAGCCGCAACGCATTGCGTGCTGCTTCGACCTTGCGGGAGAGTTCCGGTACGCTCGCCCGCGCCTGGTGGAGATTGGTGAGCGCGTCCGAGACTTCGCGGTACGCGGTTTCCAGCGCCTTCGCGTAGGCCGCGACCGCCTGGCGGTGCCGCGCCTCGGCTTGGCGGGTGCGGGCGGCGTACTTGCCGGCGTCCAGGATGGGAAACACGAGGGAAGGCCCGATGGACCAGGTTTGCGCGCCGGCACGCAGCAGGTTGCCGAGGGCGGAGCTTTGCAGGCCGAGGCTGCCGGTGAGAGAAAAGGTCGGCAGCTCCGCGGCACGCGCCACGCCGATCTGGGCGTTGGCGGACACGACCGCTTCCTCGGCCTGGTGCACGTCGGGTCGGCGTTCGACGAGTGACGACGGCAGACCGGGCGGCGGCGTGGCGGGTACGGGCAAACGGGCGAGATCGCCCGGCGCGAGCGCGAGGTCGAGATTGCCGGTGAGCGTGCCGAGCTGATGCTCGACCTGGGCCCGCTGCCGCTGGAGCTCGGCGAGCTGCAGGGCGGCGTCCGCGCGCGCCCCCTGCGCCTGATTGACGTCGAGGTCGGAGGCGAGGCCACCCCGGGCACGGTTGCCGGCGACGGTGAGGGCATCGTCGCGGGACGTGAGGATGTCGCGGGTCACCGCGATCTGGGCATCGAGCGAGCGCGCCGTGAAGTAGGCCTGCACAGTGGTGGCCACGAGGGTGAGCGCGACGACATCGCGGCCATAACGCGTGGCGATCAACTGGGCGCGCGCCCCCTCGGCAGCCCGCCGGAATTTGCCCCAGAAATCGATCTCGAACGACGTCGAGATGGCGACCCGCCGCGCGTTGGTGATGAGAGGCGTACCCGGCGGCAATTGCTGAGCGTTCCGGGTGCTCGACCGCGCGCGGCTCGCACCGGCGGTGAGGTCGAGCTCGGGAAGCAGGTTCGACCCGACCTCAGCGAGCAATGCTTCGGCCTCCTCGATCTGAGCTGCAGCGCGGGCGAGATCGACGTTGTTGCGCAGCGTCGCGGCGACCAGCTCGGTCAGCACGGGATCGTCGTAGAGCGTCCACCACGCGGTGGGAATGACGGACGCGTCGTTGCTGCCAGCTTGTCCGGCAAACGTCGCCGGCAGCTCGACCTCGGGTCGTCGATAGTCCGGGCCGACGGTGGCGCAACCGGCGAGCACGCACGCCACCAGCAAAGCGGCGAGATAGCGCACGGGAAGCGAGTCGAGGGTCATGTCGGTTCCTCCACAGTGGGGTGGGCCGGAGACACTGCGTGCTTGTGGGTGTGCTGCGGCCGGGGCTTGCGCGCAAGCAGGGTGAAGAACAGCGGGATGAAGATGGGCGCGATGAACGTCGCGATGATCATGCCGCCGAACACGCCCGAGCCCATCGATTGTCGCGCGGCCGCGCCTGCCCCGGTCGCCGTGACGAGCGGCACCACTCCGAACACAAACGCGAGCGAGGTCATCACGATCGGCCGGTAGCGCAGCCGGGCGGCCTCGCGCGCGGCCTCGGCTGCCGTCATGCCTGCTTCCATGCCCTGCATCGCAAACTCGGAGATCAGGATCGCATTCTTTGCGGCGAGGCCGATCAGCACCACCAGGCCGATCTGGAAGTAGATGTCGTTTTCCATGCCGCGCAGGAACACAAACCCTAGCGCGCCGAGCAGCGCGAACGGTACCGCCAGCACAACGGCCATAGGCACCCCCCACCGTTCGTAGAGCGCCGATAGGATGAGATACACCATGATGAGCGCGAAGCCGAAGGCGAATATCGAGGCGTTGCCGGTGCGCTGCTCCTGAAATGCCTGGCCGGTCCAGGCGATGCTATAGCCGCTCGGTAGATGCTGCTTCGCCACCGCTTCCACCGCGGTGATCGCTTCGCCCGAACTGAATCCCGGCTTGGCACCGCCCAGCACCTTGGCCGCGATGTAGCCGTTGTAGCGCTCGATCTGCTCGGGCCCGATGACATTGCTGACGTTGATCACGGCCTTGAGCGGAACCATCGTCCCGGTGGTGGTGGAGCGCACGTAGATCTTGCCGAGGTCCTCGGGCTTGGATCGATAGGGGGCGTCGGCCTGGATCGTCACCCGATAAGTACGCCCCGCCTTGTTGAAGTCGTTCACGTAAAGCGACCCCATCTGCGCTTGCAGTCCGGCGAAGACGTCGTTCACCGCGATCCCCAGGGCGAGCGCCTTCTCGCGGTCGACCTCGACCAACAGCTGCGGCACGGTGGGACGGTAGAACGTGCGCGCCTCGGCGAGCGCCGGAGCCTGCTGGAGTGCCGCGATGAAGTCGTTGGTGACCTTGGCTAGTCGCTGTGGGTCGGACTCGGTGCGGCCCTGCACGTAGACCTCGAATCCACCGGTCGCGCCGAGGCCCTGGATCGCGGGCGGGTTGAAGGCGAAGGCAATGCCGTCGGAAAGCGCGAAGCCCTTGCCGCTCACTTCCTTGGCGAGATCCGGCGCGCTCTGCTTGCGAGCCTCCCAGGGCTTCAACGGCATGAAGATGGTCGCGGCATTGGACTTGCTGCCGCCTCCGATCAGGTCGAAGCCGTTGACGATGAACACGTTCTCGATGGCCTGGTTGTCCTTCATCATCGCCCGCAACTGCTCGGTGGTACGTCCTGTGCGCTCAAGGGTTGCGCCATCCGGCAGGGCCACCGCAGCGATGATGTAGCCCTGGTCCTCCGCCGGCGCGAAGCTGCCGGGGATGCGCCAGAACAGCACCGCAACCAGCGCCAGCACGCCGGCGAAGAGCAGCAGCGCTAGCAGGCGATGGCCGAGCGCCAGGTCGACGGTGCCGAGGAAGCGCCGCGTCGCCCAGGAGAAGCCCCGATTGAATGGCCGGAAAAGCCGGCCGAGCATGCCCTCGTCGTGCGCACCCGGCTTGAGCAGGATCGCGCATAGCGCCGGCGTGAGGGTCAGCGCCACCACGCCGGACAGCACCACGGCGATCGCCACCGTCACCGCGAACTGGCGGTAGAGCTGGCCGGCGATACCGCCGAGGAATGCGACCGGTATGAATACCGCGCAGAGAACCAGCACGATGCCGATGATCGCGCCCTGCACCTCGCGCATCGCCTCCATGGCGGCGTCGAAGGGCGACATGTGCTCCTCGCGCATCAGGCGCTCGACGTTTTCCAGGACGATGATGGCGTCGTCGACCACGATGCCGATCGCCAGCACCATGGCGAACAAGGTGAGGGTGTTGATGGAGAAGCCGAACAGCCACAGCCCGGCAAAGGTGCCGATCAGCGATACCGGAACCGCGAGCATCGGGATCAGGGTGGCGCGCCAGGTCTGCAGGAATACGAATACGACCAGCAGCACGATCAGGGCGGCTTCGCCGATGGTGAGCAGCACCTCGTGGATCGAGGCCGACACGAAGCGGGTCGTGTCGTACGGGATGAGATAGTCGACGTCCTGCGGGAAGCGGTCGCGCTTCAGCTCGACCATCCGGGCGCGTACCGCATCGGCGACGTCGAGCGCGTTGGCACCCGATTGCAGGAAGACGGCCAGCGCGATGGCCGGCTGGCCGTTGACGCTGTTGGCGGCGTCGTAGCTTTGCGCGCCGAGCTCGATGCGCGCCACGTCCTTCAGCCGGAGCACGCCGCCCGGGCCGGTCGAGCGCAGGATGATCTCGCCGAACTGCTCGGCTTCCACCAGCCGGCCGCGGGCGGTGACGGTGTAGACCAGCGATTGCCCCGGCGGCGCCGGATCGGCGCCGATCTTGCCGGCCGCGAACTGGGCATTCTGGGCGTTGATCGCCGCAGTGATGTCGGTCGTCGTGACCCCGAGCTGCGCCATCCGGTCCGGATTGAGCCACACCCGCATCGAATAATCGCGGGCGCCGAAGATCGAGACGTCGGCCGCACCTTCGATGCGCTTCAGATCGTCGACGACGTTCTGGGTCGCAAAGTTCGACAGGAACAGCGCGTCGTACGTGCTGTTGGGGGAATTGAGCGCCACCACCAGCAGGATGTTCTGCGAGCGCTTGGCGACCGTGATGCCGTTGCGCCGCACCTCGTCCGGCAGACGCGGCGTGGCGAGTTGCACGCGGTTGTTGACGTTGAATGTCGCCTTATCGATGTCGGTGCCGACCTCGAACGTCGCGGTGATGGTGCTGACGCCGTTGGACGCAGAGGTCGAGTTGAAATACAGGAGGTTCTCGACGCCGGAGAGCTGCTCCTCGATCGGCGCGGCGACCGTCTTGGCGAGCGTTTCGGCGGAGGCGCCCGGGTAGACGGCGGAGATGGTGACCGTCGGCGGCGCGATCTGGGGATACTGGGCGATCGGCAGGATCTTGGCCGCGGCAAGACCGGCGAGCACGATGATGATCGCCAACACCGTCGCGAAGATGGGCCGCTCGATGAAGAACTTGGACATGGGTATCGTTTCCGGTGCATGGCACGCCGACCCGAGGTCGACGTGGCGCGTGGAGCGCGGAGGGCTTCGGCCGGACTATTTCTTGCCGGCTGCGGTCGTGCCGCCGCCAGTGTTATGCCCATTCGCTGTGGCAGCGCTGCCGCCCGGTGCCGCGGCGGCCTTGTCGGCCGGGTTCGTGCCCTTGCTGGCTGCGGCGTCCTTGGGTTCGGCACCCGGCCCGCCCGGCGATGGCGGTCCCGCGGGCGCCTGGCCCACGGGGTGCGGGGCCACGAGTGCGCCCGGACGTAGCTTCATCAGGTTATCGACGATCACCTTGTCGCCATTCTCGAGGCCCTTGGTCACGACCCAGTTGTCACCGGACCAGCCGTCGGTCTCCACGGGCCGGGGCGCCACCTTGTTGTCCGGACCGACCACGAACGCCGCCTTGCCGCGATCGCTCTGCGATACCGCAGCCTTGGGAACGAGCACGCCTTCGCGGCTACCCAGCGTGATCTGCACCCGCACGAACTGCCCGGGAAGGATGATGAGTCGTGGATTCGGGAACTCGGCGCGCACCGGCACGAGGCCGGTCTTGAGATCGACCGTGGATGCGGCGAAGTTGAGCTTGCCGGTGCGGTCGTAGAGGCTGCCGTCCGACAGCACCAATCGCACCGTCGCGCTTTGCGGTGCCTTGCGCAACTGCAAGGTTTCCGCGTCGGAGAGCGAGAAGCGCACCCAGATCGGATCGGTCACGCTGATGGTGGTGAGGAGGTCGGTGCCGGCGGCAACCAGACTGCCTTCGGACCGTTGCGAGCGTCCCGTCACGCCGCTGATCGGCGCCGTCACGTTGGTATAGGAAAGGTTGAGCCGCGCTTCCTTCACCTTCGATTCGCTGGCGGCGAGCTGCGCCTGGTTCGTTTCCACGGCCGAGGTGGCGTCGTCGTACTCGCGGGCGCTGATAGCGCGTTCCTGCACCAGCGGCTTCAGTCGTGTCGCTTCGCGTTGGGCGCGATCGATGAGGGCCTTTTGCTGGGCGAGCGCGGCATCGGCCTGCGCGAACGCGATCTCGAACGGTGCGCGGTCGACGGTGTAGAGCACCGCTCCCGCCTGCACCCGGTCACCTTCCTTGAAGGCCTGCTTGACGAGGATGCCGCCAACGCGGGCGCGGACCTCGACCTCTTTGGAGCCCTCGGCCTGGCCCACCGCCTCGACCTGCACCGGGATGCGTTCCTGCTTCGCTTCGATCACGCTGACGGGGAGCGCCATCATCGCACCGCCGCCCGCGCCCGCAGAACCCTTCGCCTTGTCGGGAGGACCCGACTTACTGCAACCGGCGATGAGCGCGGCGCCGAGCGCGGCGACGATCAAAGCGCGCACGACGCGGCGGCCTGGAGCGTGCGGAACCCGTCGATCGGGCGAGGTCGTTATCGGCATGAACATGCTCGAGTGGATGCAAAGCGGCCAATTATATACAATCAGGGATGTATGTAAATTATTCGGCCGGCAAATTAGCGGCCGTCATTGAGCGGCCTCCCATCACGATCACGACCAGCCCGCCTCTCCATGCCCCGTCGAACTAAGGAAGAGTCCGCTCGCACCCGCAGTGCAATCGTGGTCGCCGCGCGCGCAACCTTCCATCGCCATGGTGTGACCCGCACCACGATGGAGCAGATTGCCGAGGCGGCGGGCGTCACCCGCGGTGCGGTGTATTTCCATTTCGCCAACAAGACCGCGGTGTTTTACGCGGTGCGCGACCAGGTGGCGCTGCCCCTGTTGGATCGCCTGAATCTCGAGCTCCTGTCGCGCGAGACCGCAGATTCCCTGGCGCGCATCGAGCTCTTCATCCGCGGGTTGATGGATGCGCTGGTGGCTTGCCCGGAAGTGCGAAGTACGTTCGAGATCATGACCTTCAAGTGCGAATACGTCGACGAGTTCCAGGGTGAGCTGGTTGCGGCGTGCGCCATGCATGCCGAGGTCGCCCGTGCGCTCGGCCGCGCGTATCGCGAGGCGTCGCGGGCCAAGCTCCTGCGCGTCGGTCTCAGTCCGACCCTGGCGGCGACCAGCACCCTCGTGTTCATATCCGGTTTGATCCGGCTCTGGCTGATGGACGCTGTCGGTGGCCGGTTGCTGCGCGTGCGGATACCTGCGCTCGTTGCCGCGCACATGGCTGGACACCGCGCGAGGCCGCCGACCGCTACGCCGGCGGTTGCTCGACGCGGTTTGGCTTCCTCTCGGCGTCGAGCCCGCCAAGCGTGACCGAGCACCCACGCGCTGACCCGCGTGGCGCGAGACCTGGCAGATCGAGGGCCCGAGCGTTTCCGGATGGATGATGCGAGGACCCACCCACGACGCAATCTGCGCTTTTCAGGGCCACAGGTGGAACGCTGCAGAGTGTTCTCGGGGCCGGGCTGGAGATGCGTTCGGTGATCCTACGCCGGGATGCCCGCCGTCGCCCCCGCGATGCGCGCATCGACTCAGTGCTCATGGCGGTGCTGGGTGTCGGGATAGTGCGGATGCGCATGCACCAGACGCTCGTGCGTGTGGGCGTGCTCGTGCGGTTCGTCGATGTCAGCCGGATGGTCATGGCGATGATGCGCGTCATGGGCATGCGGGTGGGCATGCGTTTCGGCGCGATGGACGTGCCGATGCTCGTGATGCTCGGTCAGGTGTAGCCACACCCCGAGCGCCATCAGGACTCCGGCCGCACCGAGTTGCCAGGTGACCGGCTCTGCCTGCAAGGCGATCGCCAGGGCGGCGCCGAAGAAGGGCGCCACCGCGAAGTAGGCTCCCGTGCGCGCCGTGCCCAGATGGCGCAGCGCGAGCACGAACAGCACCAGGCTGACGCCGTACCCGAGAAAGCCCAGGGCCGCGGCCGCGGTGGCCGAATCCAGGGGCGGCCAGGCCAATCCGAGCGACCAGCCGAGGGTGAGATTCACCGCGCCGGCCACCAGGCCCTTCAGTCCGGCGATCAGCATGGCATCGCGCGTGGCAACCCGCCGCGTAAGATTGTTGTCGAGGGCCCAGCAGGCGCATGCGGCCGCGACCAGCAGGCTGCCCAGGGACAGGCCGCCCGGTCCGCCGGGATGCCACGACAGCACAGCGCCCCCGGCGACGATCGCCAGCATGCCGAGCGCGATCCGCCGGTCGACGTTCTCCCGGAACAGGCACCATGCCAGCAGAGCAGTGAATACCGCTTCGAGGTTGAGCAGCAGCGAAGCCGTCGAGGCAGGTGTCACGACCAGCGCCTGCATGAGCAACACGGGCGCGACGATCCCGCCGAAGAAGATTCCAGCGGCGAGCCACGCCCATTCGGCACCGACCGGCACGGACAACGGCGGCGGCCGTTCGCCGGCCAGCAGCCGACGCGCCGCCATGGCGATGAGCAGTCCGATACCAGAGCCTGCGTAGAGCAGTCCGGCCAGCAGGATGGGGGAGACCGTCCCGACCAGGGTCTTGGCGAGGGGAGTGCTCGTGCCGAAGAGCACCGCCGATCCCAACGCATACGCGATGCCGGGGCTCATGGGGTGCCGGGTGCCTGCCAGTTCTGCTCGCATCGGTGCATCGACAGTCCCTCATACGGCGTCGCGTCGTTGCAATGGACCTCGGCACGGCCGCCGGTCCAGGGCCTTTCGGCGGGAGTTCCGTGGACCGCCGCCCCCGCGCTCGCGTGCTTCGGCGTGACGACGGGTTTCCCGACGCCGCCCGGCAGCGCGACGGCGCCAAGGCGCAGTGACCGCAGGATACCCGCCGCGGCCCGGTCGGCCCGGGCTCGTAAGGCAGGAGGAATGGAGGGATGGAGGCGGTAGGCCAGCGCCACCGGGGTTTCTCGGCCGTCCGGCTTGATCGTGGCTGGCCTCTTGATTTTATTCCCTTCCCTGCGTATTATTAGCACTCGCCTTCGGTGAGTGCTAGCAGGGCTGGCAAGTCCCGTGAGGTGCTCGGATTACAACCCATTGAGCAGGAGTGAGTACTAACATGAACATCCGTCCTTTGAACGACCGAGTGATCGTCAAGCGCGTCGAAGAGGAGAAAAAGTCGGCTGGCGGGATCGTGATCCCCGACACCGCAGCCGAGAAACCGTCGCAAGGCGAGGTGGTCGCCGTCGGCCCGGGTAAGCCCGACGACAACGGCAAGATCATCGCCATGGGTGTGAAGGTCGGCAATCGCGTGCTGTTTGGCAAGTACTCCGGTCAGGAATTCAAGCTCGAGGGCCAGGATTACCTGCACATGCGCGAAGACGACATCATCGGCATCGTCGGTTGATCGCCCCATCACCCAGAATTCGAATCAGGAGAAGCAAACATGGCTAGTAAAGACGTCCGTTTCGGCGAAGGCGTGCGCAACAAGATGATGGTTGGCGTGAACGTCCTCGCCAACGCGGTCAAGGCAACACTCGGCCCCAAGGGCCGCAACGTCGTGCTCGAGCGCAGCTTCGGCGCGCCCACGGTCACCAAGGACGGCGTGTCCGTCGCCAAGGAAATCGAGCTGAAGGACAGGTTCGAGAACATGGGCGCCCAGATGGTCAAGGAAGTCGCGTCCAAGACTTCCGACGTGGCCGGTGACGGCACCACCACCGCGACAGTCCTCGCCCAGTCGATCTGCAACGAGGGTTTCAAGTACGTTGCCGCGGGCATGAACCCGATGGACCTGAAGCGGGGCATCGACAAGGCGGTCATCGCCATCGTCGAGGAACTGAAGAAGATCAGCCGCCCGTGCAGCACCAGCAAGGAAATCGCGCAGGTCGGCTCGATCTCGGCGAACGCCGACGAGGCGATCGGCAAGACGATCTCCGAAGCCATGGAGAAGGTCGGCAAGGAAGGCGTCATCACCGTCGAGGACGGCAAGGGTCTCGAGAACGAGCTCGACCTGGTCGAAGGGATGCAGTTCGACCGCGGCTACATCTCGCCGTACTTCATCAACAATCCGGAGAAGCAATCGGCCGGTCTCGAGGATCCGTACATCCTTCTGCACGACAAGAAGATCAGCAACATCCGTGATCTGCTGCCGCTGCTCGAGCAGGTCGCCAAGGCTGGCAAGCCGCTGCTGATCATCGCCGAGGACGTCGACGGCGAGGCACTCGCGACGTTGGTCGTGAACAACATCCGCGGCATCCTGAAGACCACTGCCGTCAAGGCGCCGGGCTTCGGCGACCGTCGCAAGGCCATGCTGGAAGACATCGCGATCCTGACCGGTGGCACGGTCATCGCCGAGGAACTCGGTCTCAAGCTCGAGAACGCCACCCTCAAGGATCTCGGTCGTGCCAAGAAGATCGAAGTGGGCAAGGAAGACACCACGCTCATCGACGGTGGCGGCGAGAAGGCCTCGATCGAGGCGCGGGTGAAGAACATCCGCAAGCAGGTCGAAGAAGCCACTTCCGACTACGACAAGGAAAAGCTGCAGGAACGCGTGGCCAAGCTCGCCGGCGGTGTCGCGGTGATCAAGGTCGGTGCAGCCACTGAAGTCGAGATGAAGGAGAAGAAGGCGCGTGTCGAAGACGCCCTGCACGCCACCCGTGCGGCGGTGGAAGAAGGCATCGTCCCGGGCGGTGGTGTCGCGTACCTGCGTGCCCGCGCCAACATCAAGAACCTGAAGGGTGCCAACCCCGACCAGGACGCCGGTATCAAGATCGTGCTCCGCGCGGTCGAGGAGCCGCTGCGCCAGATCGTGGCCAATGCCGGTGACGAGCCGTCGGTGGTCGTGAACAAAGTCGTCGACGGCAAGGGCAACTACGGCTTCAATGCCGCCACGGGCGAGTACGGCGACATGGTCGAGATGGGTGTGCTGGATCCCACCAAGGTGACGCGTTTTGCGCTACAAAATGCGGCGTCGGTGGCAGGCCTCATGCTCACGACCGAAGCCATGATTGCCGAGTCCCCGAAGGACGACAAGGGCGGCGGCATGCCCGGCGGCGGCGGGATGGGCGGCATGGGCGGCATGGGCGACATGGACATGTAAAGCGGCAGCGCCTGAGGCGCCAGGGCTTGGTTTGCGCGGGCTTGCCGTAGTTTCATGTAATGTCTTTGTTCGCGCGCTTCGCCCCGATACCTCATCCGTAGCCGGGCACTGCGTGAGCGCTGTCTGCTGTATCGAAACCCCGCTTCGGCGGGGTTTCGTTTTGGGGCAGTTGGGGATGACCGGGAAGGACCCGCGATCAGGGCCGGCATGGGGTGGCTCGCGGCCACGCTCCCCGGTCGTTGCCACGGACTTCCTCCTTTGGCCGGCTACGTCCGCCGGTGCCTCGATGCGGCCCATGCCGGCGATGTCTCAAGGCAGCCGATGTGGAGCGCGAACCTGCGCGAGATGCGATCCGGTTGCCCACCAAAGGCGCAACATTCGCGGATGAGGAACCGGGTGTAGGCTCTTGGCCGGACACGCTTTCTGTTTGTTTGCATTAGACTAGTAGCGGACAGGGCCGCCTAGCGCCGCAGGCAGGCCTCAGGCCGACACGGAGCGCCCCATCGTTTCGAGCCCCATCACTTCCGGAATTCTGTTCGTCATCATCATCACCGCGGTGGCCACGGCGGTGATCATCGCGTTCGTGCGCCGCAACCGCGAGACGGCCGGCGGCATGCGCGGCTTCAACGATCCGGATGCGCCGCCGACTCAGTGGACTGAAGGCGAGACCACCCGGCTCCTGTCCTCGGCCGAGCTGCCCGGCCTCTACCTCCTGCGCCCGCGGTTCCTGAGCAAGACCGAAGGTATGGTGTTCCTCCTGCTCAAGGCGGCGTTCCCGCGGCACGACATCTTCGCCCGGGTGCGGCTCGCCGACGTGCTGCAGGTGAAAATGGGACCGCAGGGCATGGAACGCCTGCGCGCCTTTCGCAAGATCGCCGACCAGCGGATCGGGTTCGTGATCTGCGACCGCGATTCGACCATCCTGGCTATCGTCGATCTTCGCGAGACGGATCAGGTGTCCAACGCCCGCGATCAGAAGCTCGAGATCATCAAACAGCGTTGCCTGCAGGCCGCGCAGGTCAAGTACATCTGCGTTTATCCCCCGCAGCTCCCTCGATATCGGGAACTCCGCAGTCAGATCCTCGGGCCCGCCGCCGAACTGCTCTGACCGCGGCGATCTGCCGCGTTATCCCTGGCTTGGCGCCAGCGACGGTGTCAGTCCCCGCCTGTGAAGTGATGCCGCCCGCTCGGCGCGGCCGGGCGCACAATGCAGATTCGCGCAGCCACCGCCCGCCGACAGCGGGGTGACGTCCCTCGTCCCGCGTCCGGTCCGGCGATTCCCCCGCACCCCGCATGACTGCTGCCGCCAGCCATCCCGCACCTGCCATGTTCAAGCTCACCTATGCCACGATGTTCGAGCCCCCTGAGGAACTGCACGGGGCCTTCGATGCCGCGGCGAATTGCATGCGCGCGCAGCTCGGCGCCGGAGCACGCCATGTTCATTGCCGGCCGCGACGTTTGCGTGTCACAGCAGTTCCAGACCCATAGTCCGATCGACCATCGCGTTGTAGTGGGACGCTTCCAGGCCGGCGCCGCGGAAGACGGTGCGGCGGCAATCGCGGCCGCACGCGAGGCTTTCACTGGCTGGGCACACACCCCGTGGACCGAGCGGGTGGCGGTGCTGCGACGGGCCGCTGCGTTGATCGAGGAGCGCGTGTTCATGATCGGGGCGGCGCTGGCGCTCGAGGTCGGCAAGAATCGCATGGAAGCCCTGGGTGAATCGCGATCACTGGATGGGGCCCGTTATCGACGCCGCCGCCCTGGCGCGGTACGAGGACGCGGCGTCGCAGGTGCGCAGCCTCGGCGCCGCCGGGGCGATCGTGCACGGCGGGGAACGCCTCGATCACGGCGACCTCGCGCACGGGTTCTTCTGTGCGCCGACGATCGCCAGAGCGCCGCTCGATCATCCGCTTTGGAGCCGGGAACTCTTCGCGCCATTCGTGCTGGTCGCGCCGGTCGACAGCGTCGAGGCCGGCATTGCGCTGGCCAACGCCGGCGACTACGGACTCACCGCGGGCTTGTACGGCTCCGACCCGGAAGGCGAGCACTTCTTCGACGCCGTGGAGGCGGGGGTCTGCTATGCCAATCGACCTCAGGGGGCGACCACGGGGGCGTGGCCGGGCTTCCAGCCCTTCGGCGGATGGAAGGGTTCGGATCGACTGGGCGCGCGACGGGCTCCGGGCACTACGTACCGCAATATCTTCGCGAGCAGTCGCAAACCCGCGTGCGGCGGGCGTGATGCGCCGGCGCCACTCGGCCCGCGCTGCGACCCTGCGCCGAGCCGTTCGCCAGGCAGTTCACTATCCCGCCAGGATGCGCGCGTAGACCTCGCGATCCACGTTGCCGCCAGAGAGCACGACCGCGCACGTGCGCCCCGCCCGGTCGCCTTCCTTGAGCATCGCGGCGAGGGGTGCGGCCCCCGCGCCCTCGGCGACCTGGTGGGTGTCGGTGAAGTACACGCGCATCGCCGCGCCCACCTCGTCGTCGCTAACCTCGACGATGCGTGCTGCGCCGCGGCCGATGATGTCGAGGGCAGCTGGAACGGGCACGCGCACCGCCATGCCGTCGGCCATCGTCTGGGCGGTTGCCGTGGCGATGGGATGTCCGGCGGCGAACGACTGCGCGTAGGCGTTGGCGCCGGTGGATACGACCCCGACGATGTCCACATCGACTTCGAGCGCATCCCGTGCCGCGATCAGGCCGCAGATTCCCGAACCGCAGCCGATGGGCACGTACACGGTGCGCAGCGCCGGTACGCTCCGGAGGAGTTCCAAAGCGTAAGTCCCAACGCCGGCGACGAGCTCGGGCTGGAATGGTCCGACGAAATGCAGATGATCACGCGCAGCCAGCGCTGCGGCATGCTCGCGCGCCGCGTCGAAATCGTGGCCGAACGCGACGAGTTCGGCGCCGAGCGCAACCATGGCCGCGTTCTTGTCCCGCGAGTTGCCGTGGGGCACGACGATGACGCATCGCACGGCGTGGCGGCGGCTTGCGAAGGCGAGGCTTTGGCCATGGTTGCCGCGGGTCGCGCTGATGATGCCCGCGGGCCGCGGTCGCGCTGCGGCGAGCCGCGCGAGCAGGTGCAATCCGCCGCGCACCTTGAACGCGCCGATCGGGGTGTGATTCTCGTGCTTGACCCACACTTCGCGTCCCGCGCGTTGAGCGAGCAGCGGCCACACGAACTGCGGGGTCGGCGCCATCGCGGCGTACACGTCCCGCGCCGCGGCTTCGAGTGCTGCCAGGTCGATCATGGTGGCCGGGCGTGGACCACCGCTAGGCTGGCATGTAGTAGTGGCGGTAGAGCCACAGCAGGATGACGGCGCCGATCACCGACAGGATGAGGCCGGCCGGCCGGAAGCTGCCCGAGGGTGCCCTGAACAGCAGGCTGCCGATGATGCCGCCGACCAACGATCCGCCGATCCCCAGGAGTGCGGTGAGCCAGAAGCCCAGGCCGTCGGCGCCTGGCATGAGGGCGCGGGCGACGAGGCCCACCAGAAAACCGATGAGAATGGTCCAGAGGATGGCCATGAGGCCCATGTCGTGCTCCCAGAAGGTGGCGCGCCGACGTGGACGCGACTGGCCAGGGATGCTAGCACGCGCCCCGGCTGCGGCGGGGCCGTAAGGATCTGCGGCGGACGCCGACTGAGGCAGCATGTCCACGAGACACCTTGCGGTTCTAGCATTCTGGCTGCTCCATCCAGGGCTCGCGGCCGCGGCGCCGGTGGGGTCGTGCACGATCGCCAGCGGCCCTCATACCTTGCCGCTGGTCGAGCTTTATACGAGTGAGGGCTGCGACAGCTGTCCGCCTGCGGACCGATGGCTGCGTGAGTCGTTCCCTCCCGGCGGCGCGCAGCCCGCGGCCGCCGTCCTGGCGTTTCACGTCGACTACTGGGACCGTCTCGGCTGGACCGACCGGTTCGCCAAGCCCGCATTCACCGAGCGGCAGTATGCGGCAGCAACCGCGGGCGGCTCGCGGACCGTGTACACGCCGCAGATTCTGGTGCAGGGGCGCGATGCGGGCCTGTGGCGCAATGGCGCCGTGAACCGCGCCGTACAGTCGGCCGCGGCTGCGGCGCCGCCGGTGCGCATTGTGCTCACGGCGCAACCCACCGAGGGAGCCGTCACCGTGAACGTGCAGGCGATGGCCGCCGAAGGATCGACGAAGGATGTCGAGCTGCGCGTGGCCCTCACCGAAAGCGACCTGGTGTCGTCGGTCACCGCCGGCGAGAACCGCGGTGTGCGGCTGGAGCACGACCACGTCGTGCGGGTGCTGTCGCGCGGAGTGGCCTTCGGCCCGGACCGGATCGCGACAGAGACGTTCCGGCTGGACTTCGCCAAGGAGCGCGGCCGCCACCCCACCGTCGTCGGCTTCGCGCAGGATCGTCGCACGGGACGCGTACTGGAGTCCGTCGTCCTGCCGCTTTGCAACGGCATGTGATCGCTTTGCAATCACGCGATGCCCGGGCCGGACCGGCGTTGGCATCGACCCGCTCCCTCCGAGATCGAATCCTGTAGGTCAAGCGAATGCGCCGGTCGGCGACACCGCGCCCGACATTCCTCCGACTCGTCTCCTGCTGAGCTGCGCGGACCCGGGTTCGACACGAAAGCCCGTAGGCCGTAGTGTCCTGCGGCACCTGCTCGGCCGCGCATCAAGAGGTAGGTGTTCGGCTCCGCCGGTGGATTTCCTGAAGCTGCCCGATCGCAGCGAAGCAGGGGTGCGCTTTCAGGTGACTTCGACGTGCCGGCGCTTGCAGGTCAACAGGACCTCGTCGGGGTCCTTCTTCCACCAGTTATTGGCGGAGAAGATCTCGGCCTCGTGCGGACCCCGGTAGCCGGCGGCTTCCATCCAGGCGCGAATGAGCCGTAGATCGATCACGCCATCGCCCATCATGCCGCGGTCGACCAGGAGATCGGTCGTCGGCACCAGCCAGTCGCAGATGTGGTACGCCAACAGGCGTGAAGGTGACGCGCCTGCGGCACGTTGGATCTCGTGCTCGAGGTGCGGATCCCACCAGACGTGGTAGACGTCGACGGCGATCCCGAGCCCCGGTCCGAGTTCGTCGCAGAGGTCGTTGGCATGGGCCATGGTGTTCACGCAGGCGCGATCGGCCGCGTACATCGGATGCAGCGGCTCGACGGCGAGTGGCATACCGGCGCCGCGGGCGTACTCGAGGAACTCGCCGAGGCCGTCGCGGACCATCTCGCGGGCTCCGGCCAGATCCTTCGACTCGACGCGACCTTCACGGTCTTTGGGCAACCCGCCAGCGATCACCACGACGCACGGCGCCCCCAGGGTGAGCGCCTCGTCGACCGCCCGGCGGTTGTCGTCGAGGATGACCTTGCGGCCGGCGCGATCGCCCGCCGGGAACATGCCGGCGCGGCAATAGCCCGACAACGACAGGCCGTTGTCGCGAATGCGTTGCGCGGTTTCCTTGAGGCCCGCGGCCGCGACCTGATCGCGCCACGGCGAGATGGAGCGGATGCCATGGCGCACGCAGCCGTCGATGAGCTGGGGAAGGCTCCACTGGGTGCGGACCGTGGCGGAATTGATCGACAGCAACTCGGAGCGGGGTTCACTCATGGTGGGAATTCCAACGACCGGGGGTTTTAAACAGCGGGCTGCCGCGCCTGGATCAGCACGGTGGAACCGCGTGGGACGTCGGCTTGCCGCGCGCGCACCCAACGGGCGCGGCGCGGCCGCACCGCGCGCTCACGCGACGCGCATGGCTTGCAGTATGGCTCACGCCTCACGCACACCGTGCAGCGCAATGAGCGTTCGCATCCTTGCGGCCGCGAGCTCCGGGTCGCGCAGAAGCCCGGCCGCGTCGGCGAGCTGGAAGAGCTCGGTGAAATGCAGCAGGCTGCGGGCACTCTGCTGCCCGCCGACCATCACGAAATGCTCCTGGTGGCCGTTGAGCCAGGCGAGGAACACGACCCCGGTCTTGTAGAACCGGGTCGGCGCCTTGAACACGTGGCGCGACAGCGGGACGGTCGGGGCAAGGATCGCATGGAACTCCGCCGTGTCTCCGCGCGCGAGGGCGTCGAGCGCCGCCGCTGCGGCCGGCGCGATCGGATCGAAGATGCCGAGGAGCGCGTCGGAGTGTCCCTCGGAATCGCCGGCGATGAGCTCGGCGAAATTGAAATCGTCGCCGGTGTACATGCGCACGCCGGAAGGCAGGCGCCGACGCATCCCGATCTCCTTGCCGGCGTCGAGCAGCGAGATCTTGATGCCATCGACCTTGGCGCGATGCTCGCGCAGGATCGCGAGACAGACGTCCATCGCGGCATCGATGTCGGCATGTCCCCAGTAGCCAGCCAAACCCGGATCGAACATGTCGCCCAGCCAGTGCAGGATCACGGGCTCGCGGACCTCGCCGAGCAGGGTGCCGTAGACACGCGCATAGTCATCGGGCGAGCCTGCGCACGCGGCCAACGCGCGGCTGGCCATGAGTATGATGCGACCACCGCGGCCCTCCACGGCTTCGCACTGCAGGCGGTAAGCCGCGAGTACGTCGTCGACGGTCAGCGAGCTGCGCGGCTCGAGATGATCGGTGCCGGCGCCACAGGCGACCACGGCGCCGGGCGTGGCGCGGGCGAGTGTGAGCGAGCGGTCGATGAGCTCCAGCGAAGTGGGCCAGTCGAGTCCCATGCCGCGCTGCGCGGTATCCATGGCCTCGGCCACCCCGAAACCGAGCGCGAACAGGTGCGAGCGGAACGCCAGGGTCGCATCCCAGTCGACCGCCGGCGCGAGCCATGGGTCGGTGGCGGCGAACGGATCCGCGACGACGTGCGCGGCGGCGTACGCGACGCGATTGCGACTGGATGGCGCCGGCGGAGGCCAGTGCCGGGCCTCGCGCAGGCGATAGGCGTGCAGCGATCGATCGGCGCGCGGTAGCTTGATCGTAATCATGGCATCCTCGTCGGCCGGCTTCAGGCGGCGATCGGCGGCACGTCCACCCAGCGGCGCTCGCGCCAGCTCTCGAGGCCGAGCTCGGCGAGCTGCACGCCCTTCGCGCCTTCAAGCAGGTCCCACCGGAACGGCGTGTTCTCGAACAGGTGGCGGATGAAAAGCTCCCACTCGACCTTGAAGGCGTTGTCGTACACGCGGTTGCTGGGTAGCTTCTGCCACGTCGCGAAAAAGTCGATGGTCTGCGGAACGTCCGGATTCCACACCGGCTTGGGCGTATTGACCCGCTGCTGCGTCCAGCAGTCGGTCAGCCCTGCCACGGCGGAACCGAGTGTGCCGTCGACGTGGAAGGTGACGAGATCGTCGCGGCGCACGCGCGTGGTCCAAGAGCTGTTGATCTGGGCCACGATCGGCTGGGCGCGATCCTCACCCAGCTCGAAAGTCGCATAGGCGGCGTCGTCGGCGGTCGCTGCGTAGGCACGGCCGTTCTCGTCCCAGCGTCGCGGGATGTGGGTGGCGCCCAGGCACGACACGCTGCGCACGCTGCCGAACAGGTTGTCGAGGACGTAGCGCCAGTGGCACAGCATGTCGACGATGATGCCGCCGTCGTCCTCCTTTCGGTAGTTCCACGACGGGCGTTGGGCCTCCTGCCAGTCGCCTTCGAAGACCCAGTAGCCGAACTCGCCGCGCACCGACAGGATGCGACCGAAAAACCCCGAATCGACCAGCATCTTGAGCTTCAGCAGCCCCGGCAGCCACAGCTTGTCCTGCACTACGCCGTGCTTGATCCCGGCAGCCTTGGCTGCATGGTAGATGTCGAGCGCCTGCTCGAGGGTCGGCGCCACCGGCTTTTCCGTGTACACGTGCTTGCCGGCGGCGATCGCCTGCTTGATGAGCTGCGGTCGCAGCCCGGTCGAGGCCGAATCGAAGTACAGGATGTCGTCGCGATCGTCGAGGGCCGCGTCGAGGTCGGTCGTCCAGCGCTCGACGCCATGGGCACGGGCCAGCGCCTCGAGCTTGCCGCGGTTGCGCCCGACCAGGATCGGATCGGGCATGACGTGGCGCCCATCGCCCAAGCGGACCCCGCCCTGGGCCCGAATCGCGCCGATGGAGCGCACCAGGTGCTGGTTGGTGCCCATGCGTCCGGTGACGCCATTCATGATGATCCCCAGGCGGGTGGTTTCCACGCGTTGCTCCTTCACGGCGGCGTCGCGGCTACAGGCCAGCAACGGATGGTTTCGATGATGGCGGCGTCGTCGAGCTCGCCGTGGCTGGCCTCGATGGCACGATCGACCGGCGTGCATGGGTTTCGGTGAGGGGTAGCGCGCAGCCGGCGACGCGTGCGGCTTCGAACATCAAGGCGATGTCCTTGCGATGCTGCCGGATGCGCGACTGCGACGCGTAGTCGCGGGCGAGCATCTTCGCGGCCTTGGCGTCGACCGCGCGCGAGTACGCGGGACTCGCCCGGACGAGATCGATGTAGCACGCCGGGTCGAGTCCGAGGCTCTCGGCAACACGAGGCTCTCCGCGAGCGCGGCACGATTGAGCCCAAAGGACGGGTTCATGGGGTCCTTTCATGGATCGCGGGAACGGTAGATCGTAGCGGCGAGAGCGCATTCCAGTCGGGATGCGCGCCGGATGCGAAACCGCTGCCGTGCAAGGACCCGATGCGCAGCTCACCGGCGGCGATCCGCAGCCGTACGCAACCGGCGGTGCGTTCGTACAGGTCGGGATGGGCGGCGAGGAACGCCTCCTGCTCGGCGGCCGGGGCGTATTGTCCCGCGAAGCCGTTGACGTAGTGGTGGCCGTTCTTCTCGACGTGGGCGATGCCCAGCACCCCGGCAAGCGCCAGGTCCTGCTGGACGGCAAGGCCCGCCTGGGTGGTGAGATCCTCGGCCGACATGAACCAGCGCTCTTCGCGCACCTCGGCATTCCAGCGCGCGACCCGTGCGCGGTTGATGAGGGATTTGTACAGCCCCTTGCATGCCTTGCTCGACACGCCTGAATAGCCGCATTCCCGGGCGCGGGCAAAGGCGTCGAGACTGCCGTCGGATTCGTCGATGATGATCGGGATCTCACGGGCCAGCGCCCGGACGTCGCTGTCCAGGGCGCGGCGGCGATTGACGGGTTGCTCGATGAAGGCGATGCGACGCGCGAGAACCTGCAACACCGGCGCCGTCTGAACGCGTGCCCAGAGCGTCTCGAGTGCATCGATGTCGTCGTATTGCTCGTTGCCGTCCAGAGTGACGGTGTAGTTGGAAAGCTTGCGATCCAGCAACTTGGCGATTGCGCCGAGGCGCGCGACGTCGACCTCGAGGTCGCCGCCGAGCTTCAGTTTGAAATAGCGCAGTCCGTATCGCGCGATCGCTTGCTCCAGCGATTCCGGAAGACCATCGCCCACGTGTCCGGGATCGCCTTCGAGTTCGTCGAGCATGCCCACGGCGTGACGAAGCGATAGCCGGGCAGGGGCAGCGAGGTCGGCGGCGAAGGCTGCAAAATCGAAGCCCGAGAACTCGGCGAGCAGGTCGGCTGGCGCGATGCCGGCGCCGTTGCCGCGCATGAGGGTGAAGAAATCGACACCGAGGTGCCGGGCGAGGCCATCGAGCACGGCCTTATCGATCTCGGCGGGGCCGAAGCACGCCGCGAGGGTGGGCACGCCAGGCTCACGGCCATCGCCCACCAGCGCGTCGTAGTGCGCCGCGAAGTGACCGAACGCGGTGCGCGGGCGCCCGCCGCCGAGATAGGCGTCGCGCGCGCGCAGCAAGGAGGTCCGCAGCTGATCGAAGCTCTGCGCTTCGGTCTGTACCGTCTCCTTGTCGAACCACTTCGGCACCATGAGCTCGGCGGTGCCGCCCCACGATATCCTGCCATCAGGAAATTGCAGACGGACCCGCACGAACGCCTGAGGCGCATGGGTTACGGTCACGGCACCGAACCGGAACGGCAGGCGCAGCGTCACCGGCCGCTCGTAGCAGCGGATATCGGTGATGGTGAACGTTGGCGCCGGGGTCATCGTCGCGCGGTGCACCGCTCAAGCATCGAGCGTGCCCTGCGAGTAGAAGTGCGCGCGGATCTTTCTTGCGAGCCCGTTGAATTCCGGACTAGCCATTATGTCCAGGGTGCGTGGGCGCGGCAGGTCCACGTCGTAGATCGCCGCGATCGAGCCCGGGCGCTCGGTCATGACCAGAACCCGGTCGGAGAGGAAGATCGATTCCGGGATGCTGTGGGTGATGAACAGCACGGTCTTCCGCGTCTCCGCCCAGATGCGCTGCAATTCGAGGTTCATGCGCTCGCGGGTCATGGCATCGAGCGCTCCAAAGGGCTCGTCCATAAGGAGCACCTCGGGATCGTGCACCAGGGCGCGACAAATCGAGGCCCGCTGTTGCATGCCCCCGGAGAGCTGCCATGGATACTTGTTCTCGAAGCCCTCCAGACCGACCATGGCGATGAGTGCGTGGGCCTTGTCAACGTACTTCGCCCGCGGCAGGCGCCGCATTTCCACCTGCAGCAGGATGTTCTCGAGCACGCTGCGCCAAGGAAGTAGCACCGAACCCTGGAAGACGATGCCGACGTTGTCCGGCGGTCCATCGACCGGCCGGCCGTGCACCAGGATGCGGCCGACCGTCGCCGGCAGCAGGCCCGCGACCATCTTGAGCAAGGTCGACTTGCCGCATCCGGACGGGCCGACGATGCTCATGAACTCGCCGTCGCCGATGCCGAAGTCGAGCGGCAGCAGCGACTCGACCGGACCTTCCGCGGTCTGGTACGTCTTGGCGACGCTCTCGACGCGAATGAGACCCTCGGCGCCGTTGGCGCCGGCGGCCGTGGTCGCCGCGATGGGCGGGGATGAGGTGACCTGCTGCATGAAAAGCCGACGGGCCGTGGCGTGCGCGGCCCGTATGCCTCGAGCGCCTAGGGAAGGTAGGCGTTGGTGTAGTAGTCGTCGGCCTTGCCGGCGCTGCCCTTATCGACGCCGCCGTACTCGGTGAGGAGCTCGAGGGTCTCGCTCATGTTCTTGGCGCCCACCCGCAGCGGCCGGTTGCTCGGGTCGTCCGGTCCCTTGTACAGCGCGGCGGTATTCTTCATGCCCACCACCGCCGTGTCCTTCACCCCCGAATTGGGCTTGGCTTTGAGCATCGCCTCGATGGCCGCGTCCGGGTTCTTCGCGGCTTCTTCCATCGCGCGCGTGGTGGCCCGCAGGAAGCGCTTGACGAGGTCCTCGTTGCCTTTCAGGAAGTCCTTGTTGACGATGATCCCCGAGCTCACCATGTTGACGCCGTAGTCCGCGAATCGAATCGGCTTCACCGGTTTCTTGACGGCGTCCTGCAGCTTGATCGCCTGGTCCATCACATAGCCGAGCAGGCAATCGGCCTGGCTGTTGATCACCGCGTTGAGCTTGGTCTGGCCGTCGCCGGCGACCGTCTTGAAGTCGCTATCCTTGAGATTGGTCTTTTTGAGGAACAGCGGCCACACCTGCGACATCGAGTCGCCAGGCGTGACGGCGACTGTCTTGCCCTTGAGGTCCGCGGGCTTGTCGATCTTTTTGTCGGCAAAGCACATCACCGACATCGGCGAGGTCTGCAGCGCCACGCCGACCGCGGTGACGGGCGCGCCCTTGGACGCCGCCTTGATCATGGTCGGCACGTCCGCGTACCCGAACTGCGCCGTGCCGGCCGCGACGGCTTGCACCGTGACGCCCGAGCCGCGCCCTTCCTGGATGTCGAGGTCGATGCCCTCGTCGCGGTAGTAGCCGCGCTCCTTGCCCAGGAAGAACGGCGCGTGCTCGCTATATACGTACCAGTTGAGCAGCAGCACGCTCTTGTCGAGCGGCTTGGCGCTCTGGGCGAGCGCCGGTCCGGCCGCGAGTGCGAGCGTGGCCGCGGCGAGCAATGCGATGCGTTTTGCCTGCATGGTAATCCTCCTAGTGGGTCCCCGCCTTTGGTCTAGGCGGTGGCGGTGAAATCGTTGCGGTGCGAGGCGTGCCAGGGAATCATCAGCCGCTCCACCACGTCGACCGCGACGAAAAGCAGCACGCCGATGCCGGAGAGCACGGTCAGTGCCGCGAACATCAGGGGCAGGTCGAAGTTGCCGTTGGCGATCTGCAGCAGGTAGCCGATCCCCGAATTGGAGCCGACGAACTCGCCGACCACGGCGCCGACCACGGCCAGGGTGATCGACACCTTGAGTCCCGCGAAGATCGACGGCAGGGCGTGCGGCAGGCTGATGCGCAGGAACGTTTGCAGCCGCGTCGCCTTCATCGAACGGGCGAGATCGATCATGTCCGGGTCCACGGACTTGAAGCCGGCCACGGTGGAGACCACGACCGGAAAGAAGGCGAGCAGGAAGGCCGAGATCACCTTGGGGATCACGCCGAAGCCGAACCAGACGACGAAGAGCGGGGCGATGGCAATCTTGGGAATGCTCTGGGAAAACACCAGCAAGGGGTAGACGAAGCTCTCGACGGTGCGCGAATACGCGATCACCAGCGCCATCGGGATGCCGAAGCCGATCGAGAGCGCGAACCCGCCGAGCGTTGCATAGGTGGTCGGCACGGCCTCGCGCCACAGCCGCGGCCACTCGGAGAAGAGTTTACCTACGACCGCGTCGGGCGAGGGGATGAGATACGGCGGAATGCGGAAGATGCGGATGGCCATCTCCCACAGCACGATCAGGAGCAGCACGAGCAGCAAGGGGCGCGCCCATACCGACAACAGGGCCCGCTGCCAGAACGGGCGCTGCTTCGGCGCGAGCGTGGAAGTCGGTGGCGTGGACATGGGCCTGCCTCGAGCGCGGCGGGCGAGCGCCCGACGCTATTAACCAACTGGTTATTAGCCTATCGGCCAAGCCACCCGATGTCAACCTCGGGACACCGCGGGTCAGGCCGACGCGCGTGAGGGCGGGGCGGACGGCGCGAGGTAGCCCAGCACGAGCTCGATCATGTGCTGCAGCCGCGCGGCGCGTTCCGAAGGCGCGAAGAGATCGCGCCCGAACACTGCCGAGAGCGTGTGGCTGTTCGCAAGAAAGAAATAGCTCAGGGCGGCGATGGAGATATAGAGCTGAAGCGGGTCGACGCCGCCGCGGAACCGGCCCTCGGCAACACCACGTCCCAGCACGACCCCCAGGGTCTCGATCACCGGCGAGTTCATCGACCGGATGTCGGGCGAATTCTTGAGGTGCTGGGCCTGGTAGAGATTCTCGCTGTTCAAGAGCGCGAGGAACTCCGGCTGGCCGAGGTAGTAGTCCCAGGTGAACTCGACCAGTCTCCGGATGGCTTCTGCAGGGGGCACGTCCAGCAGCGACAGACGCCGCTCCGCGGCGCGGATCCGGGCATAGGCGGCTTCGAGCACGGCGCGAAATACGGCGTCCTTGTTGCCGAAGTAGTAGTACAGCATCCGCTTGTTCACGCCCGCGGCCGCCGCGATCCGGTCGACGCGCGCCCCACCGAAGCCATGGGACGCGAATTCACGGGTCGCAGCGTCGAGGATCCGTGCCCGGCTCGCCTCCGCATCGCGAGCCTGTGCGGCCCCACCCGACCCCGGCGCTAGGCGAGCCTTCATGCCAAGACCCTTCACCGTTTCTTTACTTGCACTGATAGCGCCAGCCCGTCCGTCCTGGTCATCCAGGTCACGCGCTGCCGGAGCCGCGACGATCAGGTCCGCGTTTCGCCGACGCGCACGATCTTGAGGGTGTTGGTGCCTCCTGACTTCCCGAGCGGCTCACCGATGGTGAGGACGATGAGATCGCCCGGACGCACGTCGCCGCTCGCCACCAGCCGCTCCTCGGCGCCGCGCAGCACGGCGTCGCGATCGTTGCTCTGCTCGAAATAGAGCGTTCGCACGTTGCGATAGAGCGACATTTTGCGTTGGGCGGTGACCTCGGGGGTGAGCGCATAGATCGGGCAACCCGAGTTGTGCCGCGACATCCACAGGGCCGTGGAACCGGACTGGGTCAGCGAGGCGATGGCACTCGCCTTGAGGTGATAGGCGGTGAACAGCGCGCCCATTGCAATGGACTGGTCGATCCGCGTGAACGTCCTGTCGAGGAAGTCGCGATCGAGCTCGCTCACGTACGACTTCTCCGCCTCCAGGCAGATCTGAGCCATCGTCTCCACGGTTTCGACCGGATACTTGCCCGTGGCCGTCTCGGCTGAGAGCATCACCGCGTCGGTGCCGTCGAGCACGGCGTTGGCGACGTCGGAAACCTCTGCCCGGGTGGGAATCGGGTTGTTGATCATCGACTCCATCATCTGCGTCGCGGTGATGGTCAGCTTGTTCTTCTCCCGCGCGGCGATGATCATGCGCTTCTGCAGGCCGGGCACGGTCGCGGCGCCGACCTCGACCGCGAGGTCGCCGCGCGCCACCATGATCCCGTCGGAAGAATCGATGATCTCGTCGAGCGCGCCGATCGCCTCGGCCCGCTCGATCTTGGCGAGCAGCAGCGCGCGGCTGCCCGCGGCACGTAGTAGCTGCCGTGCCATGTACATGTCTTCCTTGTTCTTGGGGAACGACACCGCCAGGAAATCGGCCTGCATCTGGGCGGCCGTCTTGATGTCGTCCATGTCCTTGGCGGCCAGCGCCGGCGCGGTGAGGCCGCCCCCCAGGCGATTGATGCCCTTGTTATTGGACAGGGTGCCGCCGAGGTCGACGCGGGTGACGATCTCCGCACCGCGAACGGCCTTCACGGTGAGCCGGATGAGGCCATCGTTGAGCAGGAGCACCGCGCCAGGCGCCACATCCTGCACCAGCTCCTTGTAGTCGAGGCCCACGCGTTCGGCGTTGCCGAGCTCGCACGTGGCGTCGAGGATGAACGTGTCGCCCGCCGAAAGCTCGACACGTCCGTCGGCGAACTTGCCGATGCGGATTTTCGGACCCTGCAGGTCGACCATGACACCGACCTCGCGGCCGAGCTGGCGGGCGCAGTCGCGCACCTGTTCGACGATGGTGACGTGATCCGCCGGCTTGCCGTGGGAGAAGTTCAGCCGGACGACATCCACGCCGGCTTCGAGCATCCGCTTCAGCATCGCCGGCGAACTCGCCGAGGCCGGGCCCAGGGTGGCGACTATCTTGGTGTTTCGTTGCACGCTCGTGTTCCTGTAGTTGTGTATCTCGATACCTGAAGGAATCGATGCGCCGCGACGGCGTGCCGTCGGCGCTCGGTCGTCACCCCGCGGTCGCTGCGCGCTGCTCCAGCACCGCCACCGCGGGCAGCGTCCTGCCTTCGAGGAACTCAAGGAAGGCGCCGCCGCCGGTGGAGATATAGCTGATCTTGTCGCCAACGCCAAACTTCGCGATCGCCGCCAGGGTGTCGCCGCCGCCGGCGATGGAAAACGCGTCGGAATCGGCGATGGCGCGGGCGAGCGCCTCCGTGCCGCCGGCAAAGGCGTCGAACTCGAACACTCCGAGCGGGCCGTTCCAGACGATGGTCCCCGCATTGGCCACGAGCGGTGCGAGCGCTAACGCCGTCTGCGGACCGATGTCCAGGATGAGGTCATCCGGCTCGATGTCGGCAACGCGCTTTACCGTGGCCTTCGCCTCGGCCGAGAATTGCTTCGCGCACACCGCGTCGGTCGGGATGGGAATCTTATCCGGGTGCGCCGCGAGAATCGCCTTCGCATCTCCCACCAGGTCGTGCTCCACCAACGATTTGCCGACCTTGCCGCCCGTCGCCAGGATGAAGGTGTTGGCGATGCCACCGCCAACGATCAGCACGTCGACCCGGTCGGCAAGTGCCTTCAGGATGGTGAGCTTGGTGGACACCTTCGACCCGGCGACGATGGCCACCAGCGGGCGCGCCGGATCGGCCAGGGCCTTGCCCAGTGCGTCGAGCTCCGCGGCCAGCAACGGTCCGGCGCAGGCGACGGCGGCGTGGCGCGCGATCCCGTGCGTGGTCGCTTCGGCGCGGTGCGCGGTGCCGAAGGCATCGTTGCAATAGACGTCGCAGAGCTTGGCCATGCGTTGGGCGAGGTCATCGTCGTCCTTTTTCTCGCCTTGGTTGAACCGACAGTTCTCCAGCAGCACCATCTCGCCGGGCTGGAGCGCGCCAAGCCAGGGCCCGCCATCGACCCAGTCGCGGACGAGGGGCACGCCGCGACCCAGCAATTCGGCGAGTCGGGTGCCGATGGGCGCCAGCGAATCCGCCTCGCTCCATTCACCTTCCTTGGGCCGGCCGAGATGCGAGGTCACCATCACCGCGGCACCGCGGTCGAGGGCGTCGCGGATGCCGGGCACCGAGGCCCGGATCCGGGTGTCGTCGGTGATCGCACCGCGATCGTCCTGCGGAACGTTGAGGTCGGCGCGAATGAACACGCGCTTGCCTTGCACGTCGAGGTCTTGCAGGCGAAGGAGCGTCATGGGTGTTCCGTTTACGTTATTCCATTCCGCTTCGCTTTGCCGAACCACACGGCACGCGATGGGCGACTTGCGGACTGGCAGCAAGGAACCCGACGGCGGCCGCGCCCGACGTACGCCCCGGTGTTGCCTGCATGGCGGCGACCAGGCCTCGCGCCATGGCAACGCCCGCCGTCCCCAGTCAAGGCGCGCCGGAAGCGCGGGATACCAACACGGCGTGATCAGGCGTGGAAGCTCGTCAGCCCTTCGCCTGCATCCACGCAACCGTCGTGTCGAGCATGCGATTGGAGAAGCCCCATTCGTTGTCGTACCAGGAGGACACCTTGACCAGGCGACCCGAGACCTTGGTCAGGGTGGAGTCGAAGCTCGAGGAGGCCGGATCGTGGTTGAAGTCGATCGATACCAACGGCAGGGTGTTGTAGCGCAGGATCCCGGCGAGCGGGCCGGATTCGGACGCCGCCTTCATGATGCCGTTGACTTCGTCGACGTTGGTATCGCGTGCCGCGATGAACGAGAGGTCGACCACGGACACGTTGATCGTCGGAACGCGAATCGCGTAGCCGTCGAGCTTGCCGTTGAGTTCGGGAAGCACCAGCCCGACTGCCGCGGCGGCGCCGGTCTTGGTGGGAATCATGCTCATGGTCGCCGAGCGGGCCCGGCGCAGGTCCTCGTGGTACACGTCGGTGAGCACCTGGTCGTTGGTGTACGAGTGGATGGTGGTCATGAGACCGTTCACGAGCCCGATCTTGTCGTGGAGGGGCTTCACCAGCGGCGCCAGGCAGTTGGTGGTGCACGATGCGTTGGAGATCACCGTCTGCGATGCCTTGAGGGTGTCGTGGTTCACGCCGTATACGATGGTGGCGTCGACATCCTTGCCGCCCGGGGCGGAGATGATGACTCTCTTGGCGCCGCCCGTGAGGTGCGCGCCGGCCTTCTCCTTGGTGGTGAAAAGCCCAGTGCATTCGTGGACGACGTCGATGCCCATGTCGCCCCAGGGGAGCTGCGCGGGGTTGCGGGAGGAGAGCACGCGAATGCGGTCGCCGTTCACGATGAGCGCGTCGCCATCGACCTCGACCTTGCCCGGAAACTTGCCGTGCGCGGTGTCGTAGCGGGTGAGATGGGCGTTGGTCTCGGCGTTGCCGAGGTCGTTGATGGCCACGATCTCGATGTCGTGCTGCTTGCCGTCTTCGTAGTGCGCGCGCAGGATATTCCGGCCGATGCGGCCATAGCCGTTAATGGCAACTTTGATGGTCATTGCGTCTGCTTCTCCTGTCGGTTCGTTCGGTCGTGTCGCTCCGCAAGGAACGACGTCTGCGCGCGGCGCGATACCGCGATCTCAGCGCTGCGCGCTCAGTGCCGCCTCATGTCGATCGGCCCGCAGGCCGCGATCAGGGCATCGAGGTCCTGCCAGCCGTACCCTGCTTCCACCAAGTCCACGCCGTCCCACTGGTACGGCTGCTCGATCAGCAGCTCCGCCCCGAGGCTTTCATAGAAGTTGCGCGCCCTGCGATTGGCGGCCAGGACCCAGGTCATTAGTCCGGTTGCGCCGAGTGCGCACTGCGCCGTCGCGACGGCGCCGACCAGCCGGTGGCCAACGCCGATTCGCTGCTGCGCGGGCCGGATATACGCCGCCGTCAGTTCGGCATTGAGCCCGTGCTTCGGTTCACTCAGCATGAGGCCGGAGCTGAACCCGGTGACGACCCCCGCCGTCTCGGCCACGAACGTATGGGTTGGATTGGGCGCCGACCCGAGCACGCGGTGCCAGAGCGCCGTGCTCTGTTCGACGGACATGGCATCGAGGTAGGCGTCTGGCATCACGCCGCGATACGTGGTGCGCCAGCTGTCCACCCGCACCTGGGCAATGGCAGGGGCGTCCTCGAGCACGGCAGGGCGGATGGACGTGAGGGGCATGGACGCGGTCGCCGAGGGGGCAGGCGACGCGAAAAACCGATTTTAACCCGTTAGCCGCGGCCGCCGACACCGCTCACCGCGTGGTTGCCGCGGCGACGGCAGCCCGAGCCGCCGCAGCAACGTGCTCCCCGGTGAAACCGAAATGCTTGAACAGCACGCCCGCCGGTGCCGATTCACCGAAGCGATCGATGCCCACGACGGCCCCCGTCGGGTCGTCGCAAGCGCCGACGTACTTGCGCCAGCCGTCGGTGACCCCGGCCTCGACGGCAATTCGCGCGACGCCGGCCGGCAGCACGCTGGCGCGATAGGCGTTGTCCTGGCGGTCGAACACCGATGTCGCGGGCATCGACACGACCCGCGCCTCGATGCCTTCCTTGCCAAGCAGGTCACGCGCCGCCATGGCAATCCCAACTTCCGAGCCGGTGGCGATGATGACCGCCCGCCGATCCCCATCGCCGCCGCCGCCCCAGTCGGCGAGCACATAGCCGCCGCGGCCGATCGCCGCCAGCGCGGCTGCCTTCCGCGATTGCGCAGGCACGCTCTGCCGGGTGAGCAGGAGACAGGTGGGCGCGTGCGCGTTCTCGAGCGCCGCGGCCCACGCCACGGCCGTTTCCACGGTGTCGCAGGGCCGCCAGACCTCCATGCCCGGAATGAGCCGCAGGCTGGCGGCGTGCTCCACCGACTGGTGGGTCGGGCCGTCCTCGCCAAGGCCGATGGAATCGTGGGTGAACACGAAAATGGACCGCAGCTTCATCAGCGCCGCCATGCGCAGCGCATTGCGGGCGTAATCGGAGAACGTCAGGAATGTCCCGACGTAGGGAATCAATCCGCCATGCAGGGCCAGGCCATTGGCGATGGCGCACATCGCGAACTCACGCACGCCGAAGTTGAGGTAGTTACCCGGCGTCGTCGCGGTCACCGGCGTGCTGCCCGACCAGTTGGTGAACACCGAGCCAGTCAGGTCGGCTGAGCCCCCGATCATTTCCGGCAAGGCAGTAGCGAACGCTTCGATCGCCTGTTGCGATGCCTTGCGCGTGGCGATGCTCTCGGCCTTCTCCACTTGGCGGGCGACAAAAGTGTCGCGCGTGCTCGGCCAATCCGTCGGCAGCGTGCCCGCCAGCCGCCGCTCGAATGCGGCGGCGAGGTCCGGGTGTGCGGCGCGGTACGCGGCGAACCGGGTGTCCCAATCCCGTTCGAGCAGTGCGCCGCATTCGCGGGCATCCCAGGCACGGTAGATCGTCTCCGGGATCTCGAACGCTGCGTACGGCCAGTCGAGCCCGAGCCGGGTGCTGGCGATCTCCTTTGCGCCGAGCGCTGCACCGTGGGTGTCCGCCGTGCCGGCCTTGGTGGTCGCGCCCTTGCCGATGACGGTTTTGCAGCAGATCAGCGTCGGGCGTTCAGATCCGTGGGCGGTGCGGATCGCGGCATCGACCGCCTCGACGTCGTGACCGTCGACGCTGCGCACCACGTTCCAGCCATACGCTTCGAACCGCTTCGGGGTGTCGTCGGTGAACCACCCTGAGACTTCGCCGTCGATCGAGATGCCGTTGTCGTCGTAGAACGCCACCAGCTTCGCGAGGCCCAATGTGCCGGCGAGTGAGCACGCCTCGTGGGACAGACCTTCCATGAGGCAGCCGTCGCCGACGAACACGTAGGTGCGGTGATCCACGATCGCGTGCCCGGGTCGGTTGTATTCGGCGGCGATCAGGCGCTCCGCGAGTGCCATGCCCACCGCATTGGCGAGACCCTGGGCGAGCGGGCCGGTGGTGGTCTCCACGCCCGGTGTGACGCCGACCTCCGGATGTCCCGGTGTCTTTGAGCCGAGTTGCCGGAAGCGCTTCAGTTCTTCGATGGGCAGGTCGTAGCCGGTGAGATGCAGCAGGGCGTACAGCAGCATCGAGCCGTGGCCGTTCGACAGCACGAAGCGGTCGCGGTTGAACCAGTGCGGGTTCACGGGGTTGTGCCTGAGGTGCCGGCCCCAGAGCGCAACCGCCATGTCGGCCATCCCCATCGGTGCGCCGGGATGCCCCGAATTTGCTTGTTGCACGGCGTCCATCGCAAGCGCGCGGATCGCGTTGGCCATCAGTTCGGAGTTGGGCATCGGGTTGGGGCTGGTGCACCGGAAAAAGAAAGGGAAGACGAGATAGCGAAGGCGCGCGCATTGCCATTGAAGACGCAAACCACACCCAGCCAAGCCCGCCATTTTAACGACCGCCTCCAGCGCCGACATCGGGCCGACAGCCCGCGCGCCCGATGATTGGCCGAGCCGCTACAGTTGCCGCTCATGCAAGGCCTGCACCTGACCGCCGACCTGCGCGGTTGCCGCTGCGCCGCACACTGGTTGCTCGACGCCGACGCGCTTGCGCAGTTCTGCGCCGACGCTGCCAGGCACGCCGGCCTGTCGCCGGTCGACCAACTGGCGCATGCGT
>JBDSND010000178.1:0-20107 GCA_039915505.1 Casimicrobiaceae bacterium
CGAAGAAGAGCAGCGCCAGCACGGTCACTACGGCGGGTGATTGCAGCTGGAATCCCCAGCCGAGATGCTCACCGGCCGCACGGAACGCGAACAACACGAACCCGAGACCGAGGAAGGTCAGGAGCACGCCCGCGGCGAAGGCACCCGCCTCCGCATGCAGAGTCGCCTTGTTGTCGTGGTGCCGGGCAAATCCCAGCACCTTGAGCGACAGGACGGGGAATACGCAGGGCATGAGATTGAGGAGCACCCCGCCGACCAGTGCCAGGGCGATGGCCAGCGCCAGCCCGGGCGCACCGTCCGCAGCCGGAACCGGCGCCACGTTCAGCGTGGCCACCGTCAACTCGGGCTTGGGTCCGGCAACCACGGCGCCTGCAATCGGCGTCTCGATCACGACCGCGGGCACCACCCCGGCCGACGTCGCGAAGCCCTTCTCCGCGGTGAGCACGCCGGAAAGCTTCAGCAGACCGCCGCTCAACTGGCTCGATACCGGCAGCTGCAACTCGAGGCCCGCGCCGGTACGTTTGAGCAGCTGCGGCCGCGAGGGCTCGATGCGGTCCGGCTCGTGCGCAAAGAAATACACCTTGCCCGGATCGGCAGCGTCAGCCTGGCGGTCGATGGCCAGGACGACCGTCGATCTGCTGCCCGTGGCGCGGCTTCGACCGTCCGTCATCGGCTGCGGCAGCGCCGCGCGCGTCGCCGCGATTCGCTCGGCCCACGGCGCGCTTGTGGTTGCGGTAGCGGTGGGGTTCACCGCGACCGGCAGGGTGAGACTCAAGTCCGCCCCTTCCGGGATGCAGGTCTCCTTGCACACCAGCCAGTCGGCGCGTGCGGCCAGGGTGACGGGCGACGCGCCGAGCGAGGATGGCATCTGGACATCGACGAGGTGCAGCACCTCGCCCTCGTAGCCGTAGTTGACCATCGGCCCGACCGGCAGGGTCTTGGGGACAGGCCACTGGATCGGCCCGGCAACCGCACCCTCCGGCAGCTGCCACGCGAGCGTAGTCGGCAAGCCGGAATCGCCCGGATTGCGCCAGTAGGTGTGCCAGCCCGACGCGAGCTTCAAGCGCAGCGCCACGGTCAGCGTCTCGCCGGGCAGGATCGCCGTGCGTCCGGTGACGAGCTCGGCCTCGACATGCTCGGTGCGCACGGCAGCGCCCCACGCGGGCAACGCGCCGACGAGCGCAGTTGCGAGGCCGAAGAGGGCCCAGAGGAACGCGCGCGCACTGAATGGTCGTGGCATCGATGAGATCCGTGGGTGCGGTGTACCGTATCCGCGTAGGGTGATTTTATCGTTCGCCGGCGGCAATCCCGGTCGCATCGCGGAACTTCAGCCGGTCGCACCGTCCGGGCAGACAGGCGGGACCGGATATTCCACGGCGGCTCACGACTTGGTCGTCGCCGGCGGCGGAAACTGACTGGGACATTCCGCAGCGGTGACCGTCGGGCACGGGCCGTAACCCGTCGCGGGGAGAGTGCCTGCCCACGTGTGTCGCCGCACGGGTCACCATGTGCAGACGGGCCGCACCGGTCAATCCCGCAGGCGGGGTGCCGCCACTGCCCGTCTCGGTCAAGGCCACCCGCACCGGTATAATCAAAGGCTTACCTGCTGCCGGCCCGCCCGTTCATGAAGCCTTTCGATCCCACCGCCATCGAGTCCCAAGCACAGGACGCGTGGCGTTCGGCCGATGTATACCGCGCGTTGGAGCGCTCCGATCGTCCCAAGTTCTATTGCGTGTCGATGCTGCCCTACCCGTCGGGCAAGCTGCACATGGGGCATGTGCGCAACTACACCATCAACGACGTCATGTACCGACATCTGCGGATGAAGGGCTGGAACGTGCTGATGCCGATGGGTTGGGACGCGTTCGGCCTCCCTGCCGAGAACGCCGCGATGAAAAGCGGCCGGGCCCCGGCGCAGTGGACCTACGGCAACATCGCCACGATGAAGCAGCAGCTCCAGGCGATGGGGCTTGCCATCGACTGGTCGCGCGAGCTCGCCACCTGCGATCCCGACTATTACAAGTGGAATCAGTGGCTCTTCCTGCGCATGCTCGAAAAGGGCATTGCCTATCGCACCACCGGCGTCGTGAACTGGGATCCGGTCGACCAAACCGTGCTCGCCAACGAGCAGGTCATCGACGGCCGCGGCTGGCGCTCCGGTGCGCCGGTCGAGAAGCGCGAGATACCGATGTACTACCTGCGGATCACCGATTACGCCGAGGAACTGCTCGATCATCTCGACAAGATGCCCGGCTGGCCCGACCGCGTGAAAACGATGCAGGCCAACTGGATCGGCAAGAGCGTTGGGGTGCGCTTTGCCTTCCCGCACGACATCCGCGACGCCGCCGGCACGCTGATCGGTGACGGGCGCATGTACGTCTTCACCACCCGCCCCGACACCATCATGGGGGTCACCTTTTGCGCGGTCGCGCCCGAGCATCCGCTGGCGACCTTCGCCGCGCAAGGCAATCCTGCGCTCGCCGCCTTCATCGCGGAATGCAAGCGCGGCAGTGTGATGGAAGCCGACCTCGCGGTGATGGAAAAGAAGGGCATGCCGACCGGCCTAAAGGTGGCCCATCCCATCACCGGTGCGCAGGTGGACCTATGGGTGGGGAACTACGTGCTGATGAGCTACGGCGATGGTGCCGTGATGGGTGTGCCGGCGCACGACGAGCGCGACTTCGCGTTCGCGAAGAAATACGCCCTTCCGATCCGACAGGTCATCGCCGTCGACGGCGAGACGTTCTCGACCGATGCGTGGCAGCCGTGGTACGAGGACAAGGTCCGTGGCCATTGCGTGTACTCCGGCACGTACGATGGCCTGGCCTACGAGACGGCAGTCGATGCGGTCGCCACCGACCTCGCCGCCAAGGGACTCGGCGAGAAACGCACGACTTACCGTCTGCGCGACTGGGGCATCTCCCGCCAGCGCTACTGGGGCACGCCCATTCCGATCATTCACTGCGATGCCTGCGGCGAAGTCCCGGTCCCGGACAAGGACCTGCCCGTGATGCTCCCGGACGATCTCGTTCCCGACGGCAGCGGCAACCCGCTCGCCAAGCGCGCCGACTTCGTGAACACGACGTGTCCGCGATGCAAGGCAGCGGCCCGCCGCGAGACCGACACCATGGACACGTTCGTGGACTCGTCGTGGTACTTCATGCGCTACACCTGCCCGGGCGCGCCGACCATGCTCGACGAGCGCGACGCGTACTGGATGCCGATGGACCAGTACATCGGTGGCATCACCCACGCGATCCTGCACCTGCTCTATGCGCGGTTCTGGACCAAGGTGATGCGCGACATGGGCATGGTCGGCTACGACGAGCCCTTCCTGCGCCTGCTGACCCAGGGCATGGTGCTCAATCACGCCTTCTTCCGCCGCAATGCCAAGGGCGGCCTCGACTACGTCGCTCCCGAGAACGTCAACGTCCTGCGCGATGCCTCGGGCGCCATCACCGGCGGCACCTCCAAGGACGATGGCCAGCCCGTGGAGTACGACGGCATCGGCACGATGTCGAAGTCGAAGCTGAACGGCGTCGATCCCCAGGACATGATCGACCGCTTCGGCGCCGACGCCTCCCGGCTGTTCGTGATGTTCGCGAGCCCGCCCGAGCAGACCATCGAATGGTCGGATACAGGCGTCGAAGCCGCGCATCGCTTCCTGAAGCGGTTGTGGAACCAGGCGCAGGCCAGGTCGTCGACCCTCGCCGCCGCGCGCAACCCATTCGACTGGCGTGATGCGGACCCCGCCGTCGCCACGGCGCGCCGCGAGCTCCACCTCACCTTGAAGCAGGCAAGCTACGATTACGAGCGGGTGCAATACAACACCGTGGTGTCGGCCGGCATGAAAATGCTGAACACCCTGGAAGCGGTGCCTGTCGAGGCCCGCGGCGCCAACGCCCTGCTGCGCGAGGGCTGGTCGATCCTACTGCGGGTGCTCTATCCCGTGGTGCCGCACGTCACCTGGGTGCTGTGGCGCGAGCTCGGCTTCGCGGCCGCCGGCGCCGGGGATATCCTCGACGCGCCGTGGCCCGAGGTCGACGACAAGGCGCTCGAGCAGGACGAGATCGATCTGGTGCTGCAGGTGAACGGCAAGGTGCGGGGCAAGCTGCGCGTTGCGGCGAGCGCCACCAAGGCCGAGATCGAGCAGACGGCTAGCACATCGGCCGAGGTCGCCCGCCACAGCGGCGGAGGGGCCGTGAAGAAAATCGTCATCGTGCCCGGAAGGCTTGTCAATGTCGTCGTCTGAGCGTCGCGGGCGTCGTGGTGGCCTCGCGCGCTGGCTGCTGGTCACGGCGATCTCCCTCGTCGCGGGCTGTGGTTTCCATCTGCGTGGGGACGCCAGCTACACCTTCCACTCGCTCTACGTCAGCGCACCCGCCGACAATCCGCTGACCACGGAACTGAAGCGTGCGATCGCGGCCGCCGCCGGAACGCGGCTCGCGGAAAGTCCCGCGAAGGCGCAGGTGATCCTCGATGTGACGGGAATCGTCGACGACAAGCAGGTCCTGTCGCTATCGGGCGGCGGACGGGTGCGCGAGTTTCTGCTGATCAAGCGCGCCACGATCTCCCTGCACGATGCCACCGGTCACGACTGGCTGCTCGCCGCCGAGATCCAGGTGCGCCGCAGCTACACCTTCAACGAGGCCCAGGTGCTCGCTCGCGAAGCCCAGGAAGTGCGGCTGCTGAAGGAGATGCAATCGGATCTGGTGCAGCAGATCGTGCGGCGGCTGCAGGCCGCGAAGCCACCGCCCGCGTGATGACCGTCGCGTCACCGGCGCATGCTACGGCCGCCGCGATCCCGGCCGCGCGCAATGGACCGGTAATGGAACGTCTCCCCGCCTTCGGCATAGCCATCGTGATCCCGCTCCCGGAACGACCCATCGCCGCGGCCGACGATGCAGCTTCGACGACCGGCACCGTCGCTGCGTCCGGTGTCGCCGCGGCGTCGACCCACTGATGGAACTTCGCGCGTCTCAGCTCGCTGGCCATCTTGGCCGAACCCTTGCCCCGGTCTACGTGGTGCACGGTGATGAGCCCCTGCTCGCGCTCGAGGCCGGTGACCTCATTCGCGCCGCCGCGCGCCGCGCGGGTTGCGAGGACCGGGAAGTTCTGGTGGTCGAGAGCGGTTTCCGCTGGGATGCGCTGCTCGCCACCAATGCCACCATGGGCCTGTTCGGCACGCGCCGCATGATCGACTTGCGTATCCCGACTGGCAAGCCGGGAGCGGATGGCGGCAAGGCCTTGGAGCAGTACGCCGCGCAGCCGAACCCCGACAACGTGACACTCGTCACCCTGCCGCGGGTCGACCGCGCCACCCAGGCGTCTGGATGGTTCACGGCCCTTGCCGATACCGGGGTCGCCGTGGCGGTGTATCCGCTCGAGCGCAACGAAATGCCGGCGTGGGTCGCGGCACGGTTCGCACGTCAGAATCAAAAGGCGACTCAGGAAACGTTAGCTTGGCTCGCCGATCGCTGCGAGGGCAATCTGTTCGCGGCGCGGCAGGAAATCGAGAAGCTTGGGCTGCTGCTGCCGGAAGGCCAGCTCGACCACGACACCGTCGAGCGCGCCGTCACCGACGTCGCGCGCTACGACGTCTTCCAGCTCTCGGAAGCATGGCTCGCCGGGGATGCCACCCGCACGGTGCGCATCCTCGCCGCGCTCGAAGCCGAAGGCGAGGCGATCCAGATGCTGCTCTGGCAACTCGGCGAGGACCTGCATGCGCTCGCCGCGGTGCTCGACGCCGCAACGACGGGCACCCCACTGCAGGCGGCGGTCCGCTCGGCCCGGGTGTGGGGCAAGCGCCAGGGCGCGATGGAACGCGCCGCAAGGCGCGTCGCGGCACCATCAGTCCCGGGGATGCTCGCGGCGCTTGCCCGGCTTGATGCGCTGTCGAAAGGCATCGGCAAGGGCAGTGCTTGGGATGCGTTACGCACACTGGCGCTGGCGCTGGCGGGCAAGCCGCTCCTGCGGGTTTGACGAGCGGCCTCGAGCTCGCACGGTCCGAGACTTTCAGTGAAGCGGAAGCGACCGAGAGCCTGGCAGCGACTGCTGGGGAGCATAGTTGGCCGTGGAGGCCGCCTCAGCGCCGTATTTGAGGATGGCCTGCTGTGAACGCTACTCGGGCCGATACTGTCGCGCCTACCCACCGGTCAGAATTCAGTCGTTGCGTGGCGTTTTCCACACCGTTGCCGCGCGACCACCGCCACCGTCGGGCTCGGTCTCGCCTCAGGGGTCACCCGAGGTCGCCGCACCGCGCCTGCAGCACGGCCAGCACCACGACCGCGGCCGTCTCCGCGCGCAGCACGCGCGGCCCGAGGGACACCGCGACCGCCCCGCGACCAGTCGCCATCGCGACTTCCGCGGCGGTGAAGCCGCCCTCCGGTCCGACCACGACCGCGCAACGTGGCACCCGCGGCACCGCGGCCAGTGGCGTCGCGCAGCCCGGTGCGCAGATGTACGCAATGCGCGCCGGTGCCGGCGCCGGCACCGGTCCCCGTGGCGTCGCGTGAAGCGTCGGGTGATGATCATGGTCAACGTCATCCGCGTACGGTGCCGCGCCCCCTGGCACCGACTCTGGACCCGCGAACGCGAATTCGCCGAGGTCGACCGGAGCACGCACCGGTGGTACGCGATTGCGTCCGCATTGCTCGCAAGCCGCGATCGCCACCTGCCGCCAATGGGCGAGTCGGCGATCCGCGCGCTCGCCCGCAGGCAGCGGTGCACTGCGCGAGCTGGTCACGGGGGCGATCTCGGACACGCCAAGCTCGACGGCCTTGCGCACGGCATAGTCCATGGCGTCGTTGGCAATGATGGTCTGTACCAGCACGACGTCGAGGGGCGACTCGCGCTCGACAGGGTCGAAGGCGTCGATGCGTGCCCGGGCAGCGCGCCTATCAGCGACGACCAGCGTGCCCGCGTATTCGCCGCCGCTGCCGTCGAAGAGCACCAGTGCATCGCCTGGCCCGAGTCGGTTGACGCGCACGGCGTGGTGGGCGACGGCGTCGGGCAGGGTGTACTCGGCGCCGACGAGATCCGGGCCCAGCCCGGCGACGTAGAAGCGGGGTGCGGCCACTCTCAAACCGCGACGCCGCGCGGCAGCACGAAGTCGAAATGAAAGTGATCGCCGGCCGGCTCGAAGCCGAGGCTCGCGTACAGCGCATTGCTCGAGCGGTTTGAAGAATCTGCGGTGAGGTGCACGCGCGTGCAACCGATGCCTCGCAGCATCGTCGCGACCTCGGCGGTCAGGGCGCGGGCGTAGCCGCGGCGGCGGAAATCGGGAGGGGTATACACGGTCACGATGCGTCCGGTCACCTCGTCAACGTGCATGAATCCCAACAGCGCACGCGGCCGCCGGTCGATCCACAACCAGAGCTTGGCCTCGGCAATCCGGACCGCTGCCGACGCCCGCAGACCCGTCTTGTCATCGGGCACGCGCGCCTCGTCGATGAACGCGCCGAGCCACGCGACCACGAGGTCGAGGTCAGCCTCGGTCGCCGCCCGCGCGCGGCCGGCCGCCGCGACGCGGGGTGGCGGACCGGACAGCACGTAATTGCGCAAGCGAAAGCGCAGTCGATGCGCGTGGCCGGACAGCGGTTCCCAGGCGCTGGCAAAGGCCTCGCAGGCCGCCAGACTGCCGAGCACTCCGGGAACGCTCGCGTGCCGCCGGGCGATGGCTTCGGCAAGCAGGATCGACCCGGCGGGATCGCTGTCGCCGATGACAAGCGGCCCTTGCTCCCGTTGCATGCCGAAGGCGAGCACGCGCTCGTCTGCCTCCACGGTCCAGAACATGCCGGGCGACGTACGCAGGCGCGGCTTCTTCCGTAGCGCGCGCGCCCACGCGATCAGCCCGCCATAGGCCGCAGCTTGGCGATCCAGGAGTGGCAGCGCCGCCGCCAGGAATGCGTGCGGATCGCCGTGCCGCACCACGCGGGCCTCGGTCATCGGACGGCAGTGAGGAACGTTCGCAACGCATCGAGGACGGCGTCGGGCTCCTCGGCCATCAAGGCGTGTCCCGCCGCTTCGAGCCGGACCACGTCGCGGCGCGGCAGCGCATCGAGCAACGCCCGCGCGCTGCGCGCTGGCGCCATGAGATCGCGCCCGGCGACGATGACCAATGTCGGACACGTCACCGCGGTGGCCGCGGCGAGTCCCGCCGTGTAGTCCCGGCAGGCGCGAAGATCGGCGGCGAGCACCCCCTCGGCGCTACGCTCCATCAGGCGCAAGCCATTGCCGGCCATCCAGACGCCCGGCTGGGCGTTGCCGCCGATGATGCCGCGAGGACCGAACGACCAGCCATTGATGAGGGCATAGGCAAGACCGACGTCGTCGTTCGCCGCGGCCAGGAGGTCGTCGCTCACCTCCATAGGCACCGCCGGGCCGAGCAAGGCGAGGTGTGCCATCCGCCCGGGATGCCGCGCCGCGCACTCGAGCACGGCGAGCGCCCCCATCGAGTGCCCAACGAGCGTGGCCTGCGACACCTGCAGCGTGTCAAGGACGGCGACGACCCATGCCGCGATGGCCTCGACGGAGGACAGCGCCGCGCCCTCCGACCGGCCGTGCCCCGGAAGGTCGAGAGCCAGCACGTTCGCGCCGTGATGGGCGAAGTAGCGCGACTGCAATGCCCACACGCCGTGATCGTGGGCCGCGCCATGCACGAAGACCATCACCGGCTGGGTGTCCGCCCACGCCCGTGCGCCGGTGTAGGCATAGACCGCCGAGCCGGCAACGTCGAGCTTCATGATCGATGCGCCATCGTCGCGCCTGCCGGGCCGGCCGGAGTCACGTTTTGCCCGCGTGGTGCAGCGCGCGCGACAGGTCCTCGATCAAGTCGTCCGGATGCTCGAGGCCGATCGACAAGCGGATGGTGCCTTCGGTGATCCCGGCTCGCTCGAGGTCGGCTACGCTCATGCGGAAGTGAGTGGTCGACGCGGGATGGATCACGAGCGACTTCGCGTCGCCCACGTTGGCGAGGTGAGAAAAGATCTCCAGGCGTTCGATGAAGCGCCGGCCCTGCTCACGCGTGCCCTCGAGGTTGAAACTGAACACCGCGCCGCAGCCCAGCGGCAGCAACGTCTTGGCCAGTGCGTGGTCCGGATGCGACGGCAGCTCCGGATAACCCACCGACGCGACCAGCGGGTGATCGTCGAGGAACCGGACGATCGTGCGGGTGTTCTCGACATGGCGCGCCATGCGCACCGGCAGGGTTTCGATGCCCTGCAGGATCTGGAAGGCCGTGAACGGCGCCATGCACGCGCCGAAATCGCGCACGCCTTCGCGGCGCGCCCGCAGCAGGAATGCGGCGGTGGTCGACTCCTCGCTGAACACCATGTCGTGAAAGCCTGCATAGGGCGCCGTCAGGGTCGGGAACTTGTCGCGCGCGCCGTCCCGTTCCCAGGGGAACGTTCCGCCATCGACCAGCACGCCACCGATCACCACACCATGCCCCGACAGGAACTTGGTCGCGGAATGGAACACGAGGTCGGCACCGTGCTCGAACGGCCGGAGTAGATACGGCGTGGTGAAGGTCGAGTCGATCAGCAACGGCACGTCGTGAGCGTGGGCGAGTTTTGCCACCCGGGCAATGTCGAGCACGTCGAGCCCGGGGTTGCCAAGCGTCTCGCCAAACAAGAGCCGAGTGGCCGGGGTGATCGCCGCCGCCCAGGCGTCGAGGTCGCGCGGGTCGACGAAGGTGGTGGTGATCCCGAAACGCGGCAGAGTGTACTCGAGGAGGTTGTGGGAGCCGCCGTACAGCGCGCGGGAGGCGACGATGTGCGACCCCGCGCCTGCGAGGGTCACGATGGCGAGGTGCAGCGCGGCCTGGCCGCTCGCGACCGCGATCGCGCCCACGCCCCCCTCCAGTGCGGCGATGCGTTCCTCGAGCACGGCACAGGTGGGATTGGAGATGCGCGAGTAAACGTGACCGGCGCGCTCCATGTTGAACAGCGCCGCGGCGTGATCGCTGTCGGCGAATACGAACGACGCGGTCTGATAGATCGGCGTCGCGCGCGCACCGGTGGCCGGGTCAGGCCGGGCGCCGGCATGGAGCGCGAGGGTTTCGAGACGGGACTTGCGGGGCTTGGGCATGGCAGGGACGGCGAGGGTCCGTCGCGGCTGATTCTAGCGGAAGGTCGCCTCCGGCGCGGGACCGGTAAGATGAGAGTAACCGATCGACCCGCAGAGCCATCGACCGCTACCCGTCCGACACGCACCATGTCCGACCCGCGTCATCCTCCCGACCGTACGTCTCCCGACCGTACGTCTCCCGACCCTACTTCTCCCGACCCTACTTCTCCCGGCCGTACGTCCCCCGGCCGTACGTCCCCTGACCGCGAAGGTCCGGTCGAGGTCCGCCGCGGCCACGATCCCAACCGCGAGGCCGTCCCGCGGGCCCCGGGCGTTGCACCCGAGCGCGGCCGCGGCGCGACGTTCAACCCCGCCAATCGCTTTCGCCGTGAAACCCGCGAGGCGGTGGATGACGGCTGGTCGCCGGTGAGCGCCGGCGAAGGTACCGCGGACGAGCTGCCGGTACGCCGCAAGACCACGGTGACGATCCATCCGTCGCGATCCATCCTGACTCGCAACGATTCGCCGGACGTCGGGTTCAACCAGTCGGTCAACCCCTACCAGGGCTGCGAGCACGGCTGCATCTACTGTTTCGCTCGGCCCTCGCACGCCTATCACGATCTCTCCCCGGGCATCGACTTCGAGACCCGGCTGTTCGCCAAGGCCGATGCGCCGGAACTCCTGCGCGCCGCCCTCGCCAAGCCCGGCTATCGCTGCGAAACGATTGCGCTCGGCATCAACACCGACGGCTACCAACCCATCGAGCGGCAGTGGAAGATCACCCGCCGCTGTCTCGAGGTGTTGCATGCGTGCGACCATCCCGTGACGATCGTGACCAAGTCGGCACTCATCGAACGCGACCTCGACCTACTCGCCCCGATGGCCGCCAAGGGTCTCGCCAAAGTCTTTGTCACGATCACGACCCTCGACCGCGAGATCGCCCGCCGGCTCGAGCCACGCGCGGCTGCGCCGCAGCGCCGGCTGGAAACGCTGCGCGCCCTTAGCGCTGCCGGAGTTCCCGCCGGCGTGATGGTCGCACCGGTTATCCCGCAGCTGACCGACAAGGATCTGGAGGCCATACTCGAGGCCGCGTCGGCGCACGGCGCGCGCGAAGCAGGATACGTGATCCTGCGCCTGCCGCACGAGGTTGCGCCGTTGTTCCGCGACTGGCTCGATGCCCATTACCCGCTGCGCGCCGCCCACGTCATGAGTATCGTGCGCGACATGCGCGGTGGACGCGATTACGACGCCTCGTTCGGCACCCGCATGCGTGGTATCGGCGCGTACTCCGACCTCATCGAGAAGCGCTTTGCCATCGCGTGCCGGCGTCACGGCTACCAGGACCGCGATCGCAACCTCGTCACGAGCCTGTTTCACCCGCCGGCCATGCCCGGAAAAGGGGCGCCACCCGCGGAGCCCCGTCAGCGCGACCTTTTCGGGTAGCCCCGGCGACGGGGTCCCACGCCGCGTCTCCAATCGCCCTACACGTACGCCGGACCCTGCGATACGTCCATTGAGGACGGCGCCGGACAGGCGCGACACCGCTTCTTGGCGACAATGCTCCCTGGAAAACGGGTTGCACACGGTGCAAGCCCGCGTCGGGAATGACGTCCCAGCCCACGCCGAGGAGCTCGGGATGGCGCGGGGTCACGATTGATACACCGGTCCCCCGACACGCATGAACAGGAGGTCGGTAATGAGTGGGAAGCTTTTTTTGATGGCCCTGACCGTGCTGGCCTCGGACATCGCCATGGCGCAGACCGGTACCGATCTTTCGAGTGGGATGCTCGTGCCGGAGAACGCGACGATGTCGGGACCTGGTCCGATCACCGCATCGCCCATGGATCGGAACGGCGCGCCGCATGGAACCCGGGCAACCCCCGCAAAACCACTGTCGCGCCTGCTCGGTACCGGCGTCGTGGTCGACTATGGGCGCGGTGGGCCGAGTGCGCTCGGGGATACGGGAGGCCTTACCACGGGTCCGCGCGGTGCAAACGCGTTGCCTGCCGTCGCGGGCACGCAACGCGCCGCGAGTCTTTCGACCACGGATGTCCCTGCGTTCGTTCCCGCAACGCCAGACCTATCGAAGCCGCGCGACGTAACGGGTACCACCCCGCTGTCGCCCCAATAAGCTGTAGCGATGGAATTGAACCGGTCGCTCCGCGGTAGCGGCGCATGCCGTGACAACAGCCGGTCGTAAGAACCGCGAGCAATTGTAAAAAGTAGCGCAATTACCTTAAAGGAGAACTGCATGAACGCCACCATGAAACCCCTCATCATCGCCATCGGTCTCGCACTCGGCGCCTCGTCTAGCGCCTTCGCCCAATCCCCAACCAACACCCCCGGCGCCAACACCCAGAACAAGGTCGGTGGCACGTCGGTACCCGGCTCGCCGAGCGCGATGAGCCCGAGCACGACGATGGGCACAACCGCCACCACCGCCCCGGGCACGATGGCCACCGGCAGCGCGAAGAATCCGGCTTTTGACACCGAGTCGGAAGTCGCCGGCAAGAAAGTTCCCGGCTCCCCAGGCAAGGCCATGACCAAGGAAGGCAAGGCCACCGACAAGATGCACGCTGACAAGATGCACGCCGACAAAATGCACGCCGACAAGATGCACGCCGACAAGATGCACGCCGACAAGAAGCACACCGGCGCGAAGCACAAGACGGACGCGATGGCGAAGAAGAACAAGGATGGCACCTTCGACACCCAGAACGAAGTCGCGGGCAAGGCCGTTCCCGGCTCACCGCAAAAGCCGATGGCCGGCGCGACCACCAAGGACGACACAATGACCAAGTCCATGGACGCCACCACGGCAACCGGCTCGATGGGCACGACGGCCACCGGCAAGGCTAAGAACTCGGCCTTCGACACTCAGTCGCAAGTCGTGGGTAAGGACGTCCCCGGCGCCCCAGTCTCGCCGAAGACCCCCAAGTAACCCAACGACCGCATGTAGCATCGGAAGGGCCGCTCGCGCGGCCCTTTTCTCGTCCTGCATGCGAGACGCTGGTGCAATGCGTGTTGCAGCGGCGGGACATTCAGGGGCACTATCGGCCTCGTGTTTTCCACTTGAGCGCCCGTCATGCTTCCGCTAAACCTCGTTACCGGCGCCGCGCCTCCCTTGCGCATATCGCCATCGGCGCGTCGGCTGAGGGTGTGCGCAGCCCACCCCGTTGGCAAGCCTGGGGATTATTCTGAGCACCGCCGGGCGCCCAAAGGCGCTCGCCCCGCCTCGGGAGGGGGCGCGAGCCCATGCCGTGGGCAAGCCTGGCGAGTGACCCCATGAATACACTCACCGACCGCCTCGCGCAGTGCTACACCGGTGCGGTGCACGACGTACTGCGGCTCCTCGGTCATGAGCACGCGGTACTGCCGCACTCGATCAAGGCGATTGCTCCGGGCACGCGCCTCGCGGGGCCGGTGTGGACCGTGGCGGGCCACATCGATCGGACCAAGTCACGGGATGAGACGCTCCTGGGCTGGTGCACATTGCTCGCCCGGGCGCCCGCGGGCCACGTGGTGGTCTGCCAGCCGAACAACCACGAAGTTGCGCTGATGGGCGAGCTGTCCGCCCAGACGTTGAAAGCCCGCGGCGTGCTGGGCTACGTGGTCGATGGCGGCTCGCGCGACACGGATCTCGTGCTCGACGAAAGCTTCCCTGTGTTCTGTGCATTTCTGACGCCGGCCGACATCGTCGCGCGCTGGATTCCCGATCGTTACGCCGAGCCCGTCACCATCGGCGAGTGCACCATCTCGACGGGGGATTACCTGCTCGGCGACCGCGATGGCGTCGTGATCATTCCGGGTGCCATCGCCGAGGACGTGATCACCCGTACCGAGGCGGTGGTAGCAACCGAATCGGAGATGCGACGCGCGCTGATCGGTGGCCTCGACCCGGTCGAGGCCTATCACCGCTACGGCAAGTTCTAGCCCTGCATTCCTCTTGTTCGATCCAGTGCGCCGGCTGGTGCGGCGGAAGTTCATTACACTGACGCTTCGATCCTCTCGCCCCTCTGCCCACTCCGACGCCTTGGCCGCCATGGACGCTCACCTGATCGGCATCCACGACTTCGCGCTCTTCGTCGCCGCCGGTCTTCTGCTCAACATCACGCCCGGCCCGGACACGGTCTACATCGTCGCACGCAGTACGCGCCAGGGTAGCCGCGCCGGCGCGATGGCGGCACTTGGGGTGAGCGCAGGTTGCTGCATCCACACCGTGGCCGCCGCCGCGGGGATATCGGCACTGCTCCTCGCCTCGGCCACGACCTTTACGGCGGTCAAGCTCGTCGGCGCGCTTTACCTCGTGTACCTCGGTGTGGCCCTGCTTCGATCCGGCGGCTCGACCGACGTTCCCGCGGCGCCGCGCGCGCCCGCACCCTTGCCTCGCATATTCATGGAAGGTCTGCTGACCAATGCCCTCAATCCCAAGGTAGCCTTGTTCTTCGTGGCCTTCCTGCCCCAGTTCGTCGCAGTCGATGCGCCGCACAAGTTCATCGCCCTCGCCATCCTCGGCGTAGTATTCAACGTCAATGCCACGCTTTGGAATCTTTTCGTGGCGTGGCTTGCCGGGCGCGCCCGCAGGGGCCTGCCGCAGCGCGCACGCATCGCGGCCTGGGTCGGGCGGATCACCGGTGGGCTGATGATTGCCTTCGGAATACGCCTCGCGGTCGCTGTACGCGTCTGAGAATCGTGGGCGCCGACCCATCGCCCGGGAATCCGCCGGGGTGTTTGCAGTCGAACCAGTCCACGCGCCCCCCGCGACCCGGAAAGCATTGATGAACCTGTCGCCCGCCGCCCGCGTTATCCGCCACCCCGGCAAGTTCGCGTGGTGCGTGCTCAAGGGGTTCCGTGCCAACCAGGGCCTGCTGCTCGCCGGGGCTGTGGCGTACTACACCCTGCTGTCGCTCGTGCCGCTTTTGATCCTGCTCATACTGGTGCTTACCCGCGTGGTGGACGAGGTGACCGTGCTCGGCACGCTGTCCCGCTACCTCGAGCTCATCGCCCCGGGACAGTCCGCGGCGCTCATCGGCGAGCTCGTGTCGTTTCTCGCCCACCGGGACGTGATCGGGCCGGTGCTGCTCGTCACCCTCATCTTCTTCAGCTCCCTGGCGTTCACCGTCCTCGAGAATTCGATGTCGGTCATCTTCCTGCATCGGGTCAAGGTGCGCCGGCGGCGCTTCGTCGTCTCGGCGCTGATGCCATACTTCTACATTCTGCTGCTCGGAATTGGACTGCTGGTGGTCACGGTGGTGTCGGGCACCCTGCAGGCGCATGCGGCGGACGAGATTCAGCTCCTGGGCCGAACCGAGCCCTTCGACGTCCTATCGAGCTCGCTGCTCTACATGCTGGGCGTCCTGGGCGAGATCTTGGTGCTGACCTCGATCTATTTCGTGATGCCGGTCGGCCGGCTGCAATGGCGGCACGCCCTGATCGGCGGCATCGTGGCGGGCATCCTGTGGGAGCTTACCCGCCACGTGCTGCTCTGGTATTTCGCTGGACTCTCGCAGGTCAAGGCCGTCTACGGCTCGCTCGCCACCGCGATCTTCGTCCTGCTGAGCCTCGAGATCGCCGCCACGATCCTGCTGCTCGGCGCGCAGGTGATCGCCGAGTACGAACGGCTCGCTCGCGAGCCGATGGAAACGCCGCCCAAACCCCTGTCCACCGAGGCTGCACACCGCGAGGGAGCGTAGCTCTGAAGCGTCTGCGGGCCGCTCCGAAGCAGCGATCGGCGTCGGCCGATCAGCGCCAGTCGACTGCACTGAAGCGCTCGCGGCCGAGTAAAGTATAGAAGACTCCGATGGTGCTGCGCGACTGGGTGACGTCGCCCACGTCCGGATACGTTGCGTCGCGCCGGTTGGCCAAATAGCGCACGCCGATGCCGTGCCGGCCGTGGACCCGCCAAATGAGCGCCGCCTCCACCCGCACGATGTTGTCATGGCCGCCACGCTCCGCAGCGGCGACGCGGGTCAGGAAGTACTCCCGAGCGGTCAGGTCAATAGAGGCGCGGTCGCCGAGGATGAGACGGGTCGCGAGCAGCGCCTGCGGCGCGAGGCCGTAGTGATAGTCGCCGTCGAAGTTGCTGCGCACACTGCCGACCGAGGCATAGCCGACCCCCGCCAGCGCCGTGCCCTGTAGGGCCACGTTGTTCGAAAGCCACACTTGGCCGGTGGTGCCCAGCGACAAAGCGGTGGCAGCGACCCGGAAGGTCTGGGGATAAATGAAGTCGTAGCTGCCGTAAAGGCCCCAGATGCCGCGGAAGCGGTCGCCATACTCGAGGGGGCGGCCGACCAGCAGCCCGCGGGTGAGCAGATTCTCGAAGCCGTTGGCGCTCGAGGCGGTGGCCTGGAATGCAAAGTAGTCGAACGGCCGCTTGTACGCATACCCAGGCTGGCCCGGCAATCCATAATCGATCGAAAAGTCGACCAGCGCCTCGTTGGGCCGCAGCTTGGTCGTGGCGGTGCCGGAATTGTTCTCGGCAGTGCCGCTGAAGCCGACCTGCAGGCGGCTGTAGTGGGCGGGATTACGGCTCGCGAAGAGCGCGTCGTAGCGATCGCCGTAGACCAGGCGATTGAACCCGGTCGCCGGCGAGACCGCGGCCGCAGCGAGCTCCCGCCAGAACGGGGGAATCTGGTCCTGCTCCAGCACCAGGTGTGCCAAGCGAAATAGCGATTCGCCGAAGAATGCCCCACCGATGCCGGTGGTGATCTGGTCGTTGCGCGAGGGCGGCGTCACTTCCCCGGCGATTTCCCAGAAGGCGCTGCCGGCAAAGGTGTAGCCCAGCGACGTCCAGAAGTCGTGGCCCGACGAGCGCGCGAAGCCGTGATACATCGACCCTTGGTAGGGATGCCCGAGTTGGTTCACTTGGAACGGGTCGCGGTCGTTCGACCAGGAGCTGCGCAGGTTGCGGCGGATGGTCGATAAGTTGGACTTGAATTCGTCGCCGTAGTGGTAACGGTCGAAGATATTAAGCAGTACGTCGAAGCCGACGATCTCGGCGGCCGGGATGAGGTAGCTCGGCTGTGCCTGCGCCTGTGCCGGTGAATCGGACGCGAGCACCGGGGCCCGTACCGGCGCGTCGGCCGCGAGCGCGGCCCAGGTCAGCGGCAGCGGCGTGGCGCCCTGCGCTTCGGCAGAGGTGACGGCGAGTGCACAGCCCGCGGCCAGCACGAAAGGCACGACGCGGCGGGCGATGCGGTCGGCAAAGCCCTGCGCGTTGGGGTCGGCACCCTGCGCGTTGCGGTCGGTCTTGCCCTGCGCGTTGCGGTCGGTCTTGCCCTGCGAGCTGCGTTCATGGCTGGCAGCCTGCGCCCCACGCCTCGACACGCGGCTACGGCCGGGATTCGCCGGCCAGGAATGCGGCAACGCGGGGATCGCGCTGGAGCGCGGACATGGTTTCACCATCGGGTAACTCCGGTCGATCGCGCTCGGCATCCACCATACAGAGGAAGCCGAGGGGCGCATTGGCAGAGGCACGGAACTGGTGCCAGGTGCGGGGTGGCACGGTGACGAGATCATACGCGGCCACTCTGAACGTCATCGTGCCGACCAGGCACGCGCCCATGCCGCGCAGGACCAGCACCGCGTGGGTGTGGGAATGCCTCTCGAGGGTGGAATGGCCGCCCGCGGCAATCTCGAAATAACGCAGCTCGCCGCGCATGTCCTCGCGGCCGAACAGCGTCTGGCGGGTGATGTCGCGAAACGGCGCCGACGGATCGCTCTTGTAGTCGCGCAGTGCGACATCCTGCCAGCGGAAACCTTCGCCGCCCGGAAGGAAATGGCGGACGACATTCGAGAGGTCGTGGTCGGACATGGCGGATGATCCTAAAGGCAAGGCATGGCCACTGCGGCCGCGAAGGCCCGGCAGCGCGCGTCGAGATCGTCTTCGGCGAGCAGGCTGCCGCCGATGAGAAAGATCGCGTCGTCGCCGTAGAGTTCGCGCAGATGCGGCACGCGCTCGACCGTCATGCCGCCTGCAGGCACCGGCATTGTGGCGGCGAGTCGGTGCCAGGGTGCCCGGGCGGCGTCGGCGATCGCGACGCACTCGCCGAGGGTGTAACCGAAGCGTCCGCCCGCGTGGGGAAAGATCGTGGCGTCGGCACCGAACAGGCGGAACAGCTTGCCCAGGAGCAACGCCGGCGTGATCCGTGCAGCACCGGCCATGGCCGGATGCGCGAGCACCGGAATACCGGCTTCGCGCACCACTGCGCCGAGGTTGGAAACGCCACTGACCATCGGCGCCAGCATCGCCATGGCGACGCCGCACGCCCGCGCCTGGTCGAGCTGCCGGCGCATGGTATCGAGGCTACCGGTAAGGCTGGGAGCGTAGAGCGCGCGATGGCCACTCTTCAACGCGACGGCATCGATCGCGCGCTGGCACGCCAGGACCCGTACGGCGAACGGCGCGGAAGCCTGGTCGGCGAGGCCGTGGTCGTCCTTGATGATGTCGATCCCCGCCGCTGCGAAGCTTCCCGCCAGCGCCGCCAGCGCGTCGCTGCCGAGTCCCTGCGGCTTCAGGGCCGCACACGAGAGCGGCCGCCCACGCGTCGTTCGGGCGCGCAGGCCCTCGATCCCGAAGCGGGGTCCGCCGAACGTTGCCGCGAACCGTTCCCCGAGCTGCGCATCGACGAGCGTCACGTCGGCCTGCAGGGAAGTATTGCCGAACAGCATGTTCATGAGCTGGCCGGCATCGGCGCCGACGGTTTCCTCGGCAAGCTCGATGTCCGCGTCGAACAGACGATCGTCGACGGCGCGGATGGCCGCGACGCGACCCATCACCTCGGTGCGCACGCGGGCGTCGCGCACCGCGCCATCCGGAAGCTCGACGCTCTGCTCGAGCGCGAGCGCCTGTGCGCGCGCCTCGATGGCTTCGGCGGGACAGGCGACGCGGTAGGTGGCGACGAAGCGGGCGGCCATTGGTCGGGTCGGGAGCCTTTGCCCGGCATGCGCCGAACGCGCCGCCGGTCCCCGAGTGTACGTCCCCGGCCGCGAACGATCTCGCGCTGGGGATTACAGCGCCCCCGCGACCCGCACCATGGCCCTGTCGAACGCCTCTACCGCGGCGCGTAAACCTTGGACGAGCTCAGTCGACCCGCGCGCCCGAGTCCTTGACCACTTTTTCCCACTTGACCATCTCGGTCTTGATGTACGCCGCGAAAGCCTCGGGCGTTCCGCCGATCACCTCGCTGCCGTCGCTCGCGAGCTTGGCGCGGAATTCGGGATCGTTGAGCATGGCGTTGACCTCGGTATTGATCCGCTTCACGACGTCCGGCGGCGTCCCGGTAGGCGCCCAGAAACCGAACCACGCCTCGAGCTCGAAGCCGGTAGGCATCACCTCGGTCATGGTGGGCACGTCGGGTAGCTGCGGGTTGCGCTTGCCGCTGGTCACGCCGAGCGCGCGCAGCTTGCCCGCCTTCACCTGCGGCAGCGCGGTGGAGAACGTCGGGAACGCATACTGCGACTGCCCCGAAAGCAGCGAGGTGACGATCTCCGGCGCGCCACGATACGGCACGTGCACCACCTCAATATCGGCAACGCGCTGGAACGCCGCCCCGGCCAGATGCGCGAGACTGCCCGCTCCACCGGAGCCATAGTTGAGCGACCCTGGCTTGGTTTTGGCGAGTGCCACGAGCTCCTTCACGTTGCGCGCCGGCGAGTCCGGTGGGACCACCAGCAGCGAGGGCATCCGGATGAGCAGCGCCACCGGGATGAAGTCGCGCACCGGGTCGTAGCGCACGCTGCTGTACAGGCTCGGGTTGACGACATGGGAAGACGTCGCCAGCAGCAACGTATAGCCATCGGGGGCTGCCTTGGCCGCGAGTTCCGCACCGATGTTGCCGCCCGCGCCGCCGCGGTTCTCGATCACGATCGGCTGACCGAGACGCTGCGAAAGCCGCTCGCCGACGTTGCGCGCCAGGACATCGGGCGCGCTTCCAGCGATGAACGACACCACCACGCGGATCGGCTTGTTCGGATACTGGGCGGACGCCGTGGGGGCGACCACGGTGGCGCCGAGTGCGGCGGCGAGCGCGACGACAAA
>JBDSND010000188.1:0-10197 GCA_039915505.1 Casimicrobiaceae bacterium
GGTAGGGATCGAACCTACGAATGCCGGAATCAAAATCCGGTGCCTTACCACTTGGCGACTCCCCAACAGGAACCCGTGCCGGATTGCGCACGGTCTCCGAGAAAAGGTGCTCCGAATGTCATGCGAATCCCGCCAGCGGATGTTGTGCGAGGACACGGGTGACGCATCCGCGGGCGCCCGGCACGCGCGGCAAGGTCGCCGCGACCGCCCGTTGCGCCTGCTCCCGCGACACGAACGGCGCGAACACGCTTCCGCCCGAGCCGGTCATGCGTGCCGCACCGCCTGCGTCCGCGAGAGCGGAAAGCGCCGCCGCGATCACCGGAAAGCGCGCCGCGGCCACTGCCTGCAGGTCGTTCCGGCCATAACTTTCGGAAAAGGCGTCTATTTTCGCCGAGGGGGTGCAACGTGTCAATTCGAGCGCGGCGAATATCGACGCGGTGGCGACATGTACGGGCGGCGTCACGAGCGCGAACCATGCATGCGGCACGGTCACCGGCTGCAGCTCGTTCCCGATCCCGCGCGCCAGGGCGGGTCCCGCACCCAGAAAGAACGGTACGTCCGCCCCGAGCGGCGCACCGACCTTTGCAAGCTCGGTCCGATCGAGGCCCAGCCCCCACAGTCGGTTGAGCCCGAGCAGCACGCTCGCGGCGTCGGAGCTGCCTCCACCCAACCCGGCGCCCATGGGGATGTGCTTGGTGACGGTGATGGCGACGCCGCGTGCGATGCCCGCATGCGCGCGCAGGGCAAGCGCTGCCTTGACGGCGAGGTCGTCACACGCGGCCACGCCCAGGACCTCGCCTTCGCGCCGAATCGAATCGGCGCCTGCGTCGAGCGTGACCCAGTCGCATAGATCGATGCCGACGAAGAGCGATTCGAGTGTGTGATAGCCGTCGGCGCGACGGCCCGTCACATGCAGGAAGAGGTTGAGCTTCGCCGGCGCGGGAACCACGAGCCGCAGCGGCGTTGCGGTGCCCATGACCTGGGTCAGTCGAGGCGACCGACGGCGAGCCGCACTTCGACGCCGGGATAGCTCATCCGCAGCCGCGCGGGTGTCGCCGCGTCGTCGTACTCGAACACGACTTCCCAACCGTCCTGCCGCAGGACCACGACGCGACCCTGGTCGTCGACTTCGGCGGCGAACGGCGTCGCGCCGTGCGGCCCGCCTCGGATCCAGGCCGCCAGACCGCCGACCGGCAGGGCAAAACCCAGTGCTCGCTCGGTCAAGGTCCCGAAATCGGCCGCTTCCATCGTGCGGCCATCGGCGAACTTCACGCGCGCTTCGTGCGCATCGGCGTCGCCGGAGAGCTGCGCCACGATCTGTCCCATGGGGGTCGTGAGATCGAGGGCGTCGCGCGGCGGGGCGTGCTCCCAACGAAAGCTCGCACTTGCGGCATCGTTGCCGTTTCGCGCCGACAGCCGTCCTTCGGCCACGAAATGACGGTCGTCCAGGGGCTTGACCGTGGCCGGCGTCGTCGACAGGACCGCGCAGCCTGCGAGCAGCGCGGAGCACACCACGACATAAGCTGCCAGGCGCTGCGCCACGCGTCCCGCAGCGGGCAGCTTGGTGCGCAACGCCTTCGACGACGCGCCCCGAGGGCGCGCGTTGGCAAGGCTACTCAAGGAAGGTGGCGTGGAACGAGGCGGTCAGCGCGCGAGGCGACGCACAGTCTCGAGCAACACCGGGTTGTCCGGCGCATTCTTGAGCTGCGTCTGCCAGATCTCCTGCGCTCGCGCACGCTCGCCCCTCGCCCACAGGACTTCGCCGAGGTGGGCCGCGATCTCCGCATCGGGACGACCGGCAATCGCTTGGCGCAGGTAACGCTCGGCCTCGTCCAGGCGACCCAGGCGGTAATGCGCCCAGCCCATGCTGTCCAGGATGAATGCGTCGTCCGGCGAAAGCTTATGCGCGCGCTCGATGTACTCGAGGCCTTCGGCAAATCGATCGGTTCGATCGACGAGGGTGTAGCCGAGCGCATTCCAGGCCTGCGCGTTGTCAGGCCGGAGTGCGACGACGCGCTGCAGTTTCTGCTCGGCCAGGTCGATGCGGTCGATCTTCTCGGCGACCATCGCGGCGTCGTAGAGGAGGTCGGGATTGTCGGGATGCTCGACGAGCGCGCCCTCCAGCACACCAAACGCGGCCTTGTAGTCCCCGGAATCGCGCGCGAGCTGGGCCTCCGCCTGGCGGACCTGCACCCGCTGCTCGATCGTCACCGCCGGGAGATCGGCGAGATGACGCCGGGCCTCGTCCAGGCGCTTCATCTTGCCGAGGACGGTCGCAATGCGAAGCTGCGCGAGCCAGCCGCGCTCGCCCTGGGGGACGGCGCGATAGCGCTCTACGGCGAGGGGCAGGCGCCCGGTTTCCTCGGCGATCTCGGCGAGGTAGTACGCGAGCGTGCCGTCGTCGTCCTTGCCATCGCGCTGCAGCGCCTCGAATCCATTCTCCGCAGCTGGCCAGTCCTTGGCCTGCATGGAAAGCGCCGCCAGCGCCAGCCTGATCTCGCGACTGCCAGGGTCCTTCGCGAGCAGTGCTTCGAAGACCCCACGCGCGTCAGCGTAGCGTTTTTGCTGGAGGTAGCGCTGGGCGAGAGCGCTCGCCACCGGGCGCGACGCGGGCTGGGCCTTGTAGACGCTCTCCAGCCACGCAATCGCGGTATCCGGCGACCGCTTGCCGAGAATCTCGGCCCGCAGCAGCGCGCCGCGCTCGGAAGTGGGATCGAGCGCCAGAGCGCGGTCCACCTCCTTCATAGCGAGGGTCGCCGTCGTCATCTCGGCGAGTCCGGTGCTATAGGCCGCAAACGCGACCACGAGGTGCGCTTCGGATACGCTGTCATAAGGCGCGGCGAGCTCTTGTGCAAGCTTCAACGCGGCCTCGCGATCGCGCTCCTGGAGTAGCAGCCGATTGAGTTGCAGGAAGGCCTCGCTGATCGCTGCAGGGCCCTGGCGCGCCGCACGCGCGAGCAATCGCTCGAGGTGGGACTTGAGGTTAGGGGTTTCGTCGAGGGACTCGAGCACCGCATCGGTGCCGCCTTCCTTCTCGAGGGTGGCGACGATATCGCGCGGCCGCTCGGCAGCCGGATCGAGTTCGCTCCAGAGCTTAGCGGCGCCCCGCGCGATGCCAACCTGACGGGTCGCGACGGCAATGTCGGTCGCGCGACGTGCGAAGACGACGTTGCGGGTACTGCGCGCCACTTCGTAGTACGCACGCGCCGCGATGGCCGCCTGGCCGCGTTGCAGCGCCACATCGGCGACCAGGAGCCGGTAAACGACCTCGGGCGAAAGCTCGCTCACGATGGCCGTATCCTGGTTGGATTGGGGCGCCTTTTCGGTCTGTGCGGCGGCAGGCGCCGCGGTGAATGCGCCGGCGACACCTGTCGAGATCGCAAGGATCAGGCAGGTGCGACGCCAGACGCCCAGTGTGGGTTCGTGTGCCATGGGAGGTCTCGGTGGCGTTCCGCAGGAAGCCCGGCGGGACGCCTGCATGGTAGCAGGGGGTGGGTTATAGTCGGCGACGCCGCAATTCGGCCCGGACACGTCATGATCCGCCCCCCGTCGGGCCGCAGTCGGCCCCCAGTCGGTTCAAGGACGTCGCTGGTCGGCTGATCCGCCGCCGGCGCTTGCCAAACCGCGCACCCATGCCCGAGCTTCCCGAAGTCGAAACGACGCGCCGTGGCATTGCGCCTCACGCCGTCGGGCAGCGCATTCGGGCGATGCGTGTGTACGACCCTCGCCTGCGCTGGCCGGTTCCCGCAGACCTTCCACGAATCGTCGCCGGTGGCGTGATCGAACGTCTCGACCGCCGCAGCAAGTACCTGCTGTTCAATCTCGGGCACGGCACGCTCCTGGTGCACCTGGGCATGACGGGCTCGCTTCGTGTCCATGGCGTGCTGCCGCCCCGGCGTAAGCACGACCACGTCGACATCGAGCTCGGATCCGGCACCACGTTGCGCTACCACGACCCACGCCGCTTCGGCGCGATGCTCTGGATCGACGGCGATCCGCCACGGCATCCGTTGCTGGCCACGCTCGGTCCGGAGCCGCTCGAGCCGGCGTTCACGGTCGATCACCTGTACCGCGCAACGCGTGGTCGCACCCTGCCGATCAAGCTCGCCATCATGAACAATCACCTGGTCGTCGGCGTGGGGAATATTTACGCGAACGAGGCGCTGTTTCGCGCCGGCATTCGGCCTTCCATTGCCGCGGGACGCCTGTCGCGCCCCCGAATCTCACGACTCGTCGACGCCATTCGCCAGACCCTCGAGGCGGCGATCGCCAGGGGCGGATCCACCCTGCGCGATTACGTCGACAGCGCCGGTGAGCCGGGTTACTTCCAGCTCGACACCCACGTGTACGGCCGGCACGGGGCACCTTGCAAGATCTGCGGCACGCCGATCAAGGCGCTGCGCCTCGGCGGGAGAGCGACCGGTTATTGCCCGAAATGCCAGCGTTAGTCGGATGGGGGCGATTGCCGCTGTGCTTTGCGCCGTAATGGTCGGCACGGCGTGATAGATTGCGTCGCGAACCGACCGTCCCGAGGTACCTGCATGGCGCGTCCCCGCGAGCTGGCTCAACGATTCGAAGCCTACAGTGACTGGCGCCGCCGGCTATCCGTCCGGATCGAAGCGCTCCACGCCTGGCTTTCCGAGGAGGACCTCGCCAACGCGGAGACCAACCTCAAGGTAGCGCAGATCGTCGAGCGCTTGCACGAGGATCAGCTGGTGGTGGCGTTCGTGGCGGAATTCTCGCGCGGCAAGAGCGAGCTCATCAACGCCATCTTTTTCGCGGATTTCGGCCAGCGACTCCTGCCATCGTCGGCAGGACGCACGACGATGTGCCCGACCGAGCTCCTGTACGATGTATCGAGACTGCCGTCGATCCGGCTGCTGCCGATCGAGACACGACTCAAAGAATCCTCGGTCACCGAGCTCAAGGCGTACGCGGACGAGTGGGTCGACATTCCCCTCGATCTTTCGTCGGCCGAACGCATGGGCGCCGCGCTAGCCCGTGTTTCCGAAGTGAAGCGCGTTGCGGTGACGGTGGCGCGAGAGCTCGGCCTGCACGACGAGGCCGAATCCGCGGGTTTCATCACAAGCGATGGCCAGGCCGACATCCCGGTGTGGCGACACGCGATCATCAACTTCCCGCATCCCTTACTGAAGCAGGGGCTGGTTGTATTCGACACCCCCGGGCTCAACGCCATCGGCGCGGAACCCGAGCTCACCTTGTCGCTCCTGCCCAACGCCCACGCGGTCCTGTTCATCCTCGCCGCCGATGCCGGCGTGACCAAGTCGGACCTGGACGTGTGGAACAAGCATCTCGCCGGCGCGGAACAGGATCGCAACGCCGGCCGCCTGGTCGTCCTCAACAAGATCGATGGGCTCTGGGACGAGCTCAAGGCGCCCGAGGCGGTCGATGCTGAGATCGCGCGGCAGATGCGCGGCGCGGCCACGATCCTGGGGGTGCCCGAAGCCCAGGTCTTCGGCGTCTCGGCCCAGAAAGGGTTGGTGGCGCGGGTCAATGGCGACGATGCACTGCTTGCGCGGAGCCGCCTGCCAGCGCTCGAGGCCGCGCTCTCCGACGAGTTGATCCCGGCCAAGCGCGAGATCGTGGGTGCCGCGACGCGGGCGGAGATCCGCGCACTCGCGGCCAGCGTGCGGGCGACCCTCGAGGGGCGCGAGTCGGGTATTGCCGAGGAACTCGCGGAACTGCGGGCGCTGCGGGGCAAGAACGCCGACGTCGTCGGCCACATGGTCGAGCGCGTCAGGCAGGAGAAGGAGGTCTTCGACCGCGGGCTGCAGCGCTTCACGGCCTTGCGCAACGTCCTGACAGCGCAGACCAACGCACTCTTCGACCACATCGGCATGGAGGCTTTGCGGGCCAACGCAGGCCGCACCCGCCGGGAGATCGAGTCGTCGCCGTTCACCCGCGGCATGCGCTCGGCGATGAACGCGTTCTTCACCGCGATCCGGGGCGATTTCGATCAGGCCTCGACCAAGAGCGCCGACCTCCACGAGCTCATGCAGGCGATGTACGCGCAGTTCGCCAAGGAGTACGGCCTCGAGCGCCTCTCGCCCCCGCCCTTCTCGATGCTCCGCTACCAGAAGGAGATCGACCGTCTGGAGCGCGCCTACAACACCCAGTTCAACACGCTCTGGAACATGGTGAGCCACGCCAAGTTCTCGTTGATGAAGAGGTTCTTCGAGACGATCGCCTCCCGCGTGCGGCACGTCTACAAGGTGGCCAATCGCGATCTCGAGAGCTGGGTGCGCGCGGTGATGTCGCCATTGGAGACCCAGGTACGCGAACACCGGGTGCTGCTGCAGCGGCGACTCGACGGACTGAAGCGGATCTACCGCGCCAGTGACGAGCTCGAAGGTCGCCTCGCAGAACTCGAGGAGGCGGACGAGGCACTGGTCGGCCAGCTCGGCGGGCTCGCCCGGGAACTCGAGGCCATCGAGGCGCTGCTCGAGCCCGAAGCCCTGTTGCCGCTGGCCGCCAATTTCTAGACGTTCCCACCGCACCCGCCATAGGGCCCGGCGCGCCGCACAGACAAAGGCGGTCCGCACGCGACCAAGCACCTTCCCGACGCGCGGTGCGTCCTGGCCTCAGGACTTGATGGTGGGCGCTGGAACCTCAGGGAGCGGGAACGTGGCGACACCCTCGCTGCGGACTGCGGAATCGCCTCCCTCCTCCGCCATGAGGCCCTCGTACTTGAGGCGCAGCGCACCGGGGGACTCGACGTGATCCGGATCCACGGGGATGCAGTCGACTGGGCAAACCTCCACGCACTGCGGTGTCTCGAAGTGCCCCACGCATTGGGTGCATTTCGCCGGATCGATCACGTAGATTTCCAAACCCTGCGAGATCGCGCCGTTCGGGCACTCCGGCTCGCATACGTCGCAATTGATGCATTCGTCGGTGATCATCAGCGCCATGGCGCCGCTCCGCTTGAAATCGAAGGTCGATGGAGGTCGCGCAACGGGTAACGAGGTCGCTTGACCGGGGACGACCGCGTGCGATGTGCCGGGCCGCCCCGGACCGACCGCGTCGGACTCGCCTGCGCCGACGCGCGCGCGCCGGGGCGTCGGCTCAACGGCCCGACGCCGCCACCTTGTCGCGCAGTCGCTTGTGCACGGCAGGATGCACGAACTGCGATACGTCGCCGCCGAACCTCGCAATCTCGCGCACGATGGAGGACGAGATGAACATGTATTGCTCGCCCGGCGTCAGGAACAGGGTTTCGACCTCCGGGAAGAGGTGGCGGTTCATGCCCGCCATCTGGAACTCGTACTCGAAATCCGAGATCGCCCGCAAGCCGCGCAGGATGATCCGCGAGCCCCGCTCGTGCACGAAATCCATCAGCAGCGAGGAAAATGCCGCGACGTCGACATTCGGAAGGTCGCCGATGACCTCCCGTACCATGTCCACCCGCTCCATGCTCGTGAAGAAGGGCGCCTTGGACGAGCTGTCGGCGACCCCCACCACGACGCTGCCGAAGAGGTTCGCCGCCCGGCGCACGAGATCTTCATGACCGCGCGTGAACGGATCGAACGTGCCGGGATAGACAACCTTGGGCATGGGATGACGGGCGATGCGCGGTCAGGCGCCGCGCGCCAACAGATGATAATGCACCTGCCCGGCGCGGGCATGCCGGTGCAGGACGAGCCCCGGCGCGGGCTCGATCGCTTGGGGTGACTCCACATAGATGATTCCATCCGCGGCGAGGCGTGCCTCGCAGGCCGGAAGTAGCCACGACCACGGCGCGTCGGCGAACGGCGGGTCCAGGTAGATCACGTCGAACAGCCGATTCTCCCGCGCGAGGTGTGGCCGGGCCTGCGTCACGTGGAGCTCCAGCCCGCCGACCGCGAAGGCCTGGGCCGTCGCGCGCAAGGCCTCGATGGCCCGGCGGTCCGCGTCGACGGCGACCGAAAGCGCCGCGCCCCGGGAAAGGCTTTCGAGCGACAGCACGCCCGTTCCGGCAAAAAGCTCGAGCGTTCGCTGCCCGGTGAGCGCCTGTCCCAGCCAGTTGAACAGGGTCTCGCGTACCCGGTCGGGGGTCGGACGCACGCCTGCAAGGGGTGGGAAGCGAACGATCCTCCCCCTGAGGGAGCCGCCGATGATGCGGACGCGGTTGGCGGAAGGAGTCGGCAAGTCAGGGTAACGACTGCGGCGCCAGCGGGGGACAATGGCGGTACGGGTAAAATTATAGGCCTACCGATTCCCCCCGCCCATGAAGCCCCCGCCGGGCGCCGCCGGCCAGCCCGCATCCCATGTTCGATTTTTTTCGACGCAAGAAGGCCGAGGCGCCGCCGGCGCCCCAGGACGGAACCCCTGCCGCGCCCCCTTCCGCACCCTCCGAGGAGGTGAGCCAGGTCGCCCGGCCGCCTAGCGCCGATCACCAGGCGTTCGCGGACGACTCCGAAGCTGCAGCGGGTACAGCCGTCCCCGAAACCCGACCCCTCCCGACCCCGGCCGGGTCACCCAACGTTGGTGCAGCCGCGGACAAGCCCGCCGACGCGGATCGCGACGCCCCCCCGGAATCCCTGGCGCGCCTGCCGTTGACGCCGATGCGAGACGCGGATGCCGGCCATCCTTCGATGGTCGCCGCGCCCTTCGCCCGCACAGCGGCGCCGCCGATTTCTACCGACTTGCCGTCGCCCGGCGAGCAAGCGCCCTCGGTCGTGCCCGAGGAACCCGCGCCCTCGTGGAATCCGTTTGCCCGGTCGGGCGGGTCGCGCGAGCGCCCGGCGTCCGAGCCTATCGTGCAGGATCCGGGCGAGACCATTGCGGCCAATGGCGGCCGCGAGAAGCTATCTTGGAGCGATCGCTTGCGCGCGGGACTCGGCCGATCGCGCGAGAAACTCGCCGGGGCACTCACCGGGGTCTTCACCCGACGCGTGCTGGACGAGGAAACGCTCGAGGAGCTCGAGACTGCGCTGCTCACCGCCGACGTCGGCGTGGCGGCCACCGAGCATCTCCTCGAGGACTTGCGCACGCGCTATCGCAAATCGGGCGACACGGCCGACCCCAGGGCGCTGCTCAAGGCTGCGGTGCTGGACCTGATCGCGCCGCTCGAGAAGCCGCTGGTACTGTCCGACGCCCGGCCCTTCGTCATCATGATCGCAGGCGTTAACGGGGCCGGCAAGACCACGTCGATCGGCAAACTGGCGCGCTATTTCCTCGACCAGAAGCGGACCGTGATGCTCGCGGCGGGCGACACCTTCCGGGCCGCGGCCCGCGAGCAACTCGTGATCTGGGGCGATCGCAACGGAGTCCCGGTGGTGTCGCAGGCCGGCGGCGATCCCGCGGCGGTCATGTTCGATGCCATCGGCGCGGCGCGGGCACGGGGGATCGACGTGCTGCTGGCCGATACGGCGGGCCGGCTGCCGACCCAGCTGCATCTTATGGACGAGATCCGCAAGGTCCGCCGGGTCATCGGCAAGGCCGACCCCTCCGCGCCCCATGAAACCCTCCTTGTCCTGGACGCCAACACTGGCCAGAACGCCCTGGCCCAGGTCAAGGCCTTCGACGAGGCGCTCGGCCTCACGGGGCTCATCCTCACCAAGCTCGACGGCAGCGCCAAGGGCGGCACGGTCTGCGCCATTGCCAAGGAGCGGCCGATTCCTTTGCGCTTCATCGGCGTCGGCGAAGGCATCGATGACCTGCGCCCGTTTGTGGCGAAGGACTTCGTCGACGCGTTGCTCGGCTGAGTGGGTCGGGATGCGGCGACCAGATCGGTCCGGCCACGTCCGATCGCAGATGGGTGTGCGCCCTTCCGAGGCCGGCCATCGGGAGGATGCGGCTCGGTCGGGAGATCGATGCGAATCCGAGCCGGCCAGCGTGAGTGGGCGCTCGCTATCGTCAGGGACACCAGTCAAGGGCGCTCATGGTGCGTCTCGACCATGCCCTGCGACTACGTTGTCCGCTTGCGGTGAGCGCTCGAGGCGGGCAACCCATGGGGCGCAACCGCCAACGGCGATGCGGGGTCGCCGCTCTTGGCGTAGATCGGGGTCATCGCGGCCGACGGGGCCTAGAACCGCGCCGCGATTCCGCAGGATTTGCTGCGCTATCCATCGCGCGGGGGATGCGCGGAACGGCGGCTCTGGTTTTGAAATCGAAGCCTGTCCCTCGAAGCCGCGTCCCGTACCAGGAGTTCGTCGCGCTTACCCGACTAAATCCATCGGGAACTCCTGGGCGGCT
>JBDSND010000015.1:0-3491 GCA_039915505.1 Casimicrobiaceae bacterium
GAATCTCGTCGGCCTGCTGGCCGAGCGAGCGCTGTTCTTCGCCGACGCGCGCCACACGGTGCGGCTGTATCACGGCGAATCGCGAACCTGAACGCGGTCCGGTCGGGTCCTGGCGCGTCGCGCATCCTCGGCCGAACGGATGATCTGGCGCCGGCGGACAAGCGCGCTATGATTCGATCACCGTAGGCTCGCTGTCCGGCGGCGGCCCGGTTACGCTGATGTCCGCCAACGTCCTCGACACGTTCAAGCTCCTGGCCTCGCTGAAAGCGACAGGCAAGGATGCGAATTACACCGCCGAAGAAATAGTCAATGCGATCGATATTGCGCAGGACGCCGTCGATCTCCTGACCGTGCCGGTTTTCGAAAACAGGATGAGCGTCATCGATGCGAGGTTCGACTCATTCGACGCGAAGCTGGATGCGATGCGCGCCGACATCAAGGCCGAAGTCAAGTCCAGCCAGATGCAGAACCTGTTTGTGGCTGTCGGGCATCATGCTGGCGAGCAACGGTGCAGTCATTGCGCTGCTGGCCCGCGCCGCCAGGCTGTATTGAGCCGAATCGAGAGCCGGCGTCAGGCGTTCCCCGTCTCCGCCCAGCGGTCTGGCAAGATCGCGTCGGCGGCGGCGATCTCGCACGGTATCTCCAGCTCCGCCGCCGTGCCGCCGGCGACGTGGGCATGCAGTTTGAACGTCGCGTTGTCGCCGTAGAGCGCCGCCAGGCGCTCGCGAATGCTGCCGAGGCCGGCGCCGTCCGCCTCGTTGACGAATCCCGCGCCGCTGTCGACGACGCAGAGCCGCAGGCGCTCGGTGGCGACCGCGATCTCGATGCGTATGGTGCCCCCCGCCCGGCTTTGCTCGAGCCCATGGACAATCGCGTGGTCCACCAGTGGCAGCAGCATCATTGGCGGCATGCGCACGTCGCCCGTTTCCGGCGGTACTTCGATGTTGAAGGCGAGCCGGTTGCCCAGGCGTATTTTCACGATGTCGAGGTAGGTACGCGCGAGCTCGACCTCCTGCGCGACGGTCGACGACGTGTCACGCATCAGCGGCATCGCAGCGCGCAGATAGGCGATGAGATCGTCGAGCATCCGCTCGGCGAGGACGGGATCCTGCTCGTAGAGGCGCTCCACCTGCGCCAGCGTATTGAAGAGGAACTGCGGCTCGACGCGCGCCTGCATCGCCTGCAGCCGGGATTCGAGGGTGAGCTTCGATCGACGAATGCGCTCGAACTCGGCGGCCTGCAGAAACGCCCCTGTCTTTCTCTGGGCGCGCCGATCGGCGTAGAAGAAAACGGCGGGCGCACCCATCAGCAGCCACTGCGTAAACGCATAGGTGGGAAAGTAGAACCAGAGTGCCGTGCCATGCAGCCAGGGCCGGTTTCTGGGGAACTGTATATCCCACCACGCCCTCCACAGCAGATTGAACGTTTCGCCCAGCGCAACCCCGATCAGACAGCCCACGAGCGCCGCGGTGACGTACGCGAAGCCGCGACGCGCGCCCGCGTCGACCGCCCGGTCCGCGACGACGACCGCGGCGAGCAAGGTCAGCGCCCTGATCTGGCAATCGAACACGGCGCTCAGCACCAGCAGCGGCGAGGTCGCCCAGAACTGCAGAAACGGGCCGGCGTGAATCAGGGCCGTGAAGATCAACGTGAATACGCCCAGGATCAACGCCGCACAGACCTGGCGGCGCGTGATTCCGCGCAGCGCTTCCCAGACGAACGCGCCGAAGTTCCGCCCGGTCCAATCGACTGCGGCGTCGCTCATGAAAGGGGTCCCCGTGGTGTCGTCGGCTGGCAGGGAAGCGTAAGCGTCGCGACGACGCCGTGCGGGGTATTCGAAGCGAGCGTCAGCCCGGCAGTGTTGTCGAACAGTCCCTTGAGTCGCGACCGGATGTTCGCGAGGCCGGTCCCGCCGCCGGTCGATCGAGCGAAACCCTGGCCGGTGTCGGCGACCTCGACGCGCAGCACGCCGTCCTCGGCCGAAGCGCGAACGTCGATGCGCCCGCCGGCGCGCGCCGGGCCGAGTCCGTGCTTGACGGCGTTCTCGACCAGCGTGAGGATCATCAATGGCGGCATGCGTACGTTGCGCAGCGCCTCCGGCAGGTCCAGCGCGAACGCAAGTCGCCGACCCATCCGGATGTGCTGGATGTTCAGGTACGCCCTCACATGTTCAAGCTCCCGCTGCAGCGTCGACTCCGCTTCACGCATCTGCGGCAGGGCGACGGAGAGGTAGTCCTTGAGGTTGCGCAGCATCCTGGCCCCGTTCGCGCGGTCGCTCGCGTAGAGGCGCTTCACGTGCGCCAGCGTGTTGAACAGGAAGTGCGGCTCGATCTGCGCCTCGAGCACCTGCAGTCGCGCCTCGGCGACCTGCTGGTCCATGCGTGCCGTATCGATCGCGATCTGCTTCAACGCGTCGGTTTGCTCCGTTTGTGCTCGCACGTAGAGCCACGCGCCTGCGATCAGCATGCCGAGTACGGTGTAGCGCGCCCAGAAAGCGATAAAGTCGAGCGCGAATTCGTCGAGCGAGTCTTCCCAGAGCGGCACCTCAAACATCCATGCGTGGAGCGCCCGGGCAGCGAGATCCGCGACGGCCGCAGCGATGGCGACCGAGGCGAGTACCGCGACGTATTGACGCAGGCCATGATGCGGATAGCGGCGGACGGCGAGCGCGACGGCAAAGAGGATCGCAATGCCAATGAAGAGCACCAAGGCGAAGGTCTCGAGCATGTGCATGCTCCAGATGTCCAAGGGCTCGGTCACAATATATTTGACGGATCCGCGCAGCGAATCGATTGCTGCAACGATAGCGACGATCAGCGCGCCGCGCGCCAGCAGGGGACGCGTGCGTGGCGATGCCGACCGGAGTACCTCACGGGGGCGCGCGGGCGCCGTCGGATTGGCGACGGAGCTCACCGCGCCACCTACCGGAATGCGTACGCCAGCCGCGCGTAGAACGTCCTGCCGCGCGGATCCGCGTACCCGCCGTCGAATCCGAGCTGAGGAAACAGCACCCAGGGCGGATCGCGATCGAACAGGTTCTTTACGCCGACCGTGAGCGTTGTGTTCCTGAGACCTGTGTACTGCCCTTGCACGTTCCATACACTGTAGGAACCGACGCGGCGCGTGGGGCAACCCATGTCATCGCAATATCGGGTATCGACCTCGTCGTAACCGTTCTGGAAGACCTGCGCCAGCGTCGCCGACCAGGGGCCGTAGTTCCAGTCGGCCGACGCATAGTGGCGCCAGCGCGGGATGGCGTAGGGACCGTTGTTGTTCCCGGCAAGTTCGCCGAAGCCGGGAATCGAGAACGTACTCACGTAGGTGCCGTCGAGGCCGAAGCCGAAGCGCCCGAACAACGTCGCCAGCGCGCGCCACTTGAATCCCACGTCGAAGCCCGATGTGCGCAGGTCGCCGAAGTTCTCCGTTTGCAGGAGAACCAGCTCGATCGGACCTGGAAGACCAGGATAGTTGGGGTCGATCGGACCGCGGAT
>JBDSND010000115.1:0-14807 GCA_039915505.1 Casimicrobiaceae bacterium
AGCCAACCGTCGAGGCTCGAGGAGTTGCGTAGGCAGCGCTCATCTGATCAAATATGATAGTTATAGGTGGTCGCGATCCTTCCGCGCCCGGATTTTATGCCAATCAAGGAGATTCTCACCATGAAGATAACTTCTATCCGTGCGTATCAGGTTGATCTGCCGCTCAAGGAAGGCCGCTACAGCTGGTCGAACGGCAACTATATCGACGTGTTCGACGCCACGGTCGTCGCGGTCGAGACCGACGCCGGGATCACCGGCTATGCCGAGTGCTGCCCGCTGGGCTCCGCGTACCTACCGGCGTACGCCGCCGGTGTGCGCGCGGGGCTCGCCGAGATCGCGCCCAAGCTCATCGGCATGGATCCACGCGAGCTCGGCGTGCTCAACCGGCATATGGATGCCGTGCTGCGCGGCCACGCCTACGTGAAGTCCCCCGTCGACGTCGCCTGCTGGGACATCCTCGGCAAGGTTGCAGGCTTGCCGGTCTACCAGCTCCTCGGCGGCAGCGAGCAGGGCGACGTGGTGCTCTATCGGGCGATCTCGCAGCTGCCGCCCGACGAGATGGCCCGCAATATCGCGGGCTACCGGAACGACGGCTATCGCAAGTTCCAACTCAAGGTCGGCGCCGACGCCAACGACGACATCGCCCGCATCCACGCCTGCCGGAAGATCCTCGAGCCCGGTGATGTCCTGGTCGCCGACGCCAACACCGGCTGGACGATGCACGAGGCCGCTCGCGTCGTCGCGGCCGTCCGCGACGTCGATGTGTACATCGAGCAACCCTGCCCCACGTACGAGGAATGCCTGTCGGTCCGGCGCCGGACGGGTTTGCCGTTCGTGCTCGACGAGGTGATCACCGGCACCGACGTGCTGGTGCGCGGCCTCGCCGAGCATGCGATGGACGTGATCAATCTCAAGATCTCCAAGGTCGGAGGGCTGACCAAGGCCCGGCTGATGCGCGATCTCTGCGTCGCCGCCGGTGTCCCGATGACCATCGAGGACACCTGGGGTGGCGACATCGTGACCGCGGCGATCGCCCACCTGGCGCGCTCGACGCCTGCCGAATTCTGTTTTTCGGCGACGGACTTCAACAGCTACGGCACGGTAACCATTGCCGATGGCGCGCCCCGGCGCGTCGACGGCCGGATGACTGCCGCAGACCGCCCGGGGCTGGGCATCACGCCACGCTTCGACGTGCTCGGCGACCCGGTGCTGGTCGTCGACGGGCGCTAGAGGCTTACGGCGGCATACGAGATGCGCACGTCCACGATCGTGCATGTCGTGAGCTGCCACGCTGAGGGCGAAGTCGGCGATGTCATCGTGGGCGGTGTCGCGCCGCCCCCCGGCGACACGCTCTGGCTGCAATCGCGCTTCATCGCCGCGGACGAGACCTTGCGCAACTTCGTGCTGAACGAGCCGCGCGGTGGCGTGTTCCGCCACGTCAACCTGCTCGTGCCGGCCAAGGATCCCCGCGCCGCGATCGGATGGATCGTCATGGAGCCCGCCGACACCCCGCCGATGTCAGGCTCGAACTCGATCTGCGTCGCGACGGTGCTGCTCGACACCGGCGTCGTGCCAATGATCGAACCGGAGACGCGCTTCGCCCTCGAAGCCCCCGGCGGCATCGTCGAGATCACGGCGACGTGCCGCCACGGCAAGGCCGAGCGCATCACCGTCCGCAATGTACCGTCGTTCGCCGACCGCCTCGACGCCAAGCTGGAAGTCGCCGGACTCGGCACCCTCACCGTCGATACGGCCTACGGTGGGGACAGCTTCGTGCTGGTCGACGCACACGCCCTGGGGTTCACCCTAGCGACCGACGAGGCGCGGCAGCTCGCGGAGACCGGATTGAGGATCACACGGGCGGCCGACGAGCAACTCGGCTTCCGACACCCAATTCTGACGGACTGGAGCCATATCTCGTTCTGCCAGTTCGCCGCACCGCTCGAGTGGGTCGACGGCGTGGCGGTCGGCAAGAATGCCGTGGCCATCCGTCCGGGCAAGATCGACCGTTCCCCCTGCGGCACAGGCTGCTCGGCGCGGCTCGCGGTGCTGCATGCCAAGGGCCTGCTGAGAACGGGCGACCGCTTCATCGGCCGCTCGCTCATCGATTCTGAGTTCCACTGTCGCATCGAAGCGGAAGTGGCGGTCGGGCCGAAGGCGGGCATCGTGCCGTCGTTGTCAGGCCGCGCCTGGATCACCGGGACGCACCAGCACATGCTCGATCCGGACGACCCCTGGCCTGGTGGCTACCGGCTGTCCGATACCTGGCCGATGTTCACAACCTGAAACCACGGTCCACGCCGCCTGGCGCCGGACGAGCAATCCATGACCGCGCATTTCATCCAAGTCATCGATTCCCACACGGGCGGTGAGCCGACGCGTGTCGTGGTCGCGGGTGGGCCCGATCTCGGCGGCGGGCCGCTGGCCGGGCGCCGCAAGCGGTTCCACCGCGAGTTCGATCATCTGCGCTCGGCCATCGCCATGGAGCCGCGCGGCTCCGATGTCGTGGTCGGCGCGTTGCTAGTGCCACCCGAGGACCCACACTGTGCTACGGGCGTCATCTTCTTCAACAACGTCGGCTATCTCGGCATGTGCGGCCACGGCACGATTGGACTCGTGACGACGCTCGCTTATCTTGGCCGCATCGGTCCGGGCGAGCACACGATCGATACGCCGGTCGGCGCCGTCACCGCAACGCTCCACCCGGACGGCGACGTGTCGGTCGCGAACGTGGTGAGCTGGCGCGAAGCCAAGGCCGTGGGCGTGCATGTCCCCGGGCTGGGAACCGTCACGGGCGACGTCGCATGGGGCGGCAACTGGTTCTTCCTAGTCGGCGAGCACGGCCGGGATCTCGCCCGGGAACACGTGGACGCGCTCACCGATTACTGCACGCGGGTGCGCGCCGCGCTCAACACCCAGGGCTTTCCCGACGTGGACCACGTCGAGCTCTTCAGCCCTACAATGACGCCCGGAGCCGACGCCCGTAACTTCGTGCTCTGTCCTGGCAAGGCCTACGACCGCTCGCCGTGCGGCACCGGCACGAGCGCCAAGCTCGCCTGTCTCGCCGCCGACGGCAAGCTGGGTGAAGGCGAGCCGTGGTACCAGGAGAGCCTCATCGGCAGCACCTTCGCCGGCACCTATCGCTGGCAGGACCGGGCCGCCGCGCGCATCGCGCCCGTCGTCACCGGCAGGGCCTTCGTGACAGCCGAGGCCCGGTTGATCCTGGACGAGCGCGACCCCTTCGCGCACGGCATCCGCTAGCGTGGCGAAGCATGTCGTCATCGTCGGCGGCGGCGTCATCGGGCTGTCGACGGCGTACTACTGCGTCCAGCGCGGCTGGCACGTCACCGTGGTCGATCGTAACGCTCCGATACGCGACGGCTGCTCGTTCCAGAACGCGGGGATGATCGTGCCGAGCCATTTCGTGCCCCTGGCCGCGCCCGGCATGGTCGCGCTGGGTCTCAAGTGGATGTGGAATCCGGCGTCGCCCTTCTACGTGAAGCCGCGACTGTCCGGCGATCTATTCGATTGGGGCCTCAAGTTCTGGCGCGCGGCGACACCAGCGCACGTTCGCCGCGCGGCGCCGCTGCTGCGTGACCTGAGTTTCGCAAGCCGGGCGTGCTTCGAGGAGTTGGCGGCATTGCCGGGAAGCGATTTCGGTCTGGTACAGCACGGCTCGCTCATGTTATGCCAGACCGCGCATGGCCTCGACGAGGAGGCGCATAACGCGGAGCTTGCGCGGTCCCTCGGCATCACCGCCGAGGTGCTCGACGCCGCGCAAGTCGCGGCCCTCGAGCCCGGCGTGCGCATGGCGGTGGCCGGTGCAGTGCTCTTTCCCGACGATGGTCACCTCGCACCCGATCGTTTCATGAGCCTGTTGCAGGACGCGCTCGACGCGTCCGGCGCCACGTTCGCCTGGAACACTGAGGTCACGGATTGGCACCTCGAGGGTCGGACGATCCGGGCGTTGACCACGCGCGATCAAGGCGCGATTGACGGTGACGAATTCGTGCTCTGTGGCGGCTCGTGGTCGTCGCAACTCGCACGGTCCATCGGCCTCGCCCTGCCCATGCAGGCCGGCAAGGGCTACAGCCTGACCCTCCCCCGGCCGCGGCAACTGCCGCAACGCTGCGCCATCCTGACCGAGGCGCGGGTCGCAGTCACGCCCGTTGGCGACGCGTTGCGCTTTGCCGGCACGATGGAGATCGCCGGTCTCGACGACAGCATCAATCCGATCCGCGTGCATAGCATCGCCAAGGCCGCCACGCAGTACTACCCGGAGTTTGAGCTCTCGGATTTCGACGGCGTAGTGCCCTGGCGCGGGCTGCGTCCGTGCTCCCCGGACGGCATGCCCTACATCGGGCGCACCACGGCATGCGGCAATCTCGCGATCGCCACCGGCCACGCCATGATGGGGATGAGCCTGGGGCCGATCACCGGCCGGCTCGTCGCCCAGGTCCTGGCGGGCGAGACGCCGCCGTTTGCAATGCCGTTGCTCTCCCCTGATCGCTACGCGCGCCGATAGACTGGGCGGCCAACGTGCCTGCAACGGCGGCTGTCGATGCGGACGTACTGGCCGACTCCCCTGCCCGCGAGGGGGGTGCCAGCTCGTTGCGTTACCCATGTAGTCGGAATCCTTACCCTTGACCTCAACGAGCATGGTGGAACGCGAATGACGCTCGGCCAGGGTATTGCTGCGATATGAGTGTTCTTCGAGGCACCTCCCAGTGACTGGGGATCGCACGGACCTCGACTTCAGTTGGGCGTTCCCGGATCGAGATCGCGTCAACGATTTGTCTTCTCGACTGACCCGCGGTGTTGGCGTTCTTGGCGCGCCGCATGACCCGCCGAGAGCGAAGATGGTCGATCAATTCCCACTTGAGGACCCCGCGGGCCTGGATGAACAAACTGCGATAGATTGTTTGGCAGGGCACCCGGGCGGCTTCCTCCTGCGTCAGCCGCCCGCCGCTCCACCCTAAAATACGCTTCCTCGAATCGCCTCTTTCGGATTTCCTGTAACAACGCCGTCCGTCGCATCTGCCACTCCCCTTTGGGCGTCTATGACAACTGGACAAGTGACGTGCTACAGAACCGGACAGATCACGAACTCGCAACATCCCATCAGGATACGCCTTGACTTCAAATTTCTGAGCCGTCAAGATTGATCCGTCAACAGCGAGGAGCGAATATGAAACGGCGTGAATTCTTGACTGCTTCACTGGCGGCGGCTTCGGCGTCCGTCGTCGGTCGCGTTGATCCGGTATCGGCGCAAACCAAGCCTGACAAGATCGTGGTCATGACCTGGGGCGGCTTCAACGCAGAGGCTGTCGAGAAGGGCATCAACAAGCCCTTCCTCGATCGCTACGGCGTGAAGACGGTGCTCGATACCGGCTCGAGTCCTGTGGAGCGAATCACCAAGCTCAAGCTCAGCCTGAATGACCAACCCTATGACGTGCTCAATATCGGCGACGGATTGTTCCCGCTGGCGATCAAGCAGGGTGTTCTCGAGCCCCTGGACCGGAATTCGCCAAACCTCAGCAACCTGAAAGACGTGTACCCAAAGATGGTGCACCCGCATTGGGTGACCTGCTACTTCTCGGCTCTGGGCATCACCTATAACCGCCAGATCAAGAATCCGCCGACCTCGTGGGCCGACCTGTGGCGCCCGGAATTCAAGGGACGCATCGTCATCCCCGACGTCACGCATACCATCGGACTCTATCCGGTGGTGATCGGTGCCCTGGCCGAGGGAAAGTCTGCGAAGGATGCCGAAACGGGATTTGCAATGTTGAAGAAGCTGGCCGACTTGAAGCCGATCGTCGCCAAGGACACCGATACGATCATGAATAGCCTGCAGAGCGGTGACGCGCTGATCGGGCTGCTCTACAAGTCGCAGACCTACACCATTCAGGATAAGGGCGCTCAGGTGGATTGGGTGTTCCCCAAGGAAGGTGCAATCGAAATCAGCTGGGGCTACGGCATCGCCAAGAACTCCAAGAACCGGGAGTGGGCCGAGCGGTGGATCAACCTGGCGATGGACCCCGATATCCAGCCGTATTTCACCGGCTGGGGTAACTACCCGGGCTCCAATCCAAAGATGCTGGCCAAACTGGATCCGAAGCTCAAATCCCGCGCCTTCTTTTCCGAGGACGAGTTGAAGCGGATGATCGTACTCGATCACGAGTTCATGAGCGATCGACGCGCCGACTGGACGGAGCGCTGGAACCGGGCAATGGTCTAGGCAATCAGCGTCGGAATGACCGGCCTGCTATCACTCACCTGGCGTCGTAACGCCGACGGCTACGACGTAGCCATGGCCGCGAGTCGCCTCGCAGCCCATGGCGTTCCGGTCTGGTGGTGCACACAGGCATCGGACGGCGTCGCCCCTGGCGATTATCTGGTGGATGGAACCAGGGTTCGCGCGCAGGCCTTCGAGCGGCTGGGTCTCGACGTTCAGCCCTGGCACGGGACGGAGCCTCCAGAGCACGCGCGCCGCCTGACCGCGGCCCGGGTGGCACTCCTCGGCGGCCAGGTCTCCGCCTATCCCTATTTCGGCTTCGCGGCACTTGCCCTGGTCCGGCTCGGCCTGCCGTTTCGACTGGTGGACGGCACGTCGATTGCAGCGGGTGCCCTGCGCGACGCCAATTTCTTACTGTTGCCCGGCGGTTTTTCGACGTGGGGACTCGACCGTGGCGAAAAAGCACCGGGCGCCGATGGCGAAGTGCGCGCATTCCTGGATCGCGGCGGCGTCTGCATAGGCGCATGCGGCGGGGCCAACTACCTGTCCATGGGACGACCCTGCTGGACCGGCACCGCCGCGGCCTATCCGCGCTTTGCCCATGAGTACCTGTACTCGGGCGTCGGGGTGGTCTCGATCAAGATCGAGGACGCGCTGCTTGGCATCGGCCTGCCCCCAACGATCGACCTTCCCTACTATCATGGCCCCATCTACGAAGACTGGGGTGCTGGCGTCAAGCCACTGGCCCGGTTCCACGAGCTCAATTTCTCGGGACGCCTCTTCATCGACAATCCTCTCGAGCGCTCGTTCTTCGACCGCGAAATGCGCGGGCGCGCGGCGATCCTGGCTGCCGACGGCCCGCGCGGCCGCGCCATCCTGCTTTCGCCGCACGCGGAAATGGGTGACCTCGTACGCAAGTACATGGCGCTCGACGGGTATGTTCGAAAGTATCTGCCGATTCGGGGCAAGCGGGTCATGGAGGAAACGCTGGCCTTCTACGAGTCCACCGACGCGCCTGCCTTCCGGCTTCTACTCAACGCAGCGCGGATGCTGATGACCGAGCCGATGGACCCACCCGAACCATTGCGCGACGATGGCGAAGGCGCGATTCATCCAGGGCAGCCGAGTGACGACCTTCATCGAGCCGTCATGGCTGCGCTCCGCGACATCGGCCAGCAGGTCGGCGCGGATCCGCACGACGACCTCGTTCGAGGCATCATTGCCGACCTCGATCAGCGCGCCGCGGCGATTCCCGCGCTCGCCGCGTGCCTGCAAGAGCGCGGCATCACGCGCGCGATCGTGTCCCAATGGTGCAACATCGCCACGCTCGCCCTGCCAGAATTGATCGGCGACCGCCCACGCAGCCACGAGGTGCCCCATCGCCTGATGAATGTCGAACTCGTCATCAGTCTGGCCGAGGCCTGGAGGCGGCTCGCGGAGGTTGAGCTTGCTCTCGCCGACTCCTGATGCCGTTGCAGCCGTGGGGGGCGATCCCACCGCCCCCAAGGTAGAGGTCGACGTTTCGCTGCGTGGCGTGCGCAAGTCCTACGGTGACGTCATCGCCGTCGATGACGTCACCTTGGACCTCCCGCGAGGCGCCTTCATCTCCCTGCTCGGCCCGAGTGGGTGCGGCAAGACGACGACCCTGCGGATTGTCGCAGGGTTCGAGCGGCCCAATAGCGGTGACGTCCTGATCCGCGGCCAACGCGTCAACGACGTGCCTCCCTACCGTCGCGACTACGGCATGGTCTTCCAGAATTTCGCCCTGTTTCCGCATCTGACCATCGCCGAGAATGTCGCTTTCGGACTGCGCATGCGTCGCGTCGATCGTACGCTCGCAGCGCAGCAGGTGCGCGAAGCGCTGGCAGTGGTCAAGCTGACTGCCTTGGAAAACCGATACCCCAGCCAGCTATCGGGCGGGCAGCAGCAGCGCGTAGCCCTGGCGAGGGCCCTCGTCCTCAGACCCGCAGTTCTTCTTCTGGACGAGCCCCTGGGTTCACTGGACAAGAAGTTGCGCGAGGAAATGCAGGTGGAGATCCGGGACCTGCAACGACAGTTTGCGATCTCGACAATCTTCGTCACCCACGACCAGGACGAGGCACTGACGATGTCCGACGCGATCGCCGTCATGAACCATGGCCTCATCGAGCAGTTCGGAACGCCTCGCGACGTATTCGAGCAACCGCGCACCGAGTTCGTCGCGCGATTCATGGGGGCGGACAACGTTCTGGAAGGTCGTATCGCTGCGGTTGAAGGCGAAGCATTGCAAGTCGATCTCGGCACCGGGCGTATCGGCGCGCGGGCGGGCGGCAGGACCGCCGGCTCGAAGGTGCTCGTCGCGGTGCGGCCAGAGAATGTCGTGTTGTCGCATCACGATGCTTCGCGGGGGATTGGAGCGGTGGTCACTGCGGTCGTGTATCACGGCGCCACGAGCCACGTTTACCTGATGGCGGGGAAAGAGCCGTTGGTGGCGCACCTACCAAACCGCGTCAGCAGCGACTTGGGCTTGCGCGTGGGCGATGCCATTCGTTGCAGCTGGACCGAAGTCAGCACGATCGTGCTCGCGGACCGGCGATGAACCTGCGCGACCATGCCCTCCCGTTCGATTGGCGGCGGATGGCACAGCGCAGCCTGGTGCTTGGACCGCCGCTTCTTTTCTTCGTCGTCTTCTTCCTGCTGCCGCTCCTCTACCTGTTCGCCGTCAGCTTCCTGGAGCCTTCGCAGACCGAGCTCTACGAGAAGCGCTTCACGCTCGCCAACTATGGCAACGTACTAACCGACGAGTTCTACCTCACGATCATCGGCCGCTCCCTACTCGCCACCGTGATCGTCCTCGGCATCAGCCTGGTCATCGCGTATCCCGCCGCCATCGTCGTTGCCCGGTTCGAGCCAAAATGGCGATTTCGGGTCCTGGCGATCCTGCTCTTTCCGCTCATGGTCAGCAATGTCGTCCGCGCCTACGGATGGATTTCCATCCTCGGGCGTCGCGGTGTCGCCAATACCCTGATGCTCGACCTCGGGGTGATCGACGCGCCGCTCTCGTTGCTCTATTCCTTCAGTGCCGTGGTCGTCGGACTGCTGACCATTCTGCTCCCGTACATGATCATCTCCATTGCCAATGCCCTGGCCGCCATCAGCAAATCCTACTCGGAGGCAGCACAGTCTCTCGGCGCCGGGCCTTGGCGGACCTTCTGGAACGTCACCCTTCCGCTATCCAGTCCCGGAGTGGCGTCGGGTTGCATGATCGTGTTCTTCCTGTCCCTCAGCGCCTATGTGACGATCAGCCTTCTGGGTGGTCCGCGCTTCAAGATGCTGGTGAGCCTCGTCTTCGACACCGTCGTCACCTTCCAGTGGCCGCGCGCAGCCGCTCTCTCTTTCGTCCTGCTGCTGATGGCACTCATTGGCGGCGCCGTGATCCTGGCCATCACGCGGCCACGGCGCGTGCGAGGCACACGGGCATGACGGTCGGCCGCTTGCTGCTGAATGCAGCGTTTGGTCTTTGCCTCATGCTGATTCTCGGCCCGATCTTGGTCATCATCGGCATCTCGTTTTCGCCGGTCGATGGCTTCATTTTTCCGCCGACCGGACTCTCGCTTCGCTGGTATCGAAGTTTCTTGGAATCGGAGCGGCTGTGGGGATCGTTCTTGTTCAGCTTCCAGATGGCGTTGCTCGTCGCAGCGGTGTCATTGTTGCTCGGAACGCTAGCCGCCCTCGCGCTCGCGCGACGGAAGGGTATCGCAACCGCCGGGATGCAAGCGCTCTTCGTGGCACCGATGGTTTTTCCCGCCATCATCCTGGGCGTGGCGGTCTTGCTGTTCGTTCGCGTTCTCGGTGCGCCACTGTGGAGCGGGCTGATCGTGGCGCACGTCCTGATCGGCACGCCCTATTGCTTCCGCTTGGTCAGTGGCAGTCTGCAGGCCTTCGACTCGTCCCTCGAGGAAGCCGGTCAAAGTCTCGGTGCCGGGCCGTTGCGCACCTTCTATTACGTCACGATGCCGCTCATCTGGCCGGGCATGCTGGCCGGCGCATTGTTTGCCTTCATCGTATCGTTTGGCGAGAACAACGCGGCCCTCTTTCTGACGGGGCCCGGCTATTCAACGATGCCGATCGAGTTATTGGGATTTCTGCAGTTCCCGGGCAACCAGTTGATCGTCGCGGCTGCATCTACGGTCCAGGTCGCACTGATCGTCGTTTTCATTCTGGTGATGGAGCGCTTGGTCGGACTTGCCCGCCTGGTGCGCGCCGACCGTGAGGGATGACATCTCGGTTGGTCGAATCCGCCCCTTTCCAGGCAATGGTTCCGCTCGAGCCGCGGGGCCCGCAGAGGCGATAGACAATCTACGCAGCGTCGCACAAGGACGCGAAGTCGTGCTCGCGGCGGCACCGCGACCGCGATCGGTCGCACGTGTAGCCCGGACGTCGCCCTGGACGTAGGATGGGCGCTGGCACTGGGTAGTTAGTCTTTCCAACCGGAACCTCCTTATGCCCAGCGATTCGATCTCCCAACCCATGGCCGTCGACGGCATCGATAGCCTCCGTCCGCTCCTGATGGGTACTCGCCACATGGCAGTGGCCGGACATTACGGTGCCGCGCATGCAGCCTTCGCCATCCTCGAGTCCGGTGGCAACGCCGTGGATGCCGGGGTCGCAGCTGGCATCGCCTTGGGGGTGCTTCAGAGCGACCTCGTGAACGTCGCCGGCGTAGCGCCGATCATGATCTATCGCGCCGGCACGCGGGACGTGTTGACCATCAGCGGCCTGGGCACCTGGCCGCGCGCCGCGACCGCGGAGGTCGTCGCCAAACGGTTCGGCGGCAGGATTCCGGTCGGTTTGCTCCGGGCCATCGTTCCGGCAGCCCCGGAGGCGTGGATCACGGCGCTCGAGAAGTTCGGCACCATGCGTTTCGCCGATTGTGCCGCTGCGGCAATCCGCTTCGCGATCCATGGGTTTCCGATGTACCGCCTGATGTCGGACATGATCGAGTTGCATGTCGCGGACTACCGACTTTGGCCCTCCAGCGCTGCCATCTACCTGCCCGGCGGGACGCCGCCACGCGTGGGCGAGCTGTTTTTTCAGACGGATCTCGGCCGTACCTTGCAGTACATGGTGGACGAGGAGCGGGCTGCCGCCGCCAATGGGCGGGTCGCTGGATTGCGCGCGGCGCGTGACGCGTTCTACGAGGGCGATATTGCTCACGCCATCGTCGCGTATCACGAGGCCAACGATGGCTTGATGAGTCGCACAGATATGGCCGACTTCCGGGTGGACATAGAACCGCCGGTGAGGACACGATTTGCCGGAGTCGATCTCTACGCGTGCGGCCCGTGGTGCCAGGGACCGGTGCTGCCACAGATGCTGAACGTTCTCGCCGGCATCGATCTTGCCGCAATGGGTCACAATTCCCTCGACTACGCCCACACGGTGACCGAGGCCATCAAGCTGGCGTTCGCCGACCGCGAGCAGTACTACGGCGACCCGCGCTTCGTGAGCGTACCGATCGACGCGCTGCTGTCCGAGGCGCACGCTGCGACTCGACGCGCGATGCTACGCCCAAATCGGGCCGAGCCGGGCATGCCGCCCTACGGGGAGATCGCCGGTTTCGCCCCGTCGGCTCGCCAATCGCCTACCACGGAGCGCGCGTCGGCGGGAGCGCACGACACGTCCTACGTTGCAGTCGTCGACAAGCACGGCAACGTGTTCTCGGCAACGCCTAGCGATCCGTCGTACGACATGCCGGTGATCCCCGGGACGGGTCTCGCGCCGTCGTCCCGGGGGTCGCAGAGCTGGGCGGATCCTGCGCACACTTCTGCGGTCGCCCCGGGCAAGCGGCCGCGGCTTACGCCCAGTCCGGCATTGGCGATCCTGGCGGACGGCAGCCCGATGCCTTTTGGTACGCCCGGCGGAGACGTACAGGCGCAAGCGATGCTGCAGGTTTTCCTCAACATGACCGTTTTCGGCATGAATCCCCAACAGGCCGTGGAGGCACCACGATTCGCCTCGTACAGCTTTCCCGACTCGTTCGAGCCGCATGCGTATTCACCGGGGCTGCTGTACGTGGAGAACCGGGTTCCGCAGGACGTGCGGGATGGCCTCGCTGCGCGCGGCCATCAGGTGGTCGAGTGGCCGGCATTCGTGTGGCGCGCAGGCGCCGTATGCGTACTCCACGCGGATGCCCGGTCGGGCGTAATCTCGGCTGGTGCGGACCCGCGACGCCCGAGCTATGCGGTAGGCTGGTAGGCTCGAATGCCCGTAACGCAACGGCCCTCCATCGATGTCGGTTTTCCGTTCGGATTGGTTCCTTGATCAGGCTATTGCCGGCGCCGCCGGCAAACTGATCGGTGGTTCTCGCTCCATTGTCGAGATTAGGCCGAGCAGAAAAGCGAAGAGTGTATTGCCATCATGATCAACGAAACGCCCTTATCAAGACGTCCACGCGGTAGCTTCAATGAGCGCCATCGGCCGATTGTCTCGGGATCCCGGCATATGGTATCCGCCGGGCATCATCTCGCCGCGCAGGCGGGCTTCAGCGTACTGGAGGCCGGGGGCAACGCAATTGACGCCGGGGTTGCCGCAATCATCACGTTGGCCGTGGTCGAACCTGAGCAGGTGAATCCTGCTGGCGTGGCGCCGATCATGATCTATCTGGCAGCCACGCAGGAGGTGGTGACGATAAGCGGTCTCGGTGTGTGGCCGAAGCTGGCGTCGGTCGAGTATTTTCGACGCGAACATAACGGCGTGATCCCGGAAGGCATTGGCCGGTGCATCGTGCCGGCGGCGCCGGATGCGTGGATGACTGCGCTCGAGCGTTACGGGACCATGTCCTTCGGGGACGTGGCGGCGACAGCCGTTCGCGCGGCGGGTGAGGGCTTCGCCACCCATGCGACGCTATCCGGGCGGATCAAGGATTACGAGGCTTCGTATCGCCGATATCCGTCCACTGCCGCGATTTACTTGCCGAATGGCCGCCCGCCAAGAGTCGGTGAGAGATTCGTGCAGCGGGACCTTGCGCTAACGCTCCAGTATATGATCGACGAAGAAAGGGCCGGCGCCTCTATGGGCCGGGTAGCGGGTCTGCGCGCCGCGCGTGACGCGTTCTACAAGGGTGACATTGCGCGCGCCATCACCAAGTTTCACGAGGAAAAGGGCGGGCTTTTGCGCATGGAGGACATGGGATCCTTCCGCGTCGCTATCGAGCCGCCCGTCTCGACCGTCTTCAAGGATTATGAGGTGTTCGCTTGCGGTCCCTGGTGCCAAGGCCCGCTATTGCCACACATGCTGAATATGCTGGAGGATGTGGATCTCAGGACACTCGGACACAACTCTCCCAAGTACATCCACACCCTTATCGAGACCATCAAATTGGTCTATAGCGACCGTGAGCGGTATTACGGCGATCCGCGGTTCGTGGACGTGCCCATCGATGAATTGTTGTCGAAGGAGTACGCGGGTGTGCGGCGGTCGTTGATCGGCGAAGAGGCCCATCCAACAATGCCGCCGGCGGGCGATCCACGCGGTCTTCGTGCAATCGCCGAGCACCAGCTTGCGGAACCGCAACGGACGCCTTTTCCGGATTCCATGGTGAAAATGGATTCCATGGACACGTCGTACGCATGCGTCGTCGACCGACACGGCAACGTGTTCTCGGGGACGCCGAGCGATGCGAGCTGGGACGGTGTCGTCGTGCCAGGTACAGGGCTGACGCCGTCGACGCGCGGCTGCCAATCCCGCGTCGATCCGGACCACCCATCGTCCGTGGCACCTGGCAAACGCCCGCGCCTTACCCCGAGCCCCGCGCTTATCATGCGCGGAGGACATCCATTCATGCCGATCGGCACACCGGGGGGCGACGGCCAAGCACAGTCCATGCTGCAGGTGTTCCTGAACGTCACGGAATTCGGCATGGATCCGCAAAGTGCCGTCGAGGCACCGCGTTTCATGAGCCAAAGCTTCCCCAATTCATTCGCCCCGCATCAATATTTTCCGGGCCGGATCAATCTTGAGCCGCGCATGGGACTAGCGCTAGGCGACGCATTATCGGCGCTAAAGCATACTGTTTACTGGTGGCCGGACTGGTTCTGGCGTCTAGGCGGCGTCTGCACTATTGTCATCGACAATGAGAACCACACGCTCCAAGCTGGCGCCGACCCGCGCACTGAGGCATACGCGGTCGGTTGGTGATGCCGTCGTGAGCGCCGGTCCCAGCATGAGGTATGTTGATTGAAGACCAAGCTGAACTAAGCTGTAAGCCTCAGCGTTGGTCCCATCCTCCGGTCGACTTCCGGCATCGACAAGCACGGATTCACCGTTTCGCCGCTGTCGGCGAAATCAGCCAACACTGCCTCGATGCGCATCGTCGCGCATCAAAGCGGGCCATCCGAGCCAATGTTCTGGCTCAACGGCTGGACGCATTGCCGCCCACGCTCATCGTCGGGAAGCAATTGGTAGCCTGTCGCAGCGGCCTGGCGTGATGGCGCTGGAACAAGGCGCGCTCGCGTCCTGCCGGCGCTGCAACACATGAACAACGAATTCGGAATGACGGTCGGCGATCGGGATATTGGGAAATTGGTGC
>JBDSND010000018.1:0-16795 GCA_039915505.1 Casimicrobiaceae bacterium
CGCTACCGTGGCAGGTGTGGCGTCAATCGAGATAGCGTTGCGCGGCGAGCACGGCTGCCGTGCGGTTGCGCACACCGAGCGCGCGGAAGATCGCGAGGAGGTGCACCTTGACCGTACCTTCGGCCACGCCCAGATGACGCGCGATCACTTTGTTGGGTTCGCCCCGCGCGAGCAGCCGCACCACCTCGAGCTGGCGGGGCGTGATGCCGAGCCGGTCCGATGCGCTCATGCTCGCGTCCACGGGCGCGGGTGGCTGGCCGCGCAGCAGCCGCGGCGGCACGTAGACGCCGCCGTCGAGCATCAGCCGCACCGCGCTGACGATGACGCCGGACGGGTCGGATTTCGGCACGAAACCGCACACGCCGAGCGCGAGAAGCGCGGTGACCGTTGCCGCATCCTCCTCCGCCGAGACGATCGCCAACGGCAGTCCCGGCGCCCGTGCGCGGATCTCGCGCACCGCGTCGATCCCCTTCATCCCCGGCATGGCGAGGTCCATCAGCAGGAGGTCGAGCTCGGGATGCCTGTCGACGAGGGCCAGCGTGCTTGCGGCATCGTGCGCCTCGACGAATCGCTGCCCGGGTCCGAGCGCCGCCAGCGCGCCGACCAGCGCGGCGCGCACGATCGGATGATCGTCGGCCACGGCGATGGTCCGCGTGACGAGGTCGGGTGCGAGATTGGACATGCCGCCTTTTCGCGCGGTGGTGCGCGACCGCCTGATTATAAGCAGCCGTGTACAAGGCGCGGCGCGAATTTTCGTCAGGCATTGTGCGTTGTACTCCGCTTCGCCCTCGCGACGCTCCTGTTCACCCATGGCCTCCCCGCGCACGCGATGACCGACCTCGCAACGCTCGACGCCGCGCGCTTCGTCGCATCGCAGTCGCCCCTACCGCCGCAGGACGCCGGTACCGCGATTGCGCTGCCCGACCCGTGGGTCGAGACGCGGCCCGAGTTCACCGGTCCGGCGTGGTATCTGCTCGACTGGATGCTTGCCGACGAGCCGACGCAGACCTTCGGCCTCTACCTGACGACGACGACGCTGCCGGCGGAAGTCTTTGTCAACGGCGTGTCGATCGGCAGTACCGGCGCGCTGACCGGCCGGCGTCCGCGCAGCTGGGAGGTGTCGCAGGCCTTCGTCCTGCCCGACGGCATCGTGCGCGCGGGCCACAACCGGATCGCGGTCCGCGTCTACAGCGCGGCACCCGGCGTCGGAGCATTCGGCAGGATCGAGACCGGGCCCGCCTCGTCGATCCGCGCTCAGGCCTACGCGGACCTCATCAAGTATGTCGTCGCACCGGCGCTCGTCAGCGTGACGATGATCGTGGTCGGCCTGCTGATCGTCGTGCTGTGGACGCGCAGGCGCGATCCGTCATACCTGCTCTTCGGTTCCGCAGCGATGATCTGGGGCTTGCACACCGCGACGTCGCTGCTCCCCGCGCCGCTGCTGCCGCAGCCGCATTGGGCGGTCTGGTGGCACGTGGTCTATCTCGCCTTCGTCGGACTGCTATGCCTCTTCTGCCTGCGCTTCGCCGGCGTGACGTGGCGCCCGTATCGCAATTTCGTGATTGCGTTCACGCTGGCGCTCGCGCCCCTGCTGTACGCGTCGAGCCGCCTCGACTGGCTGGGCGAGGCAACGACCGTCGCGCGCTTCGTCGGCATTGCCATGGTCGTCGTCGCCCTCGCGGCCGTCGCGCGCTACGCGATCGCGATTCGCAACGCCGAAAGCGTGCTGCTGTTCGTCACCGGCGCCATCTCGACGGCGTTTGCCGTCCACGACTTCATGGCTGCGCAGGACCCGTATCAGATCCGGCCGTTGTGGCTCGTTCCCTATGCATCGCTCGCTTTCCTGATGCTCGTCGGCTGGATCCTCGTCGACCGCTTCGTGCGCGCGCTGAACGTGGCTGAGCGCGCGAACGCGCAGCTCGAGCAGCGCGTCACCGAAAAGAGCGCCGCGCTGGCCGCACAGCTCGCGCAAACACGGCTGGCGCGCGACGACGCACTCGCCGCCAACCGCGCGAAGTCGCGCTTCCTCGCCGCCGCGAGCCACGACCTGCGCCAGCCGTTGCATGCGCTCGGCCTGTTTGCCGGCGCATTGAACGAGCGCGTCCGCGACGCCGGCGACGCTGCGCTGGTGCGCAAGATCAACACGACCGTCGAGTCGCTGGACACGCTGCTGTCGGCGCTGCTCGATGTTTCGAAGCTCGACGCAGGCGCGATCGTGCCGCGCATCCAGCCGACGCCGATCGATCCGCTGTTCGAGCGCATCGCCAATGACTTCGCGCCCGAAGCGATCGAGCGCAACCTAAGGCTCGCCGTCGTCCCCACGCGGGCCAGCGTGCTTTCGGACCCGGTCCTGTTCGAGCGCGTCCTGCGCAATCTCGTCGCCAACGCGTTGCGCTACACGACGAGCGGGGGCGTTGTCGTCGGATGCCGGCGCCGCCGTGGCCGCCTGTGCGTGGAAGTCCGCGACACCGGCCCCGGCATACCTGACGGCGAGCAGGCCCGGATCTTCGAAGAGTTCTACCAGATCGGCAATCCGGAGCGGGACCGAACACACGGGCTCGGGCTGGGCCTCGCGATCGTGCAGCGCCTGTGCGATCTGCTCGGCCATACGATCGAGCTCAACTCCGCGCCGGGGCGGGGGTCGACCTTTCGCGTGTGCATGGAGCCGGCGCGCACGCCGCCCTCCGTCGAGCAGGCGACCCCCGCCGACGCACGCCTGACGCCTTTGCAGCAGCGCACCATCGTCGTCGTCGACGACGAGGCGCCGATCCGCGAGGGGATGCGCGAACTGCTTGCGACATGGGGCTGCGCAGCGATCGTCGCCGCCGACGCGGAGGAAGCGATCGCGCTGGCGCGCAACGGCCCCGCACCCGACGCGCTGCTCGTCGACTACCGGCTGCGCGAAGGCCTGGACGGCGTGCGCGCCATCGAGCAGATGCGCTGCGCATGGGGCAAGGACGTTCCTGCGGTGCTCATCTCGGGCGCCAGTTCGCCGGAGGACCTTGCGCGCATCAAGGCCAGCGGCCTCGTGCTGTTGCACAAGCCCTTGATGCCGGCGAAGCTGCGCAGCGCGCTCGCGTTCGTGCTGGCGCGAGCAAACCCACCCGCATGACCTAGCGCGCCGCCGGTCCCTCGAAGAACTCGCGCATCAGGAACGCCTCGAGCTCGGCGGTGTCGCGTTGCCGGGCCGATAACCTGACATTGCGGCCGAGCCGCAGCGACTCCCAGGTGAAATCCTCGACCTCGTACTCGCGGATGATGGAAATCATCTTGCGCACGACCGCGTGACGAACGTCGGCGTCGTCGCTGCTGCGACGTACCTCGATCCGCATGTTGGCGCGGCGCTTGATGTCGCGGTTCCAGCCGAAGAACGCGAATTCGGCGTCGTCGTACCCGATGCGCACGATCTGGAAGACGCCGCCGGAGTTCTTCGGTCCGTCGTTGAAATTGCGCGTGTTCACCGACGCGAGATTCGACGCGACGATGCGGTCGCGGCGCTCGGTCTCCGTATCCGTGGGCGCGCCGTCCGCGGTGCCCGCGGGTTCGCTGGCGCCCCGTGCACGGCGGCGGGAGGCAATGTACGAAGCGAGGTCGCCGGCGATGGGCGGCTGTGGCGAGGGCTCGGGCGGCGGCGGCCTGGGCGCAGCGACAGGCGGCGCGGGGGGCGGAAAGCGCGCTTCCGCCGGCGGCACGTCTGGAGGTGGCACCGACAACGGCGACTGCGCCGCCGGCGGCACCACTGGACGCTCGACCCGCGGGGTGCGTGCAATGACCGGCGGAGGGCGCGGCGGGCGCGGCCGGGGCTCGACCGGCGCCGGCGGTGGGGTGGCCACTGCAGGCGGAGGTGACGGCGGTGGTGCCGACGCGGGAGGCTGAGGATTGCCGAGCCGGGCCACGATGGGTGTCGACGCGGGCGACTTCTCGCTCGTCCCGGGCGCCTGGGGCAACAGCGGATCGAGCCGCGGCAGCCACTCCCACAGGGCCGTCAGATGCACCAGCAGCGACAGCGCCAGCGCCAGCCACAGCACCGGAATGGCGATGGGACGCAGCGTGATCACGCTTCGGCGCTGGCGCAGCTCGTCGTGCCAGTCGTTCATGGGTCCATTCTTGTAGGACAGACACGGTGCGAAGGTTGCGCGGCCGTCCGATGCCGAATTGCGGCTCCGAAGGGCAACATGCTCACCGTTCCACTCAATTGGAGGCTTCCATGAAACTTGCTCTCGCTACCACTTGCTTTGTCCTCGGCGCTGCCCTCGCTCCCGTCGCCATCGCGGCAGACTCGGATACCGACCGCAACAAGCCGGCAACGTTCGTGAAAGATTCGATGATCACGACCAAGATCAAGGCCAAGCTCGCCGCCGAAAACCCGGCCAGCATGGCCAACATCAGCGTCGACACTGACAAGGATGGCGTCGTGTGGATGAGCGGCTCGGCCAAGACGCAGGCCGAAGTCGAGAAGGCGATGTCCATCGCCCGCGGCACCGAAGGCGTCAAGACGGTGAAGGGCGACGTCAAGGTTCAGAAGTAATACAACAACGATGCGACGGTGAAGGCGTCGTCTCGCGAAGCCGCGCCGCGCAACACCGTTCAAGGGGAGCCTTAATGAACAACATCGTCTATATCATCGGACTCGTGGTCATCATCCTCGCCATTCTGGCGTTCTTCGGATTGCGCTGACGATTGTCGCGGCAAGTGCGCCGGTCGTTCGGACCGGCGACGATCAAACGGCCCCTTCACGGGGCCGTTTTTTTGGGTCACTGGCGGTGGGCGGAGTCATGCGCGAACTCGTCTCAGCTGTCGGATTCCCTGAAACAGGAAAAGAGCAGTGTACTGCGCCCTACTCCTTATCCGGCGGACCCTTGCCGATCGCCGGCGCGCCCGGGCGTGACCTCGGCAGCCGATCCAGGAGGGCCTCGACGCCGCCCGCCGGAACAGGGAATGCGCCCTCCCCCATCAGGGAATTTGCCACCGAGATGGCGAACAAGCGCCGTCAAAAGCCAGCGCCATAACTTGCCTGCCGGAACGGAGCCGACGAGGCTGGCGGCCCTTGCTCGGAGGGTCCGTTCGTGATAGCGCGCGGGCGCGCCTGCGCGCAAAACCAAGTAGCGAAGCCACTCCCCCGCGCAGCGGAAGCCTAGCTCGGAGGCCGAGACTGTGCTACCGAACGGGGACTCTGCTCCGGAGCGAGTTCGAATTACTGATCCAGGAAGACTTCCAGGCGGAGCAAGGCGAACAAGACGTCGCCACCGGAACCACGGGCATCCCGAGTCAAGCTCAGATCGGCAGCGTGGTCAACTTGATATCGGCGCCGACAGGACTGCGCATCGGAAGGCCTGAGATGCTCGCCTCCGTCCACCATGCGTCTTCGGTTCCTGCGGAGCCAACGGCAGCCTGCGGCCGCCTGCGTCTGCGCCGCGATCTCACGGACGCGATCTATCACGAGCCGTGCTATCTCGCCCGGTTCAACGGCGAGTTCGACGCCGCGTGCGATCCGCTCATGCGAGACGAGCCACTCGAATTCGACCTGCGCCGGGGAACGGCCATGTGCTGTGGCGCCGGCGGCGCCCGTATGTGGATGGAGGAGACCCTCGGCTGGCGCATCAACATCCTGCGCGTCGAGCAGGCCCTGCCGAAATCCCCGCGCATAATCGCTGCCGCGCGCCTACTGCGCGGTCATGATGGAGGACGGTACGAAGGCGCTGCTGCCGACGGCGTCGCCATCCGGGACATCGTCGAGCTCCGTCGCGGCGGCGATGCAACGTTAGTACGGCGCCACGGCGATCACGTCCCACCGAGCCAGCGCGGCTGCCGCGAGAGGCGGACCAGCGCGGGGAAGCCCCGCACGCCCTGTTGCGCGGCCAGCGCACGCAGGCGGAGCAGGATCTCGGCCGATGCGAGCGCATCCCCGGCCGCCATGTGACGACTCAAAGTACGGATGCCGAACCATTCAAGCCAGTCGTCCAGACTGCGCGCGCCGCCGCGATACGCCTCGGGCAATAGGGCAGGTGCAAGGCGTGCGAGGTCCAGCCACCGGATTGTCGGAAGTTCTGCATCAGCCGCCTTGAAGGCACGAGTCAGCACGGCTCGATCGAAATCGACGTGAAAGCCGACGAGCGGCGACTCGGCCACGAACTCGCTGAACGTCCGCAGCGCTTCGTCGGCCGGAATGCCCGCGCGCTGCTCGGCGTGGCCGATGCCGTGGACGAGCACGTTGCCCGCATCGGCGACCGGCTCGTTGCGAAGAACGACCTCGAAACTGTCGTCGATGCAGATGCCGGCAGCATCGACCGCTACTGCGCCGATCGCGAGCAATGCATCGCGCGCGGGATCGAGGCCCGAGGTCTCGGTATCGGCCACGACCCACCGCCCGGGACCCGCCTCGTTCGGCGCAAGCCAGTCGCGCACGCGCGCTCGAATCGTTCGTGCAACGCTCACGGATAGTCGAGCTCGAGCCGTTGCTGGAGGCGGCGTACCTGACGTAGCGACTCCTTGAGCACGCGCCGGTCGAGGGTCGACAGGCTCGCGACCGGGACGCTGTTGGCATTGGCGGAAGGGGGAAGCGCGTGCTCGAGCCGGCGATGCTGCGTGCGCAACCGAAGCATCTGCAGGTACTCGAAAGCCTCGGTCCAATTGACGAGGTCCGCAGTGGCGACGCCGGCTTTCGGTCCCGCTTCGCGCAGCCGCTCGAGCGTGTTGGTAGCGCTCACGCCCGTCGCCAGCGCGAGAATCCGGGCACCGTCGCTTATCGGCATCGCCCCGAACAGCTTGAGGTCGATCCCCTCGGCGCCGCTCGCATCCTCGCGCTCGACCAGTTCGCCGCGCCACGACAGCGGCGGCCGGTTGCGTAGTGCGTTGCCGGCAAGCTCGCGCAGGAACCTCGGCGTGGCGCGTGCGCGGGCCGACACGACGTCACGCAGCGTATGGGCCAGGCGGGCGTCGCCGTACAGCGGGCGGAAGTCAAAGAAGATACTGGCGGCGAGGAGGCTATCGGGATCGCCGCGATCGATCCAGCGGGCGAATGCGTGCCGCCATTCCGGCAGCGAAAGACACCATTGCGGATTGCCGGCCATGATCCCGCCCTTGCACAGGGGATAGCCGCAGCGATCGAGCGCGTCGTTGACCGCGCGCGCAAAGGGTAGCCACTGCTCGCGCAGACGCGCGACGTCCGCGCCGGAATCGTGGGCGAAGATGAGGCCGTTGTCCTGATCCGTGGCGATGGTCTGCTCGCTGCGCCCCTCCGAGCCCAGACCCAGCCAGCACAACTGCGTGTGCGACAAGCCGAACTGTGCGGCGCAGTGCTCGAGCACGCGCACGGTGAGCTGGTCGTTGAGGCTCGAGATCATGCGCGTGAGCGGTCCGCTGCCCACGCCTTGCGCCACCAGTGCATGCGAGAGCGTCCGGATGTCCGCGGCACACTGAATGAGCGCGGGCAGGTCGCGGGCACGGTGCAACGCCGAGGAGATCTCTCGTACCGAGTGCCGGTGCAAGGCGAACAGGTCGCGCTCGGAGACGACCCCCGATACCCGTCCGCCGCCGTCGGTGAGCACGACATGACGGATGCCGCGCTGCGCCATGAGAAGCGCTGCATCCGCCGCGGTGGCATCCTCGGAAAGTGTGAGCACGGGCGCGCTCATCGAATTCCCTACGGATGATGCGAGGTCACGGCGTGGGAGCACCACTCGACCTATCACGTCCTCACGCGTGAATATGCCGAGAGGTCGTCCTGCCTCGTCCACCACGGGCAAGCATCCAATGCGCCGCGCCTCCAGGGTGGTGAGCACGTCCTCGAGCGCGGTCGCCGCGTCGACCGTCACCGGCGCGCCCCGTGCCAGCAGGTGCAGCGGCGTCCCTAGGTCGCGGCGCGCGGTGACGTTGCTGACGTATTCCGCTTGCACGCTCGCTCGCAACAGCTGCAGGAGATAGGCAAGGCGTTGCGTGCAGAAATCGCGAAACGGCGGTGAACGTTCGACAAGCGCATCGAACGCCCGCGCGGGAAGCACGAGACAGAAGGTGTCCGTGACTGCGCGGTAGACGGAAGTGACGGCCCGATGCCCAAGGAGCGCCCCCAGTGGAAACATCTCGCCAGCGGTGAGCTCGAACAGCGGGGAGGCGGCTCCTTCGGGGCCGGGCCGCGACCCGCGCACCACCCCCTGCCGGATCACGTAGCAATCGGCCGGGCGCTGCGTCCCCGGTTCCAGAATCGCGGCCCCGGGCTCGAAGTACGCGAGGCGTGCCGCGCGCACGAGAGCCTCGAGGTCCCCTTGCGTCATGGCCGCGAACGGCGCATGGGGACTCAGGCTGGCAACGATCCCGGCAACGACGGTAGCAGAAGGACGCAACGGGGTCGGCACGCATCGGCTCCGGATAGTGACTCGAATCTGAAGGGCTCGCGTCGAACCAGGCACCACGCGGCAGCGCATCGCGCTCCTTTGCCCGAAGGATGACCCACGGAGTCTATTGTCCTCCCGCCAGCAAACCGATGGGCGACAGCGCGCCTGTTTGACCCGGCGCAAGGCGGGAATGTTGGCAACACTGGATTTCATTGTCGAGCGCAAGTGGCGCCGATGCTCGCGTTGGGCCGCAAAACGCACCATGCTTCACCGCTCGAACGGTTTACCGAACCGCCGCCGTTGACAGGAATAGGTGAATGCGGCGGCGAATGCGACCCCGAGTGCTTGCCAAATCACGATGACTGAGGTCTCATGCCAGCGTCCTCAGACGTGAGCGCACGCATGCCCTTTCAGATCATGTATTCCTCTCAAGCCACGGAGCCCATGACGGTCACCGGCCTCGAGAACATCCTCGCGGATGCGCGAGCTGGCAATCGAGCGCGCAATGTCACCGGTGCGCTTGTCTACGTCGGCGGTGTGTTTTTCCAGCTCATCGAGGGCGAGAAGGATGTCGCACGCAATCTGATGGCGAGTATTGCGAGCGACTCCAGGCATCAATTCGTCAAGGTCGTCTACGAGGCTGAGGTCGATGTGCGAGCCTTCCAGTCCTGGAGCATGGCCTACTTGAGCCCGACTGCCCAGGAGATGTCGACTTGGGCAGGGCTGCCGGCTGCCACTACCGTCGAGGAGGTTCTGGCCGTCGTCAGTCGCGACCCCGAGCGGGTGCCAAGGATTCTCGTTCATGTCCTCGAAGCATTGATGCCATGAGGACCACCTGTGTGCGGCGCACGGTCGCCATAGACTGAAGGCGGCGCGCAGGGAAGGATGGTGACGCGGACCGGAACGACGGTGTTGTTCCTGCCAGGCTCTCCCAGCGCTCGTTCGCGCAGACAAGCGGTGCGCCGAATGGCAATCTGCGCCTCGCCATCCCTCCGATCGAGATATGGCCGGAGTACGATCGGCCGGCCGCGCTCGCGATTTCCGCGCAGCGACCGGCGGCAACCGGCTCAGCGCGCACCACGCGCTCGGCGCCAGTCCCATAGCAGCCACAGGTACACCAACGACAGGACGGTGTAGTTCAGCCGTGAACCACGGCGCGTTCCACGCTACGCCATCGAAACCCTGACGAGTGATCGGGTACAGCACGGGTGTGGGTAGTAGTCGGCAGAATGCGTGAATGCATCGATGACAATGTTGCGACCACCATCCCAATAGAGGCACCAAGAGCGGTCGCGACCAAAACCACGCAAGCAGCGTGATCAAACCCGCCACGATTGCGCTGTGCGCGATGCAATGAAGGGCATGCGAGGTGTCGACGAGAGGCGAGGTCCTTACTTCTTCGACGGCGTGCCGCTGCCCATTGGCGGCACCATCATGCCCTGCTGATCCAGCATCACTTGCATCCTGTCCATGCGCCTACATGAAGTTTAGACGCCTATCCGAGGTCGAGGCACGCATCATCCTGTCGTGTAGCGTCTGCATCTTCTTCATGTGCTCGTCCAGCTGTTCCATCGATGGCATCGATTGCTCCGCGGCCGCCGCGCTTGGTATCGCGTGCCCCGTGCTCTGCGCCTGGGCAACCGCTCCCGAAACCAGCACGGCCAGAGTGATTCGGCGATGGAAGAGGCGCTGTACGAGATCACGCCGATGCGCAGGTTCGCGGGTCTGTCGCTGAGCGGACCGATTCCGGATGAGACGACGATTCTCAACTTCCGGCGGCTGATCGAGGTGAACGAACTGGCGCCGGAGATCCTGGGGCGAGTCAATGCGTACCTGGCGCGCAAGGGCCTGCTGCTCAAGCGCGGGAGCATCGTGGACGCGACGATTATCGCGGCGCCGAGTTCGACCAAGAACGCGGAGGGCAAGCGCGATCCGGAGATGCATCAGGCGAAGAAGGGTACCCAGTGGCACTTCGCGATGAAGGCGCACATTGGCGTGGATGTTCCCGGGTTCCTGGAGCCCCGGCGCTCGTCGGAGAAGTCGCTGGCGGCGGTGGTGCAGGAAGCCTACGTGCAGGGCATCTCGACGCGGTCGGTCGACGAGCTGGTGCACCAAAGTGCTCGAGCGATTGAATGGCGAAATCAAGCGCCGTGCCGACGTGGTGGGCATCTTTCCCAACGAAGCGGCGATCCGACGCTTGGTCGGAGCCCTGCTGATGGAGCAGAACGACGAGTACGCGATTCAGAAACGTTACATGAGTCTGGAATCGCTGGCGACGATGAGCGAGAATCCGCCGATCAGGTTGCCGGCAGCGCCGGCGTTAGCCTGATCAAGGAACCAATTAGAGCGGAAAAACCGACGTCGACCTCAATAGCTTTCTACACCACGTCCCGGGACACGACCAGGCCGAGATTCCCGGGATGAAGAAGGAAGACATGTCGGTTTCGATCGAGGGCACAAAGTGTCCATCGCCGCGGAGGCAAAACGCGAGAGTGAAGTGAAGGAAGGCGAAAGGCTGCTCCGCAGCGAGCGCTACTATGGAAGGGTGTCTCGGATGCTGACATTGCCGATAGACGTCGATCCGGCGAAGGCAGACGCCAAGTACGAAGGAGGCGTGCTGACGCTGATGCTTCCGAGGGTGCCGGGCGGCGAACCGAAGCGGCTCGCGGTTCACTAGGCTGTTAGCCCCTGCAGCGAAGCGAGCATCAGCAGGCGCTTCGTCAGCGGGCTGAAGAGGTGAGTGCGGCCGCCTGCCCCAGGGGCGGGCGGCCGCGTCATGTGATGGCGCCGGTTTGGATGCGGAGGATGGATGTCGCTTAAATCGATTCTTGTCCATATTGATGACGCCGAGTCGTGGGGTGGTCGGCTGGAGGCGGCTGCTCGGCTGGCGCGCGAGTTCGGCGCGCAGCTCACGGGCGTCTACCTGGTGGCTACGTTCGAGGTGAGCCCCTCGTTGGCGGCACTGCTGCCCGCGGATATCGTCGAGCAGTGGCTGCGTGAGACCGGACGCCATGCGGAAAGCGCATTTCACAAGGCCGCCGTGGCCGCGGGCGTCGCATCCGTCGAATGGCGCGCGCCTGCGGGCCCGCCCTTCGAGGCCGCGGTTGCGCACGGTCGCTGTGCCGACCTGTTCATCATGGGGCAGCACGAGCCCGGCACCCTCGGTTCCGACTTTGCGGGGAGTTGACCACGACCGTGATGCTGTCCTCGGGGCGACCCCTGCTCATCGTGCCCATGATAGGGGCTCAACCGGTGCTCGGAGACAACGTGCTCGTCGCTTGGGACGGCGGTCGGGAGGCTGCGCGCGCCGTTGCCGATGCGCTGCCGCTGCTCCAGCGTGCCAAGCGCGTCACGGTCATCGTGGTCGACGCCGACGGCGGCCTGCGCAGCCGAGGCCCGGCGGCCGAATCGCCGCTTGTGGCGTGGCACCACCGGCACGACGTCAATGCGGAGGTCCATCGGTATGACGCCCCGGACATACCGATCGGCGAGTGGTTGCTGTCGCGCGCTGCGGACGGGGGAAGCGACCTCGTCGTGATGGGCGGCTACGGGTACACCCGCCGTGTCCGCGAACTGGTTCTCGGCGGCGTGACGCGTACCATGCTGCAGTCGATGACGGTCCCGGTGCTCATGTCGCACTGACCTGCGCGACGACGTCGATTCCGCCGAACTCGTGGACCGGCCCCCACTCTCCGAAGGTTCCGACGCAGCGACTCAGTCCGCCGGTCAGGAATCGGCGTCGCGGCAGCAGGTTGCGCTGATCGCGGGACTTCGCGGCGCGATGGATGCGGGCGGAACGCCGGCTCGCGTCCTCGAGACGCACATTTCCTACGTGCTGCTGACGGGCACCCACGCCTACAAGATCAAGAAGGCGGTCCGCCTGGGCTTCCTCGACTTCACGACGCTTGCGAAGCGACGCCACTATTGCGAGGAGGAGCTGCGTTTGAATCGCCGGCTCGCGCCGGGTTTCTATCTCGACGTGGTCGCCATCACCGGCACCGCCGGCCACCCGCAGATCGGCGGCGCGGGGCCCGTACTAGAATACGCGGTGAAAATGCTCGAGTTTCCGCAGGAAGCGCTGCTCGGTGACGTGCTCGCGCACGGCGCGCTCACCGCTGACCACATCGATCGCCTCGCCGCGATTGTCGCGGCGTTCCACGCGCGCGCCGCGGTGGCGGCCCCGGACATGCCGTTCGGCGACCCGGAAGGGATTCAGCGGCTCGCGCTCGCCAATTTTTCCGAGATCCGGCCGTTGCTCGAGGGCCGCGAGGAGCAGGACGCGATCGAAGCGCTGGAATCGTGGACGCGGAGGGAGTATGCGTCCCGTCACCAGATCTTCGCGGGTCGCCGGCAGGCGGGATTCGTGCGCGAGTGTCACGGCGATCTGCACCTCGGCAATATCGCGCTCGTCGACGGCGAGCTCGTCATCTTCGACTGCATCGAATTCAACGAACAGATGCGGTGGATCGACGTGATGAGCGAGATCGCGTTCACCGTCATGGATCTCACGCACGGCGGCCGGCCCGCCTTCGCGCACCGTTTTCTAAGCGCCTACCTCGAATGCACCGGCGATTACTCCAGCGTTGGCGTGCTGCGCTACTACCTGGTGTACCGCGCGATGGTGCGCGCCAAGGTGGCGTGCTTGCGTGCCGCAGCGCGGCCGGCGGAGGCCGGCAACGCCACGGCGAGGCGCGAGGTCCGCGACTATGTGCGGCTCGCGGGGACCTGCGCAGCATACTCGCGGCCGGCCCTTGTGATCACGCATGGCTTCGCGGGCTGCGGAAAGTCCACGCTGTCGCAGGCATTGCTCGAGCGGATCGGCGCAGTGCGCATCCGCACCGACGTCGAGCGCAAGCGCCTGCACGGCCTTCGCGCGCACGACAGCAGCGGCTCGGGAATCGGCGGCCGGCTGTATGCTGCCGAAGCGACCCGCGCAACCTATGATCACGTCGCGACACTCGCACGCGCAGTCATCGACGCCGGAAGGAATGCGATCGTCGACGCGACGTTTCTGCAGCGCTGGCAACGGGACGCGTTCCGGACTTTTGCGGCGCAGCTGCGCGTGCCGTTCGCGATCGTCGACATTCCCGTGCCGGAGGCCGCGCTGCGCGAGCGGCTGGCGCAGCGCGCGCGTCGGGGCACGGACGTTTCGGAAGCCGATATCGCCGTGCTCGACTATCAGTTGCGGACCGCCGAGCCGCTGACCGCAGATGAGCAGGGTGATGTCGTTCAGGTCGACGGTGACCGGCCGCTGCGCGACCTGGAGGCCGCCGACATGTGGCGTGACCTGCAACAAAGGCTCGACGCGCCAACTTGAGGACCGTGTGCCGACCATGACGCACTTCGATGTCTTCAACGGCGACGCCGACGGCATCTGCGCGTTGCATCAATTGCGACTCGCGACGCCGAAGGACGCGACGCTGATCACCGGGGTCAAGCGCGACATCGCGCTGCTGCAACGCGCCGACGCAAAGGCCGGCGATTCGGTCACCGTGCTCGACGTCTCCGCGGCGGTCAATCGGGAGGCGCTAGTTGCGCTTCTCGAACGCGGTGTTCGCGTCGATTATTTCGATCACCATTTCGCGGGCGACCTGCCGCGCCATCCGAACCTGACCGGCACGATCGATCCGTCGCCGGGTGTCTGCACCGGTATGCTGGTCGACCGCCACCTCGGCGGGCGCTTTCGCGCCTGGGCGGTCGTGGCCGCGTTCGGCGACAACCTGGGAAGTGAGGCGAATGCGCTCGCCGAATCGCTGCCGCCTTTGGGCGCGCAGCTGCAGGATCTGCGGGAGCTCGGCGAAACGCTCGCGTACGCCGGGTACGGTGACGCGGAGGCGGACCTCATCGTCCACCCGGCGGTTCTCTACCGGACGTTGCACGTCCACGCGGATCCGATCGCTTTCATCCGCGGCGAGCCGCTCTACCGCTCGATCAGCGACAGCCGGCGCGCCGATCTCGAGCTCGCCCGCCGCGCCGAGCCGCAATTCCAGCTAACCGGCGCGAAGCTCTACGTCCTGCCCGATGCACCGTGGAGCAGGCGCGTGCGCGGGGTGTTCGCGAATGAACGGGTCGAGCGCGACTCCGCCCGTGCGTGCGCGGTGCTGACGCATAAGGCCATGGGGGGATACACCGTCAGCGTACGCGCGCCGCTGCGCACGCCAACCGGGGCCGGCGCCGGCGCCGATGCGCTGTGCCGCAAGTTCCCGACGGGAAACGGCCGCGTCAGGGCCGCAGGGATCAATCATCTGCCGCAGGACAGGCTGCCCGAATTCGTCCAGCAGCTCGACGCGGCGTTTCCATAGCGCCGCGTTTTTTTGCGTGCGATCGCGAGGGCGCTGGCGGCCGGTTCGGCGCGCTGGCCGGGGCAACGAAGGTTCCGGCTTTGGCGGTCGACTCGGCCCGTAAGCTTCCCCGTCAAGTAGACAGTTCTAAACTGGAGTTTCGGCCCCGAGCAAGCGCTCGCGGTACTGCGCTGGCGGCAGGCTTCCCAGCGCATCGTGCGGTCTGATCTCGTTGTAGCGGTCGATCCAATCGGCGGTGATGTCGCGGACCTCGTCGAGCGAGTCGAACAGGTAGGCGCTCAATACTTCTTCGCGATAGGTGCGGTTGAAACGCTCGATGTAGGCATTTTGGTCTGGCTTGCCCGGCTGGATGAAGCGCAGTTCGATGTCCTGCTCTTTACACCAGTCCGTGAACGCCTGACTCGTCAGCTCGGGGCCGTTGTCGCAGCGAATGGCGTTGGGCCGACCATGCAGATCGATCATCTGGGTCAGGAACGCGATGACGCGGGCGGAGGGAATGCTGACTGCCACGTCGATGCCCAAGGCGCCTCGATTGGCCTCGTCGATTACGTTGAACGTCCGGAAGACGCGGCCGCTGTAGAGCGTGTCACGCATGAAATCGATGGCCCACACGGCGTTCATCTGCGGTTCCACCAGCAACGGATGCCGCTCACGTTGCGGCACGCGCCGCTTGGTCCGTCGCGGCAGATTGAGCCGCAGCTGGCAGTACACCCGCCAGGTTCGCTTGTGATTCCAGCCATAGCCTTGGGCCCGCAACCGGTCGTGGCACTTCCAGAAACCCCACCGTTGCTCCGCGACCACGATCGCCTGCAACGCCGCGATGACTTCGCCATCCCGCGCTGTCCAATCGATCCCCGGCCTGTAATACGCCGCCCGCGATAGCCGGGCTACCTGGCAAGCGCGGACAATCGGCAGATCGTATTCCGCACTCATGATCCGGATCGTTTCGCGCTTGGCTGACGGCGTCAGAGTTTTCGGCTGAGCACGTCCTTGATCGCCGTGTTCTCGAGCGCCAGGTCGGCATACATCCGCTTGAGCTTGGCGTTCTCCGCCTCGAGTTCACGCAATCGCTTGAGCTCGGGAACCCCGGCCCCCGCGTACTTCGCCTTCCAGTGGTAGTAGGTCGCCGCGCTGATCCCATGCTTGCGCGCCAACTGCGCCACCGCCACCCCAGCTTCCCCTTCCCTCAGAATCGCCACCATCTGCAATTCGGTGAATCGCGATTTCTTCATCGGACTTCCCTCCAGCACAAAATCCTGCCAGAAAAGTCCAGTTCTTGCTGTCTGCTAGGAGGGGAAGCTTACGGCTCCCCTTGGGCAGCGTAGCGTCTCGCCCATTTACGCAGCGTCGGCCGCGATATGCCAAAGAGTAGGCAAGCAATCCGGCATTACCCGTTTATTGGAGCATGCGAACCCAGCGAAGACGCCGCGCAACTTCTCGATCCATCAGACAATTCTAGTTGAAATGATGTCTGTAAATCCCACAGTTAAATGTCCGAGGAGGGATTTAGTTGGGCGCCCGCCCGCAGTCTACGCAGCGCGCCCGGTACCATGACAATGCTGGCAGGGATAGGACAATAGCCACCTGTAACTAGGGACTCAAAACCGGCTCTTCAGGAAGTCGAGTGGGTGAATTCGGGGTGTTTTAGAGCGCAGGAAGCATGCATGTGAGCACCTTCAATCGTAGATACTCTTCGTCGCGCAATCCGTATGCGCGGCGCTGGATGACGCGGATCTTGTTGTTCAGACCCTCGACGAAGCCGAGCGATACCTTGTTCTCGGGCCGGCAATAGGCGGCGATTCCATCCCAATGTCGATCGATCATCGCGGCGAATTTCTCGTACGACTCGAGCCGCTGCCACTTCAGGCTCGCCCGCCAGTTCTCGAAGAAGCGGCGCGCCCAGCCCTCGCGCTCGTATTCCCAGAGCTGGCCGAAGGACTCCTTGAGCAGGTACGCCGTGTTCAGCCGCTTGTTCGCCGCCAGCAGCGTCTTCAGGTTGCGGCGCCCCTCCATCGTGAGGTTCTCCCGATGCGAGAGCAGCGTGTACTTCTGGCCCTTGATGTAGCGCCGATCTTTGCCACTGAGCCGCCCGTACTCGGCCTTGCGTACCTGGTCGAGCGCCTCGCCCAAGTGGCGCATGATGTGAAACTTGTCGAACAGGAT
>JBDSND010000024.1:0-12043 GCA_039915505.1 Casimicrobiaceae bacterium
GGAGCACCGCAGGGCCGTCCCAAGGTGCTCGCCCCCTCCTCGGGAGCGGGTTGGCGCAGCCCACGCAGTGGGCAAGCCTGGGGGAGGCTATCCGGAGCACCGCCGGGCCGTCCCAAGGCGCTCGCCCCCTCCTCGGGAGGGGGTTGGCGCAGCCCACGCAGTGGGCAAGCCTGGGGGAGGCTATCCGGAGCACCGCAGGGCCGTCCCAAGGTGCTCGCCCCCTCCTCGGGAGGGCGCAGCCCACGCAGTGGGCAAGCCTGGGGGAGCGTATCCCATGAACGCTGTCGCACCGATGCTCGCAAGCCCTGCCCTCACCGCCGCGGCGCAGACCGGCGGCGTACTCGCGGGCATCCGCTGGGGGCTGGCACGCGATCTCCGCCTGGCGATGCGCTCGCGCTCGGAACTGGGCGTGCAGTTGCTGTTCTATGTCATCGTGGTTTCGCTGTTTCCGCTCGCGACCAATCCCGAGCGCGGCCTGCTCACGGCGATGGGGCCAGGAGTGCTCTGGGTCGCGGCCCTGCTCGCCTCGCTGCTTTCCTTGCCGCGAATATTTGCCGGAGACCACCAGGACGGCACGCTCGAGCAGATCGCACTTGCGCCGCATCCGCTGGAAGCGCTGGTGGGCGGCAAGATCATCGCTCATTGGATCACCACGGGGCTGCCGGTGGCGCTGCTCGCACCTCTGCTGGGTCTGCAATACGCGATGGATATCGAATCGCTGGCGGTGATGACCGCGGGCCTGCTGGTCGGGACGCCGATCCTTTCGCTGCTCGGCGCGATCGGCGCCGCGTTGACCCTGGGGTTGCGCGCCGGCGGCGGCCTCCTCGCGTTGCTGATCCTGCCTCTGTACGTGCCGGTGCTGATCTTTGGCGCCGGGGCCGTCGAGGCCGCCCGCGCCGGGCTGGGCGTCGGCGCTAACTTGTCGCTGCTCGCCGCGGGGCTGCTCATGGCCATCGTCGGCGCGCCGTTCGCCGCGGCGGCGGCGGTGCGGATCGCCCTGGATTGACGACCCATGGCTACGCCCAACATGTTCAGGTTGGCATCCCCGGCGGCGTTCTACCCGGTCGCGGGGCGCATGGTCCCGTGGTTCGCGGCGGCCGCAGCCCTGCTCGCCGCCGTCGGCCTTTTCATCGGACTGGTGATGGCGCCGACCGATTTCCAGCAGGGCGAGGCCTACCGAATCATTTTCATCCACGTCCCGGCGGCGTGGATGTCGATGTTCCTATACGTGGTGATGGCATTCTGGAGCGCCCTGGCGCTCGGCTTCAATACCCGGCTGTCGGCGATGATGGCCCAGGCGATCGCTCCGACCGGCGCGCTGATGACCTTTGTCGCGCTGTGGACCGGAGCGCTGTGGGGACGGCCGACGTGGGGCACGTACTGGGCATGGGATGCGCGCATGACCTCCGAGCTCATCCTGCTGTTCCTGTACTTCGGCGTGATCGCGTTGCGCAATGCGATCGACGATCCGCGGCGTGCCGATCGTGCGTGCGCGGTGCTGGGGCTGGTCGGGGCGATCAATGTCCCCATCATCTACTTCTCGGTGCGCTGGTGGAATACCCTGCACCAAGGATCGTCGGTCAGCCTGACGGCGGCGCCGAAGATGGCTGCAATCATGGTGACCGGCATGCTGGTCATGTCGCTCGCCGCCTGGTGCTACGCCATCGCCATGACCCTTGCGAGGGTGCGGGTGATTATGCTCGAGCGGGAGCGCGGCACTGCCTGGGTCGCGGCTACGACGGGCGCGGCGCGCGCATGACGAGCGGCGCGTGCGGCCCGGCAACAAGCCAACCACGATGGAGACGCGGGTGTTGACTGAGTTCGTGGCGATGGGAGGGTACGGTTTCTATGTATGGGGCGCCTACGCGGTGACCGCAGGGGTGCTCGCGATCGAAATCGTGGCGCTGCGCGCGCGGCGCCGGCGTGGCTTGGAAGCAGCCGCCGCGGGTGGCTTGGACGGCGATGCCGACATCGATGCCGAGGCGCGCGCCGCGATGACGGAGGCGTTGCGATGAAGCCGCGGCATCGACGGTTCGCCTGGATCGGCGCCGGCGTCGCGCTGCTCGCCGTCGCGGTCGCGCTCGTCCTCAATGCGTTCCAATCCAACCTGGTGTTCTTCTTCACCCCGAGCCAGGTTGCGGCGAACGAGGCGCCGCACGGCCGGGCGTTTCGCATCGGCGGCCTGGTAGAAGACAAGAGCCTGCAGCGGGAAAGCGACGGCATCACGGTGCGCTTCAACGTGACCGACACCGCGAGGACCATTGCGGTGACCTACTCCGGCATCCTTCCGGACCTGTTCAAGGAGGGCAAGGGCGTGGTAGCGCAGGGCACGATCGGCGCCGACGGCGTGTTCCGGGCGAGTGAGGTGCTCGCCAAGCACGACGAGAACTACATGCCGCCTGAGGCCGCGGACGCACTCAAAAGGGCCGGCACCGGCAAGAGTCTCGCCGAAGAGACCAGCCGGACCGTCATTCACTAAGGAATTCGATGATTCCCGAGATCGGCCATTTCGCCCTGATCCTTGCCCTGCTGCTGGCGTTGGTTCTCGGCACCCTGCCGCTGGTCGGTGCCGCGCGGCGGATCCCGGCGTGGATGGCCCTGGCACGACCGGCCGCCCAAGGTCATTTCCTGTTCATCGCGATCGCATGGGCGTGTCTCGCGTTCTCCTTCATGAGCAACGACTTCTCGGTCCTGAACGTCGCGACCAACTCGAACTCGCAGCTACCCCTGCAGTATCGGTTCGCGGCCACCTGGGGCTCGCACGAAGGCTCGATCCTGCTGTGGGTATTCATGCTGGCCGCGTGGACCATCGCGGTGTCGCTCTTCAGCCGGCGCCTTCCGGACGAGATGGTGGTGCGCGTGCTGGGGGTGATGGGCATCGTGTCCGCCGGCTTCCTGCTGTTTCTGCTGCTCACCTCGAACCCCTTCGATCGCATCTTCCCGGCGCCGGCAGATGGGCGCGACCTGAATCCACTGCTGCAGGATCCCGGCATGGTGCTGCATCCACCGATGCTCTACATGGGCTATGTCGGATTCTCGGTCGCCTTCGCGTTCGCGATCGCGGCCCTGCTCGGTGGGCGGCTCGATGCGACCTGGGCGCGCTGGTCGCGACCCTGGACCACCCTGGCGTGGAGCTTCCTCACCCTCGGCATCATGATCGGCAGCTGGTGGGCGTATTACGAGCTCGGCTGGGGCGGCTGGTGGTTCTGGGATCCCGTCGAGAACGCGTCGTTCATGCCGTGGCTCGTGGGGACCGCGCTAGTGCATTCCCTCGCCGTGACCGAGAAACGCGGCACGTTCAAGGCATGGACGGTGCTGCTCGCGATTTGCGCATTCTCGCTATCGCTGCTGGGCACGTTCCTGGTCCGCTCCGGGGTGCTGACGTCGGTGCATGCCTTTGCCACCGACCCGCGCCGCGGCGTGTTCATCCTGGTGTTCCTGGCGATGGTTATCGGCGGCTCGCTGGTGCTGTTCGCGCTGCGCGCCCCGAAGGTGGCGCTGGGCGGGCGCTTCGAGGCGGTGTCGCGCGAATCGTTGCTGCTCGCCAACAACCTACTGCTGGTGGTGGCGGCGGGCTCGGTGCTGCTCGGCACGCTCTATCCGCTGTTCCTCGATGCGCTGAATCTCGGCAAGATTTCGGTGGGCCCGCCATACTTCACCAGCGTCTTCGTCCCGATCATGACACCGCTGCTGTTCCTCATGGGCATCGGTCCGCTGGCACGGTGGAAGCGCGCGGAGCTCCCCGATCTCTGGGTCCGCGTGCGCTGGGCGCTCGCGGTGTCGGTGGTCACTGCCATGGTGCTGCCCCTGGTCGGCGGTGGCTTCCGGCCGATGGTGAGTCTCGGGCTCTTCCTGTCCCTTTGGATCGTCGCCACCACGGTGATCGGGGTTCGCGAACGCCTGCGCGGGGTGCGCAGCGGAATGCTCGCGCAACTCGCCCGTCAGCCGCGTGGCTACTGGGGCATGGTGATGGCGCACCTGGGCATCGCCGTCTTCGTGATCGGGGTGACGGTGGTGAAAGGCTACGAGAGCGAGCGCGACGTGCGTATGGCGGTGGGCGACACCCTTGTCATGGGCGGCTACACCTATCGATTCGATGGCGTCACCGCGCGGCAGGGACCCAATTATCGTGCGGCACGCGGGAGCTTCGACGTCAGCCGGAACGGTCGCAGCGATACCACGCTGCATCCGGAGAAGCGCACCTACATATCGGGCGGCATGCCCATGACCGAGGCGGCCATCGAGTCGGGTCCGTTCGGCGACCGTTATGTGTCCCTCGGCGAGCCGGTAGACGGCGGCGCGTGGACCGTGCGCATCTATAGCAAGCCCTTCGTGACCTGGATCTGGCTAGGCTGCATGATGATGGCACTCGGCGGCTTCCTCGCGCTGTCCGACCGTCGCTACCGCGCGACGCGGCGGGCGTCGGCGTCGGTCCAGGTAGGCGGCCCCGCCGTCGCCGCAGGTTAGTGTCCAGGACCGGAAGTTCGTTGAATACGCTTACGATCGCTGCCAGCTTCCGATTCGGGACACTGGGCCGCCGCGCATGAAGAAGCTGCTCATTCCCCTCGCGGTCTTCGTCATTCTGCTCGGCTTCCTCTTCGTCGGACTCGGACTCAACCCGCGCGAGGTGCCCTCGCCGCTCATCGACAAGCCGGCGCCGCAGTTCACGCTCGTGCAACTGCACGATGCCGCGAAGACCCTCAGCACGACGGACATGAAGGGCAAGGTGTGGCTGCTCAACGTGTGGGCGTCGTGGTGCGTGTCGTGCCGCGAGGAGCATCCGCTGCTGGTCGCGCTGAACAAGGCCGGCGTCGTGCCCATCGTCGGGCTGAACTACAAAGACGAAACCACGGCCGGCCTCAAGTGGCTGGCACAGAACGGCGATCCCTATACCCTGTCCATCATCGACCGGGACGGGCGAGTGGGCATCGACTTCGGCGTGTACGGCGTGCCCGAGACCTTCGTTATCGACAAGAACGGCACGATTCGCTACAAGCAAATCGGGCCGATCACGGCCGCGGCACTGGAGCAGAAGATCCTGCCGCTCGTGCGCAAGCTGCAGAAGTCGTGAACCTCCTCGCCGCCCTGCTGCTCCTGGTCGCCGCCGTGCTCGCGCCGAACGGCCTCGCCGCGGAGGCCATGCCCACGACGCAGGATCCGGTCGCCGCCGCCCGCGCCGTCCAGCTCGCCGAGGCGCTGCGCTGCCTTGTCTGCCAGAACCAGACCATCGCCGATTCGAATGCAGACCTCGCCGTCGACCTGCGCCGGCAGATCCGTGAGCAGATCGGCGCGGGCCGGACGGACAGCCAGATTACCCAGTTCATGGTCGATCGCTACGGTGACTTCGTGTTGTACAAGCCGCCGCTCAAGGCGACCACCCTGCTGCTCTGGGGCGGTCCGGCGCTGCTCCTGATCGGGGGCATCCTGGTCGTCCTCCGCGCGCTGTCCACGCGCCGGGCGCGCGTCGACGCCATGCCGCTTTCCGCCGAGGAGCGGGCCCGGGCGGTGCGCCTCCTGTCGACCGAACGCCCGGAAGACCCCGCGTGATTCCATTCGCGGTCATCGCGGTGGCGATGCTGGCTGTGGCTATCGCCTGGCTGGTCGTGCCGTTGCTGCACCGGCGGGGAACGACCGTGCTCGAGCGCGAAGCCTCGAATGTGGCCCTGCTGCGCGACCAGGCCGACGAGCTCGACGCGGACGTGCGCAGCGGCACGCTCTCCGCGGAAGGCCGGGAGCAGGCGCAGCGCGAGCTCGAGGAGCGCGTCCTGCAGGAAGCCCTGCCGCTGCATGCGAGTCGCGCCGTCGTACCCGGAGCCGGGCGCAAGACGGTGTGGACCATCGCCGCGCTGATGCCGGTCGCGGCGATCGCGCTGTATGCGCTTTGGGGCAACTTCACCGCATTCGCGCCGCAGGCACCGGTCGCCGCCAAGGGTCCCGGCACGATGACCGCGGCCGAGATCGAGCCGCTCATCGCCAAGGTCATCGCCCGGCTCGAACAGGAGCCCGACAACGCGCAAGGTTGGATCGTGCTGGCGCGCACCTACTACGCTATCAACCGCTACGCCGAAGCGGCGCAGGCCTTCGAGCGCGCGGTGCGCCTGGTTCCCGGCGATGCGACTCTCCTGGCCGATTATGCCGACGCGCTCGGCGCCGCCCGGCAATCGCTCCAAGGCAAGCCGGCGGAACTCGTTGCGCGCGCGCTCGCGATCGAGCCGCGCAACTGGAAGGCGCTGGCGCTGGCCGGCACCGCGTCCTTCGATCGCCAGGACTACCGGCAAGCCCTCGTCCATTGGGAAGCACTGAAGGCCATCGTGCCGGCCGATGCGCCGCTGGCGCAATCCATCGATGCCAGTATCGCCGAAGCCCGGCAACTCGGCGCCTTCGCGCCGGCCCCGCCGGGAGGCAGCGGCGCATTTGTCGCGGCGCCGGATACCGCGCGCCCCGCGGCACCGCCCGCAGGGGGCAGCGCGGTTGCAGGGACCGCGGTTGCAGGGACCATATCGCTCGATCCCAAACTCACCGCACAAGCGCGTCCGGACGACACCGTGTTCATCTTCGCCCGCGCCGCCGATGGCCCGCGGATGCCGCTCGCGATTCTGAAACGGCAGGCCAAGGACCTGCCGCTGCGATTCAAGCTCGATGACTCGATGGCCATGGCACCGAATGCCACGCTGTCATCGGCTGCCCAGGTGGTGGTCGGGGCCCGAATCACCAAGTCGGGAGCCGCCCTGCCGCAGAGCGGCGATCTCGAAGGCTACTCGGCGGCCATCAAGCCCGGCGCGACATCGGTCGACGTCGTGATCGACCGCGTCGTGCCCTGAGCGGCGGCGTCGCTTGGCCAGGGCGACCGCGCGAAGGCCATTTCGAATGTCTCCACCGCTTGCCGCGCCGCTGCCGAAGTACGCGCCGATGACAGATCATTGCCGATGAGCGCCGCCAGGGAGGTCCTGGTCATCGGCGCGGGACTGACCGGCCTCGCGACCGCTTACGCGCTCACGCGTCGTGGTGTGCACGTCCGGGTCGTCGAGGCCGGGGATCGGGTCGGCGGCGTGATCGGCTCGTGCAGCCGCGACGGCGCGCTTTACGAGCTCGGTCCCAACAGTGCGCTCGCGAGCACGCCGCTCATCGACGCGCTGCTCGATCGACTCGCGATCCGCGACCGGCGCATCGACGCCAGCGCGGCTGCGCGCCAGAGGTTCATCGTCCGGAACGGCGTGCCGGTGGCGATGCCGCGCTCACCACTAACGTTCCTGCGTACTCCGGCGTTCTCGCTGCGCGCCAAGCTGCGACTGCTGCGCGAGCCGTTCATCGGTCCGGCGCCGGCGGCGGAGGACGAGTCGATTGCTGCGTTCGTGCGGCGGCGTCTGGGCGCCGAGTTCGTCGATCGCGCGCTCGATCCGTTCGTGGCCGGCATCTACGCGGGGGACCCGGAGACGATCTCGGTGCGCGCCGCCTTCCCGCGGCTCCATGCGCTCGAGCAGCGCTCCGGCAGCCTGCTCAAAGGGTTGCTCGACGCGCGACGCACGCGCGACCCGGGTGAAGCCCCGACGGCCTCGCGCACCAGCTTTTCCTTCGATCACGGCATGCAGGTGTTGCCGCAGGCGCTCGCGGCGGCACTTCCCGACGTGATGCTCGCGACGCACGCCGAGCGCATTACGGTGGAGCGCGACGGCACGTACAGCGTGTTACTGCGTCATGCCGGGGGTACGCGGAGTCTGCGGGCGCATGGCGTGGTCTGTGCCGTGCCGGCGGCCGTGGCCGCAACGTTGTTAGCAGCGATCGACGCCGCAGCGCCGGCCGTCGCTGCCCTGCGACAGGTCCGCTACGCGCCCGTCGCGTCGGTGGCGAGTCTCTATCGGAGGGCGGACGTGACCCACGCGCTCGATGGCTTCGGCTTCCTGGTGCCGCGCATCGAGCGTCGCCGCATCCTCGGGACGATATTTTCCAGCAGCATGTTCGCGGGCCGGGCGCCAGCGGGCCACGTGTTGCTGACCACGTTCACCGGCGGCTGTCGCGATCCGGAAATGCTGTCGCGGAACGACGCCGATCTGGGTGCCATCGTCGCCGCCGAGCTTGCTGCATTGCTGGGCGCGCACGGTCGCCCCGTGTGGCAGACCATCACCCGGTGGCCGGAAGCCATTCCGCAATACAGCCTGGGCCACCTCGACCGGATGCAGACGGTCTCGGCTGTGGAAGCGCAGCTGCCCGGACTCTTCTTGGCCGCGAACTACCGCGGCGGTGTTGCCATCGGGGATTGCATCGCGTCAGCCGAGGCGGTAGCCGAGCGCGTCGACGAACATCTCGACCGTACCACCTGCGCATCCGGTTAAGTCGCCCTCCCGGAGCGCGGCCGGTGACCCGCCCTTTCCGCCCTTACTCCGGAAAGAGGTACCGGCCGCACTTCCAGCAGACCTCGAAGCTCGGCGGATTGTCTTCCTGGCATTCGGGGCAGGCATTGGCGCCCTCGCGTACGGCACTTGCTTCGTGGGCCGCCAGCACCGCCTGGGCGCGGGCCAAGTCGCGCTCGTCGTCCAACCAGAGCTGCGGCATCGATCCGTCCGGCGGAACCTCGCCGACGATGCTGGTCGCGTGCTGGTTGAACACATGCGCCTTGATCCCGTTCATGCCCAGGATGTCGCGGAGCAGATAGGCCTGGAGTCGATCGTGGGTTTGGCGCAGGAGCAGCATGTTGGGTCCGTGCGGCATTGTACGCAGCCGATCGGGGCCGCGTCAGCCTGGACGGACGGGATTGTACGGACGAATCCGTGCACGGTCGCACGGGCCCTAACTTGGAGGAAGTGCACTGCACCGGGAGGTCAGCGGCGCGGTGCGGACGGCTCCAGAAGCCCCGCCCGGCTCGTTGAGCAACGTGCGAACGCACGCGCGGGCAAACCGTGCCGCCTTTGGGCAATGCCTGGGAGGCGAGCTTGAGCCGGATGGATGTCGTGCACCTGGGCGGTTCACGTCGCATGCGCAATTTCGGCGCCGCAGTGAACACATTGCATCCGCAGTGAAGGCATTGCTCGCTCGCACCGCGCCAGTCATCGCCTCGATTCCCGGCCTGCTGGCCCGAATCCGCTCATCCCAACGCGCCTGCTGAATGAACACCGAGGCCCCCCCGGCGGACCCCCGTCAGGAATGCATCTCCACGGAGTCAGGCCCCGGCGCCGCCGCATTTGACCATCGTTTCCGGTATTCGAATGACGACGGCTTGCGGCTCACCGCGCGTCGCGCCCTCGCCCCATCCCGCGTTTTGGGCTCCTCGGCCATGCTCAACATGCCGACCAGAATGGCACCAAAATACCCACCGATCACGAACGCCACGAATATCCACCAGATCGAGACCATGATGCCCTCGCCTTGCGGTTGTCATGGGCAAAGCGTGCACCTGGCTCCTCGCCCGTGCCGTCAGCCGGCATCCTCGATGCTATGGGCGACGCGCTCAAACCGGTGTAGGGCAGCTCCGGACATCGAGCAGGCATCGCGTGCGCTATGCGCCACTGGCTCTGTGGCGGCGGCCGAAAGAGCCTGGAACGGTGCCCCGCCGGTGCTCGCGCCGCGTCGTTACGGTAACGTGGGCTGGCTGGCTCCCCTCTGGGTACAGGTAGGCCTGCTGCAACACGATCGTCCTACCGCCGCTCCCTGCGAAGATCCCAGACGATACGCAAATCCGGCCGATCAGCGATGCAGTGCAGCCACGATCAGGTTGCGACTACGGATCTAGGTTCGCACGCCGAGGCGCGCGAGGAGCTCTGCGCCGATGGACTGCTTGGCGGCGCGGGCGAAACCTGCCCATGGATCGCGTTTCAGGCGCGCCAGGCGCAGTGGCACCGTGCGGATGTTGAAATGATCGAAGCGCACGTCGTCGCCGAGCTCGTCCCACGCGATAGGCAGTGATACGGGTGCATTGGCCTTGGCGCGCGCCGAGTATGCCGCGACGGCGGTTGCGCCCTCGCCATTGCGAAGATAGTCCACGAATATCTTGCCGCCGCGGCTCGATTTCGACAGCTTGGCCGTGAAGCGGTCGGGCGCGGCCTCGACTAGCAGTTCCGCGACGGCTTTGGTAAAGGCCTTGACGACCGTCCAGTTGTGCGCCGGCTCGATCGGGACCACGACGTGCAGTCCCTTGCCTCCGGTGGTTTTCACGAATCCGCGCAAGCCGAGGTTGTCGAGCAGGGTGCGCAACAGTTGGACGGCTTCGACGATTGGCTTCCAGCCGAGATCCTCGTCGGGGTCGAAGTCGAATACCAGCCGGTCCGGGCGGTCCAGCCGAGGACGTGACGATCCCCAAACGTGGCATTCGATCGTGCCCATCTGTGCCAGCGCGACAAGGGCGGTGGTCGAGTTCGCCATCATGTAGGTGGCGGTATCGCCATCGGACTCGTCGACCGTGACCCCTTCGACCGCGTCAGGCATGCCAGGCTTGACGTGCTTCTGGAAAAAACACTGCTTGGTCCACCCGCCGGGGCAGCGCACCAGGGTGAGTGGTCGATCGACGATGTGCGGCAGCATCCATGCACCGACCGCCTCGTAGTACTCGGCAAGGTCGCGCTTGGTGTGGCCCGCTTCTGGATAGAGGACCTTGGTGGGGCTGGAGATGACGATGCCGGCGACGGTGTCGGCGCGCTTCGAAGGGATGGCCTTGCCCCCTGGCGCGGCATCAGGGCGGACCGGTGTGCTCCGTTCACGCGCCGACGTCGCCGCGGCCGCAGCCTGGATCTTCACGGCGCTGCGTCTAGGCGCAGCTGCCCGAGCCTTGCCGGAGCGGGGCGTCCGGGGGGCATCCGTGGCGGCCTCTTGCTGCGACCGCGGTTTTGCGTTCGGCCGCGTGCGCGGGCCGGCGACGGGGCCGGGCGGCGCGTCATCCGACACAGCCACCGCGACGTGATTGGCGGCACCCTTAGCACCCGCTGCGCCGGTTGTACCTACGGCAGGTCGCTTCGCCACGCGACCCATGCCCTTGCGGGAGGGTTGCGACGAGGGCGCCGCCACGTCCGTCTCGGCATCGGCAACGTCGGCAGGCATCTCGCGCACGACATCGCCCGGCCGCTTATCCTCGCGCAATCCCTGGAACGACGGATGGCGCGCGGTGCCATCGCGCGTCCATTCGGTGAAGGCAACTTCCGCGACGAGCTCAGGCTTCACCCAGTGCGCGCCCTTGGCTTCGTAACCCCGCGGCGGATTGACGAACGGTGCGCTGCCCTGCTCCTTGCTCGCGAGTCTCGGCGCGAGCGCCTGCAGCGTCGCCTCGTTGAAGCCGGTGCCCACCTTGCCGCAATAGCGCAGGTTACCGGCAGCGTCGTGGACCCCCATGAGCAATGCCCCGAAGCCATTGCGCGAGCCGCCCGGATCGGTATAGCCGCCAATCACCATCTCCTGGCGCAGCGTGCATTTCACCTTGAGCCACGCGAGGCCGCGCCGATGCTGGTAGGGGGCGTCGACCCGCTTCGACACGATGCCTTCGAGCTCGAGCCGGCACGCCTGCGCCAGCACCGCGTCGGCGGCGCCCTCGAGATGCTCGGAATAGCGCAACACGGATGGCTGACCTTCCAGCAGCGCCTTCAACACGCGCTTCCGTGCGAGGAGCGTCGCGTCGGCGAGGTCGTAGCCGTCGACGTGGACGACATCGAACGCCCAGAACACCATTCGCGTCGTGTCGCCGGTCGACAGCGCATTCTGCAACTCTTGAAAGCTCGTACGGCCATCGTCCTGCATCACCACGGCCTCGCCGTCGATCCAGGCCTCGCGCACCGGGAGCCGGCCCAGGGCGCGCGCAATGGTGCTGAATCGCGCGGTCCAGTCCTTGCCGTTGCGCGAGTACATCTGCGCGTCACCACCGGCGATGCGGCATACCATGCGGTAGCCGTCGTACTTGATCTCGTGCACCCAGCCCGCACCCAAGGGCGGGTCCTTCGCCAGGGTCGCGAGCTGGGGGGCGAGTGCTCGTGGCATGGCCGCCTTGCGCGCACCGGCCACCTTGGCCAACCCGAGAGAGGGTTTGCGTTTTTTCGCGGCGCCCGCGCGCACGTTGTCGGCGACGCTG
>JBDSND010000088.1:0-20329 GCA_039915505.1 Casimicrobiaceae bacterium
CCAACCCCCTCCCGAGGAGGGGGCGAGCGCCTTGGGGCGGCCCCGCGGCGCTCGGAGTGAACTCCCCCAGGCTTGCCCACTGGGTGGGCTGCGCCAACCCCCTCCCGAGGAGGGGGCGAGCGCCTAGGGACGGCCCGGCGGCGCTCATCACCTTCCGCCTCCGACGGCGCCGATCAGGGCAACCCGCACACCCCACGGTGGGAGGGTGGGGTCGTCGCCCGCGGCGGCATCGGCGTTGACGACGTGCGCAAACGTGCCACCGGCCCTGCCTACCGTGCGCGGTGCATCGTTGAAATTCGCGACGATCTGCCAGGTGCAGCCGCCCGGCAGACTCCATGACACCAGCAGCACGCCATCGCCGGAGGTGTGGTGCCGGCCGGCATGGCCGCGGATGCCAGGCAGGCGCGGCACCAGCATGCGCCGGCGCACCCCGATAATCTCGCGGTAGAAAGCAAGCCATTCCGCGTGCGCCGGATCGTCGAGCTCGTCCCATGGGAGCTTGCTGGCGGTGAACGTGTCGGCCGCGTTCGGATCGGGAATCGCGTCACGCGCATCCTCGTCGCGGAAACGTGCGAAGCGGCGGAATTCGTTGCGCCGCCCCTGGGTCACGGCCTCGGCGAGCTCGTCGTCGAAGTCGCAGAAAAACAGGAAAGGCGAGGAGGCGCCGAACTCGTCGCCCATGAACAGCAGCGGCGGCGACGGTGCGAGCAGCAGGCACGCTGTCACGGCGCGCACCACCGGCGGCTCAGCGAGGGCAAAGATGCGCTCGCCGAACGCGCGGTTGCCGATCTGGTCGTGATTCTGCAGGAAGCCGATGAACGCTAGCGGTGGCAGGTGCGCGCTTCGCTCGCCGCGATGCAGCCCGCGGAAGTCCGACCAGTCGTTCTGGTGAAAGAATCCCTCCGCAAGCGCCCGGCCGAACGCATCCACCGGGGCCTTGGCATAGTCGGCATAGTAGCCGTCGCTCTCGCCGGTCGCGAGCACGTGGGCGACGTGGTGGATATCGTCGTTCCATTGGGCCGTGGCATGGCGAGGCGCCAGCGCCGCGTCGCGGTCGAGGTAGTGCGCCGCGTTGTCGTCGTTCTCGAACACGAGGTGCACATGTCGGTCGCGGCGGAGGGTTTGCCGCACCGTCTCGGTGAGCTCCATCAGAATGTGGCGGTCAGTCGTGTCGACGACGGCGTGCACGGCGTCCAGGCGCAGGCCATCGAGGTGGAACTCGGTGAGCCAGTACAGCGCGTTGTGGATGAAGAAGTCGCGCACTGGACGGTTGTGCGGCCCGTCGAAATTGATGGCGGCGCCCCAGGGTGTCTGGTGCTCGGGATTGAAGAACGCCGGCGCGATCGCGTGCAGATGGTTGCCCTTGGGACCGAAGTGGTTGTAGACGACGTCGAGCAGCACCATCAGACCCCGCGCATGGGCCGCATCGATTAGCCGCTTCATGTCCTCGGGGGCGCCATAGCGCGCGTCCGGGGCGAATAGCAGCACGCCGTCGTAGCCCCAGTTGCGCTCGCCCGGGAAGTCGGCCACCGGCATCAACTCGATGACGGTGATGCCCAGCACGATTAGATGGTCCAGTCGTTCGATCGCCGCCGCGAACGTACCCTCAGGCGTAAACGTGCCGACGTGCAACTCGTAGATCACGGCCTCGTGCCATGGCCGGCCGAGCCAGCCCTCGTCCTGCCAGTCGTAGGCGCGCGGGTCCACTACCGCGCTCGGGGCATTCACGTCATCGGGATTGGCGCGCGAGGCCGGATCGGGAACGGGATTACGGCCATCGATTCGATAGGCGTAACGGCTGCCGGCCGGCGCGTCCGGAACGACGACCTCGAACCAGCCATTGGCGACCGCCGCGAGGGCGATGCCTCGCTCATGGTGGCCGAGCACGAGCGTCACGTCTTGGGCGCCGGGCGCCCATAGTCGGAACCGGGTGTGGCCGTCCTCGGCGAGTTCGGCGCCGTAGGGCATGAGATGACGGCGTCTCATGGGGCGCCCTTTACATTGAGCAGGAGTGCGAGGGAGCGCCCTTGCAGGGGAAAAACATCCCCGGATAGGAATGTCGTGGCGGTCGGCAGCCCGTCCTGCTCCGCCGTGTCGATGAGCGGCCGCCAGTGCTCGGTCGCCGTCATCGCCGGCAACCGGAAGGGCACCATCTCGTGATGACCGTTGAACAGCACCAGGAACCCATCGTCGACCACTGGCCGGCCACGGGCGTCGACCTCGGCCAGGGCCCCGCCTTCCAGATAGACACCAAGGGTGCGCGCGAAATCGTGGCTCCATTCCTGCTCGGTCATCTCGGCGCCATCGGGCTCCAGCCAGAGGATGTCCTTCACGTTCGTGCCGCGCAATGGCCGGCCCTGGAAGAACTGGCGGCGATGGAACACCGGGTGCTGGGCGCGTATCGCGATCATGCGCTGGGTGAACGCGAACAGGGCCTTGCCGTCCTCGGTGAGATTCCAGTCGACCCAGCTCACCGCGTTGTCCTGGCAATAGGCATTGTTATTGCCATGCTGAGTGCGCCCGATCTCGTCCCCGGCCACCAGCATCGGTACACCCTGTGAGAGCAGCAGGGTGGCGAGGAAATTGCGCTTGCGACGCTCGCGCAGGTCGCGGATATCGTGGTCCGTGGCAGGCCCCTCGACGCCGCTGTTCCACGAGAGGTTGTTGTCGTGGCCGTCGCGATTGTCCTCGAGGTTGGCCTGGTTGTGCTTGTGGTTGTACGACACGAGGTCGTGCAGGGTGAAGCCGTCGTGGGCGGTGACGTAGTTGACGCTGGCATGCGGGAGCCGGCCGTCGCGGCCGTACAGATCGGATGATCCGGTGAGCCGGCGCGCGAACTCGCCGATGAGGCCGCCATCCCCCTTCCAGTACGCGCGCATGGTGTCGCGGTACTTGTCGTTCCATTCCGCCCAGCCATGGGGAAAATTGCCCACCTGGTAGCCGCCTTCACCGATGTCCCACGGCTCGGCGATCAGCTTCACCTGGTTCAGCACCGGGTCCTGGCGCAGGATGTCGAAGAAGGCTCCGAGGCGGTTCACGGCATGCAGTTCGCGCGCGAGCGAGGACGCGAGATCGAAGCGAAAGCCGTCGACGTGCATGTCGGTCACCCAGTAACGCAGCGAGTCCATGAGCATTTGCAGCACCCGCGGATGCTGCATGTTGAGGGTGTTGCCGCAGCCGGTGTAGTCGACGTAGAAGCGCGGATCGTCGCCTTGCAGCCGGTAGTAGGAGGCGTTGTCGATGCCGCGGAAGCACAGCGTCGGCCCGAGGTGATTGCCTTCGGCGGTATGGTTATAGACCACGTCGATGATGACCTCGAGGCCCGCCGAGTGCAGGGTCTTCACCATGGTCTTGAACTCGTTGACCTTGCCCGATGCCGAATAGCGGGGCTCCGGAGCGAAGTAGCCGATGGTGTTGTATCCCCAGTAGTTGCGCAGCCCGTGCTCGACCAGGCGGCGGTCGTCGACGAACGCGTGCACCGGCATGAGCTCGACCGTGGTGACGCCCAGTCGCTTCAGGTACTCGATCATGGGCGCCGTCGCGAGGCCGGCGTAGGTCCCCCGCAGCGGCGGCGCGACCAGAGGATGCAGCACGGTGAGGCCGCGCACGTGCGCTTCGTAGATCACCATGTCGTGCCAGGGCACGTCGGGGCGGCGATCGTCCGCCCAGGTGAACGCCGGGTCGATCACCTTGCATTTCGGCATGCCGCGGGCGCTGTCGCGCCGGTCCATGGCAAGGTCCTCGCGGCGGTGCCCCAGGGCGTACGCGAACATCGCGTCGTTCCACTTGAGCTGCCCTACGATGTTGCGGGCGTAGGGATCGAGGAGGAGCTTGTGCGGATTGAACCGGTGGCCCTCGGCGGGCGCGTAGCGGCCGTGGACGCGGTAGCCGTAGAGCAACCCGGGTCGCGCCTCGGGAAGGTAGCAATGCCACACCTGGTCGGTGCGCTCGCGCACTGGAATGCGCTGCAATTCGCGCCGCCCGGTGGGATCGAAGATGCACAGCTCGACCCCTTCGGCGTGCTCGGAAAAGAGGGCGAAGTTGACGCCCTCGCCATCCCAGATGGCGCCACGCGGCTCCGGCCTGCCGGGCCAGATGGCGGAAATTGGAGGCGCCATGTCACGCGCCCGAACGGGAGCGTGCCCGGTCCTCCCGCCGACACGGCGCGGCGGCGACGTGGGCGGCTTGCACTGCGACGGCGAACCTGAAAGTGTTTTTCATTGCTTGTGGTCGTTATCCCTGGAATCGGTATTGCACGCATCGGTATTGCACGTATCGTTATTGCACGCTTCAGGCCATCAGTACCCCGTCAAGGCTTGAAGCGATCGAAGCCAGCCGAGCCCCCCGGAGCGGTGCGATCGGAGCGCGTCGTGCCGGACTCCGGCCGCCTGAACAAAGCCCCCGGAGCATCGGCATCGCCATCCTGTTGCAGGGATCCGGGTCGACGGGGATCGTCCGGTCCAACGGGACGCCAGCGATCGAGAAATTCCTCGGCGCGTTTTCGGCCGCCAAGGCCAAAGGCGAGGGCAAGGGCCAGGGCAAGGGCCGCGAGGATGATGAGAAAGCTCTCTCGAATGAGCTCACCCACGCCGAGCTGGTCGAGCGCAATGAGCAGCACGAACACCACCACCGCGTAGGTCGCGAGCCGCCCGAGGAGGTCGCCATCGGCAATCCCGGCATTCTTGCAGTACACGCTTACCGATCGGCCGATGAAGCGCCCGAAGTACGCACCGAAGGCGATGATCACCACGGCCAGCATCACCCGTGGCACGAACAGCACGATGCGGCCGACCAGATCGGTGACGTAGGTCAGGCCGATGCTGTTGAAGCCGATCATGAACGCCGTGAGCAGCACCAGCCAGTACACCAGCAGTCCGAGGACAACGACCGTGTCGGTGCTGCCGCCGCCCTGGCGCAGGAAGCCGTCCAGGCCGGCGCGCTCGGTGAGCACATGGAAGTTGATGGCGCGCAACGCCTTGACCACGGCGAAGCGCAGCGCCTTGGCGATCAGCCAGCCGACGACTACGATCGCCACTGCAATCAACGCCCTCGGCAGGAAGTGCCCGATCTCCAGCAGAAAGACGCGGGTAGGCTCCCACACGGTCTCGATCGGTTGCATGGTGGAACTCCTTCGGTCTGGTGATTGAGGGGTGGGAAAACGCGGCGCACCGCACCGCGCAACCGGGGCGCGGCCGCGTTCAGGATGCCCGATGTTCGGGAGGGCTTTCCGCGAATGCAGCGGCGATGCCTCGCAGCGGGATCGAAATCCAGGCGGGCCGATTGTCGACTTCGTAGGCGAGTTCGTACATCGCCTTTTCGATCAGGAAGAATTCCAGCAGCGGCTGGGCCGTTGACCAATCGGGGAAGAGCCCGGCCGCTCCCACCGCATCACGGTACGCCTGCATGAAGGTCGCCACCGTTTCCTCCTGCCACGCGCGGGCGAGCGGGGCGAGCGCCGGCGCGAGCTCGGCGCGATCCTTGGTGGCGCGGTCGAGTGCCATGTGCATGGCGTAGTCGAACGAGCGCAGCATGCCGGCGACATCCTTCAACGGCGATTGCTTGCGCCGGCGCTCCTCGAGCGTGCGCGCCGGCTCGCCTTCGAAATCGGCGATGACGAAATCGTTTTGAACGAGCAGCACTTGGCCGAGGTGATAGTCGCCGTGCACCCGTATTCGCAGCGTGCCGACCGCCCGGCCACAGGCCGACGACAGCCGGGAAGCAAGATCGGCACGGCGCCGGAAGACCGGCTCGGCCTCGGCGCGCACCTCGGCGGACAGGGTCGCGATCCGTGCCGCGAGCTTGTCCAGCGACGCGTCGGCCTCTTCGACCGCCCGACCGCACCACGCCTTCACGTCCTCCGCGGTGGCCACTTCGGAATCGAAGGCGGGGTCACCGGTTCGTTGCGCCAGTGCCGCATGCAACTCTCCGGTGCGCTGGCCGAGGGTGCGCACCAGGGCGAGATAACCGCCGTGCGGATCGGCCACTTGCGTCCCCGGCTCGCCGGGCGCACCCGCGCGCTGCTCCAGAAACCGCGCGAGGTAGTTGACGCTGTACTCGAAGCCGTCACCCTGATTCTCGACAAAGCCCTGGAGCAGAGCGATGGTGGTGGCGACGCCATCAGCGCCGGTGAGCTCGAGCGTCCCGGCGACGGGGACGCAATTCGGGAATTGCACCACGTCGGTCAAGTACCGGCCGATCTCGGCCTCCGGATTGATACCGGGCTCGAAGCGCCGATAGACCTTGAGGAACAGCCGGTCGCCGGCCGCGATGGTGCTGTTGCTGCTCTGCGCGCTGCCGACCCGAATCGGCAACCCACCCGGATGGTCGCCGGCGAGGGCGTCGAATTGTGACGTCGGCCGTCCGCGCAGGGTCATCGTGCCGGCCCGCGTTTCCCGGCCCGTGCCGATGGCCTCGATCAACGCCCGGGCGAAGCGCTCGTCGGCCATGGCATCGGCGAGGAGGCCGATGGTGGCTTGCTGCCGCACTTTGGCAACGCCGGCGACCTGCAGGGCGCGGTACGGCTCGTCCTCGCTCTCCCAGACCAGCACCAATGGAATCAGGTAGCGCTGGACCGGCGCATTGGCCCGCTCGACGGCGTAGATCCCGAGCAGCCACGCTGACTCCTCGCCGTCGGGCCACTGCACGGCGTCGACCATCGCGACGCGATCGATCGCCGCACCCTTGCCGGCATACCAGCGCTGAGCCGCTACGTATTGCGGCAGCAGCGCGCGCTCGAGCTCACGGCGTGCCTTGTCGGCCATGCCGATGCGCCACGGCACGACACGATCGCGGAACAGGCTGTGCCAGCCGTCGAAGAGCACCAGCACCGGCAGTTCCTCGCGCGGCATGCGGTCCTCGTGCCACGCGGGGACGTCCTCGTTCTTGGCGAGCCGGAACCAGAAGAAGTCGTATGGCGCGAGGGTGAGCATGTACGGCAGGTCACCGATCGGGGGAAACGGGGTGTGGCCGAGGAGCTCGACCGGGACCCGGCCCTTGTCGGCGGAAAGATCGAGCTCCACCGGCTGGGCGGCCCGGGCCAGGTTGAACACGCACAGGAAGCGCTCGTCCTCGAATTCACGAATGTAGGCCAGCACCTTGCGGTTGCCCGGCTTGAGAAAGGTGAGCTTGCCGCGGCCGAACGCCTTCACCGACTTGCGCACTGCGAGCATGCGGCGCATCCAGTTGAGCAGCGAGGAAGGCTCGCGCGACTGAGCTTCGACATTCACTCCCTGGAAGCCGTACACGGCGTCCATGATCGGCGGCAGAAACAGGCGCTGCGGATCGGCATTGGAGAACCCGGCATTGCGCTCGGGCTTCCACTGCATCGGCGTGCGTACGCCGTTGCGGTCGCCGAGGTAGACGTTGTCGCCCATGCCGATCTCGTCGCCGTAGTAGATGACCGGCGTGCCGGGCATCGACAGCAGCAGGCCGTTCATCAGCCGGATCTTGTCCTGGTCGTTGTCGAGCAGCGGTGCAAGGCGGCGCCGGATGCCGACGTTGATGCGCGCCCGCGGGTCGGCGGCGTACATCTGGTACATGTAGTCGCGCTCCTTGGAGGTGACCATCTCGAGGGTGAGCTCGTCATGGTTGCGCAGGAAGATCGCCCACTGGCAGTTCGCCGGGATGTCCGGCGTCTGCGCCATGATCTCGACGATCGGGTGCCGGTCCTCCTGGGCGATGGCCATGTACATACGCGGCATCAGCGGAAAGTGATACGCCATGTGGCACTCGTCGCCGTCGCCGAAGTACTCGCGCACGTCCTCGGGCCACTGGTTCGCCTCGGCGAGCAGCAGCTTGCCGCGATGCCGGCCCTCGATCGCAGCCCTGATCTGCTTGATGACGACATGGGTCTCGGGCAGGTTCTCGTTGTTAGTGCCCTCGCGCTCGACCAGGTACGGGATCGCGTCCAGCCGAAACCCGTCGACCCCATAGTCGAGCCAGAATTCCATGGCCTTGATCACCGCCTTCAACACCTTTGGATTGTCGAAGTTGAGGTCGGGCTGGTGGCTGAAGAAGCGATGCCAGTAATACGACTGTGCGACCTCGTCCCACGTCCAGTTCGACTTTTCGGTGTCGGTGAAGATGATGCGGGTGCCGTCGTACTTTTTCGGGTCGTCGCTCCAGACGTAATAGTTACGCTTGTCGGAGCCGGCCGGGGCACGACGCGCGGCCTGGAACCACGGATGCTGGTCGGAGGTATGGTTGACGATCAGCTCGGTGATCACCTTGAGGCCGCGGCGATGAGCCTCCCTGACGAAATGCCGGAAGTCGTGGCGGGTCCCGTACTCCGGCGCGACGTTGTGGTAATCGCCGACGTCGTAGCCATCGTCGCGCATCGGCGATGGATAGAACGGCAGCAGCCAGATCGCCGTGACCCCCAGATCGCGGATGTAATCGAGCTTTTGGGTCAAGCCCTTGAAATCCCCGATGCCGTCGTCGTTGGAGTCGAAGAAGGCCTTGACGTGGATCTCGTAGACGATCGCGTCGAGATACCAGAACTCGTCGACCACGGCCTGTGCGTGCGCCGGGTCGGTGCGCGTGTCGGTGACGGCTTCGGATGCGGTGGGAGTGTCCACGGGTTTCTTATTGGAAGGTTGCGAAGTCGACTTCGGTCTTGGCCTTGCGACGCACCCGGAAGATGTGTGCCGGCAGCCGCTGCTGGGGATCGAGTTCGAGATAATTGTGCGGGCCGTGCCAGAGATAGCGCGTGTCGGTGAGCAGATCGTGCACCTGGAACGGCACCGACGGGTCCAGACCGAGCGCGGCGAGGTCGAGATGGACCCAGCCGGATTGGCGGTTGTGGAAGTCGAGGTTCACCGCCACGATCACCACGTTGCGCGAATCGTCGTCCGGCGCGGCGAGGTCGACCTTGGCGAAGCAGAGGATCTGGTCGTTGTCTACGGTCTGGAACAGCAGTCCGGCGTTGGATTGCAGCGCCGGGTTGTCATGGCGTGCGCGGTTGACCGTGGCGATCAGCCGGGCGAGGCTCTCCGGCCGTTCGAGGTCCCACGACTTGATCTCGTATTTCTCCGAGTGCAGGTACTCCTCGCCGCCGGGCTCTCGCGGCACGTGCTCCATGAGCTCGTAGGCGGGCCCGTAGATGCCGTAGTTCGATGACAGGGTCGCGGCGAGCACCAGGCGCACGATGTACGCCGGTCGACCGCCGTATTGCAGCGGCTCGGGGAGGATGTCGGGGGTATTGGGCCACGCATTCGGTCGGAAGTACTCGCGCCCGGGCCCGGTGGAGAGCTCGTTGAAGTACTCGGTGAGCTCGATCTTGGTGTTGCGCCACGTGAAGTACGTGTACGACTGGCTGAACCCGGCCTTGGCGAGTCGGTGCATCACCTTTGGCCGGGTGAACGCCTCGGCCAGGAAGAGCACCTCCGGATGCTCGGCCTTGATGCGGGCAATGGCCCATTCCCAGAAGACGAAGGCCTTGGTGTGCGGGTTGTCGACCCGGAAGATCAGCACGCCCTGCTCGATCCAGTACGTGAACACAGCGGCGAGCTCGCGCCACATCGCCGGCCAGTCCTCCGTCTCGAAATGGAACGGATAGATGTCCTGGTATTTCTTCGGCGGGTTCTCGGCGTACTGCACGCTGCCGTCGGCGCGCTTCTTGAACCACGCCGGGTGCTCCGTGACCCAGGGATGATCCGGGGCGGTCTGGAAGGCGACGTCGAGCGCCAGCTCCATGCCGAATGCCTTGGTGGCCTTCACGAGGGCATGGAAGTCGTCGAGCGTGCCAAGGTCGGCAAGGATCGCGGTATGACCACCCTCGGCGGCGCCGATCGCCCAGGGGCTGCCCACGTCGATCGCGGTCGGGGTCAGGGTATTGTTGCGCCCCTTGCGGCGCTCGCGACCGATGGGATGGATGGGCGGGAGGTAGAGCACGTCGAAACCCATCTCGGCGATGGCGGGGAGCCGCCCTTCCAGGTCGCGAAACGTGCCGTGGGTACCGGGCGCGCCGGCCGAGCGCGGAAAGAGCTCGTACCAGCTCGAGAAGCGCGCGCGCAGGCGATCGACGGTGACGCCGAACTTGCGGGGATGGACGAATTCGAAGCGCCGGTCGGGGTGACGCTGCATGGCAGCGGCAAGCGCCTCGTTGAGACCGATCCGGCGAATGTCCTCGGGTGCTTCTGCCGCGGCGAGCTCCGCGCTCCACGCGCGCAATCGCTCGGCGTCGCGGCCTCCCTTGTTATCGGTGCCGTCGGTCGCGCGGCGGTTGGTGGCCCCACCATCGGCCCGCTCGGCGGCCTGCGAGAGCAACTCGGCGCCGCTGCGCGCGGCCAGGCGAAGATCGTCGGGATCAACGCGGCGGGCGAGATCGTGACGCCACGACAGGAATGCATCGACCCATGCGGTGACGGTGTAGTGATAGGTCCCCGGGGACTCGACGGTGAAACTGCTCTGCCAACGGTCGTTGACGAGCACGGTCATCGGTGAGCTGTCCCATGTCGCCGCACCTGACCGCCGGAAAAGCAGCAGGCAGGCGATCTGATCGTGACCGTCGGTGAAGCAATCGGCCTCGACGACGATCTCGTCGCCGGCGACCCGCTTGATGGGAAAGCGTCCACCGTCAACCTGCGGTGTGATCGCCTCGACCACCGCGCGGATGCGGCCCTCGGCCGGAAGCGTGGCGTCCCGGGGTGTTACGTCCGCAGGCTGCGGTTTCGCGGGCGACTGCTTGGCGGCGGCAGTGCGCGGCTTGGTCGCCGAAGTGCTCGACGGGCTCGACGAGCTCGCTGCGATGGTCGATTTTGGGGGGCGCTCCGTCTGGATGGCGCTGGGTGGCGTGCGAGGCATTACGCGTGCTCCGGCTTGAGAATGACGATGCCGAGGGGTGGGAGCGTCAGCGATAGCGATTGGGCATGCCCGTGGGCAGGTAGGCCCGCGGCCATGACGCCACCGTAGTTGCCGGTGCCGCTGCCGCCATACATGGACGCGTCGCTGTTAAGAACTTCCCGCCAGTAGCCGCCGCAAGGAACGCCGACATTGTAGTCGGTGCGCACGACCGGCGTGAAATTGAGAACCGCCAGTACAGGTGCCTCGTCCGGGGCCAGGCGGAGGTAGGCCAGCACGCTGCCGGCGCTATCGGAGGCGTCGATCCACTGGAACCCGGCCGGCTCGAAATCGCGTGCATAGAGCGCCGGCTCGTGGCGGTAGATGGCATTGAGATCGGCGACCCAGCGCTTCACCCCGGCATGCTCGGCGTACTGCAGCACCCACCATTCGAGCGCGCTGTCGTGCGCCCATTCGCGGCGCTGGCCGAATTCGCAACCCATGAAGAGTAGCTTTTTGCCGGGATGGGTCCACATGTAGCCCAACAGCAGCCGCAGGTTGGCGAACTGCTGCCAGGTGTCGCCCGGCATCTTGCCCACCAGCGACCCCTTGCCATGCACCACCTCGTCGTGCGACAGCGGCAGCACGAAGTTTTCCGAAAACGCATACCAGATCGAGAAGGTGATCTTGCCCTGGTGGAACTTGCGATGGACCGGATCCTCGCTCATGTAGTCGAGGGTGTCGTGCATCCAGCCCATGTTCCACTTCATGCCGAAGCCGAGGCCGCCCACGTAAGTCGGCCGGGACACCATCGGCCATGACGTCGACTCCTCGGCGATCACCTGGGTGCCGGGATGGTCGCGATACACCGCCTCGTTCAGCATCTTAAGAAATGAGATCGCCTCCAGGTTTTCGCGTCCACCGTGGATGTTGGGAATCCATTCGCCCTGTTTGCGGGCGTAGTCGAGGTACAGCATCGACGCCACCGCGTCCACGCGCAGGCCGTCGATGTGGTAATGCTCGAGCCAGAACAGCGCCGAGGACAGCAGGAATGCGCGCACTTCGTTGCGCCCGTAGTTGAAGATGCAGCTGTTCCACTCGGGGTGGAAGCCCTGGCGAGGATCGGCGTGCTCGTACACGTTGGTGCCGTCGAACCAGGCGAGGCCATGGGCGTCATTGGGGAAGTGCGAGGGCACCCAGTCGAGAATCACGCCGATGCCGTGCTGGTGCAGCACGTCGACGAGGTACATGAAGTCCTGCGGCGTGCCGTAGCGCGCGGTCGGCGCGAAGTAGCCGGTGGTCTGATAGCCCCACGAACCGTAGAAGGGATGCTCGGTGATGGGCATGAGCTCCACGTGGGTAAAGCCCATCTCGACTACGTATTCGGTGAGCGCCTTGGCGAGCTCGCGGTAGCTGAGGAACCGGTTCTCGGCATCGCGCCGCCACGATCCCAGGTGCACTTCGTAGACCGACATTGGCGCGGCGAGGTCGTTCTTGGCCGCGCGCCCGGCCATCCACGCCGCGTCGCCCCAGTCGTACTCGAGCGACCAGAGCCGCGAGGCAGTCTGCGGTGGATGCTCGGCGTAGAACGCCAGCGGGTCGGCCTTTTCCAGCACGGCGCCGTGATGGCGATTGACGATCCGGTACTTGTAAGCCTGGCCGCGGGTCGCGCCGGCGACCTCGCCGCTCCAGAGCCCGGAGTCACCGTGGTCCGGCACGAGTGGATTGGCGTCGGGACGCCAGCCGTTGAAGTCACCAATAACGCTCACACTGGCCGCATTCGGTGCCCATACGCCGAAGCGCGCGCCCTCGGGTTCGAGATGAGAACCGAGCGCCTCGTAGAGCCGCGCGTTCGTGCCTTCACGAAAAAAATAGATCCCCTGGTCGGTCAGCACATTCTCTCCTGGTGGGCCGCGGACGATTTGGTGCGCCGGCGCTACGCAACCGACAGCGCCCGGGCACCGCATGATCCGTGGCGAGGGCAATTGCCCTGCCGGTCGATGCCATTGCAGCTTCCGTGCAATGGGTGCGGATTCGGCTTCGGATTCCCGCGGGGTGGTGCGTCGCGTCGCGCCGTCAAGTGCGGCAGCTGCTGTGCGCTCCTCTTAGAGCCGGAGCGGGCGAAACCAGACTTAACCGATGCGTCACAGCCAGAGCAGCAGTCCCATCTCGAGCGGATGCACGAGTTCTGGGCGTGACGGGTAGACGCGGATACGGTAGTCGACGGCACCGCATTGGTCAGGCCGGTAGGCCAGTGTCCAGGTGCCACCTGTATCCTGCGCCAATCCCGGCATAAATGCCAGCCGGGTTGGCTCGCGGGCACCGTCGACTCCGGAAGGCATGACCACGAGCTCGACGTGCACATCCTCGGGCGCGAGACCATTGAGGTTCACCGCAACCTCGAGGGTGAAGGCCGTTCCGAAGGGCAGGGTGCTGATGGGCAGGTCGACACGCTGTGCCTGCACGCCCGGCCAGGCGGCGCGTACTCGATCCTTCCACTGCGCGACATCGCGGGCGAGTGCATGCGTTTCGGCCGTGTAGGCGCGATGCGCACGCGCCGCCGGAACGTAGAAGCGCGTGATGTAGTCGTTCACCATCCGCGTCGCCCGGAAGTTGGGCAGGATGGACGCGATCGAGCGCTTGGCCATGCGGATCCAGCCCGGCGAATAGCTGCCGCCGGTGCGGTCGTAGTAGAGCGGCAGCACGTGGTCTTGAAGGAGCTCGTACAGCGTTCGCGACTCCTCCGCCTCGCGCTTGGTGGCGTCGGCATTCGCGTGTACCGGCTTGATCGCCCAGCCGTTGTCGCCGGCGTACGCCTCGCCCCACCAGCCGTCGAGCACCGACAGGTTGACCACGCCGTTCATGCCGGCCTTCATGCCCGACGTTCCCGAGGCCTCGAGGGGATACACGGGGTTGTTGAGCCACACGTCGACGCCGGCGACGAGGCGGCGGGCGAGCCGCAGGTCGTAGCCCTCGATCATCAACACCCGCCCTTCGAACTCGCGCATCCGGCCGATCTGGGCAATGCGACGGATGACGTCCTGGCCGGGGACGTCCGCCGGATGGGCGCGGCCGGCGAAGACCAGCAACACGGGCCGCGCCGGGTCGCTAACGATCTGTCGTAGCCACTCGAGATTCTCGAACAGCAGGCCGGCGCGCTTATAGGTCGCGAAGCGCCGCGCGAAGCCGATCGTCAGGACATTAGGATCGGCAGGGTTGGCAAAGCGTTGCAGGCGGTCGAGGTGTGCCTCGCTGCCGTGATTGCGCAAGTGCTGAGTCGAGAGGCGCTTGCGCACGACCTCGAGCATCTGGCTCTTGAGGTATTGATGCACCGACCAGAAGAGGTGGTCGGGTATCCGGTCGATCTCCATCCGCGCATCGCCGTGGGTCAGCCTGTCCATCCAGCTTGGTCCGATGAACCGGTTGAAGACATCGACCCATTCGCTCGCCATGAAGGTGCGGGCATGAACAGCATTGGTGACGTGGACGATGGGATTCTCGTCCGCAGGCACCTGCGGCCACAGCGACTGGAGCATCTGCGCGGACACTTCGCCGTGGATGCGTGACACGCCGTTGTGGAAACGCGATCCGCGGATCGCCAAGGCGGTCATGTTGAAGTCGCTCGCGCCAGGCATGTGCCCCAGGGAGATCAGCCGGTCTCGCGGTACGTCCAGGCTGCGGCAGTAGTCGTCGAAGTACGCGGCAATGATGTCGCTGGTGAAATGATCGTGGCCCGCGGGCACCGCCGTGTGGGTGGTGAAGAGGGTGTTGACGGCGACGCTTTCCAGTGCCGCCGCGAACTCCATGCCGCCCTCGATGAGGCTGCGCATGCGTTCGAGCATCAGGAATGCGGCGTGCCCCTCGTTGATGTGCCACACGGTCGGTTGCCGGCCGAGCGCCTTCAAAACCCGTGCCCCCCCGACCCCCAGGACGATTTCCTGCTCTAGCCGGGTCACCTGGTCGCCGCCGTAGAGCCGGTGGGTGATGCCGCGGTCGCGCTCGCCGTTCTCCGGAAGATCGGTGTCGAGCAGGTAGAGCGTGACGTGGCCGACCCGGGCGCGCCACACCCGGACCTTGACACTGCGGCCGGCAAGCGGGACTTCGACCTCCAGCGCCGCACCGGAGGCGTCGTGCTCGGTCTCGATGGGCAGATCGACGAAGGTCGAGTCGTTGTACGCGGCGATCTGGTTGCCGTCGGCGTCGAGGGTCTGCTGGAAGTACCCCTGGCGATACAGCAGCCCGATCGCCACCAGCGGCAGGCGCAGATCGCTCGCCGCCTTGAGGTGGTCACCCGCGAGGATTCCCAGCCCGCCGGAATAGATGGGCAGGCTCTCGTGCAGGCCGAATTCGGCGCAAAAGTAGGCGACCAGGTCGTCGGTCGCGAGCGCGGCGGCGCCTTCGCGCGGCTCGCGGGCCTGGTGGTAGGCGTCGAAAGCGGCGAGCACCCGCCGGTATACCCCCAGGAAGTCCTCGTTCTCCGCGGCGGCTGCCAGGCGGCCTTCGTTCACCCGCCGCAGGAAGGCCTTGGGACTCTGGTTCATCGCCTCCCAGAGCTCGGGATGCGGCCGGGCGAAGAGCTCGCGGGTCGCGCGGTCCCAGCTATACCAAAGGTTGTTGGCGAGCTCAGGCAGGCGCGCGAGGGCGGGAGGGATCGCCGCATGGACTTCGAGGCGATAGGGCGTACCTGGCATGGACATGGATGGCTTGGGGAATGGATGACGGGATGCGAGGGATCTTGGCGCGCGTGCTGCTTCGGCAGCCGGGCAGGGCATGCCCGCGATGCGCTGCGGGCGCGCGGCGTCTGCCTTGGGCGGGTCGCTTACGGGTAGGTTAATGCCAGCACCGGGGGCCGATGCGGCCGCACGTCCGCGGAGTCAGGACAGCGCGGGTGCAAGCGAAGCCTCCGGATCGGCCCAGTCGTGATTCGGAACGAGCGGATACCAGCGCGGCCGACCCGGATCGCGATCGTAGGCGTAGCCGCCGAGCGCGCGGAATTGCTCATGGTATTGCGCGAGCTTGTCGCGGTCGAGACGCACGCCCAGTCCTGGGGTGTCCGGGACGGCGATGCAACCGTTGCGATAGGGCAGCTTGCCGCCGACGATCACGTCGTCCACGAGGTGATGGTAGTGGGCATCGGCTGCGTAGCCCAGGTTTGGCAGCACGGCACCGAGGTGCAGCATCGTGGCGAGCTGGATGCCGAGCTCGCCGGAACTGTGCACCGCGACCCCGATGCCCATCGTCTCGCACACCCCGGCGGCCTTGATGCAGGGCCGGATCCCGCCCCAGAAGGTGGTGTCGAGGAGCACCACGTCGACGGCGGGCTGGCGGATGTTGGCGGCGAGCTGCTCGAAGTTGACGATGACGGTGTTGGTGGCGAGGGGGATGTTGACGAATTCCTTGAGGCGCGCGAGCTGCGGCATGCCCCATACGGGATCCTCGAAGTAGTCGTTGCGCAGATCGGCGATGCCGCGGCCGAAGTCGATCGCGTCGGCGAGTGAGAGGGCGCTGTTGGGGTCGTAGCGGTAGCGATCGTCGGGCAACGCCGCGGCGACGGCGCGGTAGCAGCTGAGTTCGTGCGCCGGGGGGTACACCCCACCCTTGAGCTTGTGCACCCGAAAGCCGTGCGCGGCCTTCAGCGCCCGCGCATGGGCGACGAGCTGCTCGGGCGTGCGCACCTCGCCTTCGCCGGAGTCGGGCCGCCGGTAGCGGAAGAAGAGGTAGCTGGCGAATTCGACGCGCTCGCGCACCTTGCCGCCGAGTAGCGCGTGCACCGGCACCCCGAGCTTCTGGCCGATGATGTCAAGGCACGCGAACTCGAGCGCGGCATGCAGCTGGGTGCGGTTGTTGTACAGGCTCGCGGTCGGATTGCAAATCGCGTAGCGCATCGCCTCCAGCCGGAAGACATCGTGGCCGCTCAGGTAACTTTCCAGCGCGGCGAACTGCCGGGTCGCGTCTTCGCCACCGCCACCCATCTCCCCGAGCCCGACGTAGCCATCTGCGGTTTCGACCTCGACCACGGTGCGCACGAACCGGCCCCAGTGGGCGCCGTTGCTGTGCAGGATGGCGGCTTCCAGCGGGACGGTGACCGGCGTCGCGCGGATCCGGGCGATAGTGGTGGGCATGACGGTGTGCGTGGGAGAGTGGATTGGGAGCGGGAACGGGAGCCAGGGACGGGAGTCAGGGACGGGAGTCAGGGACGGGAGCGAGGGACGGTGCGGGGGACGGCAAGGGCGAGTCGGACGCGTTTTAGGGTTCTGGCATGCGCGTCGCAGCGCGGGCTGCCGGCTCAACTCCGCGCGCCATCGCTACCGCATCGCCGCCGCCCACCGCGGCCTGCAACCGGGACGGGATACGCGCACCGCGTCACCGAAAAAACCCGGCCCCACTGGTGGATTCTAGCCGGCTGGAATGGGTATTGCCACCGAATTGGTATGACCACTTGACCAGTTGCCGTCCGGCGTTTAGCCTTCCCCGTTCCGTAGTCCGGGACGGTCCTCGTGCCAGGCTCCCCTGCATGCCTTTCCAGAGTATCGAGCCGCGCCGGCTTTACCGGCAGATCGCCGAGCAGATCCGCTCCCTCATCCGATCGGGGGAATTCCGACCCGGCGGGCGGTTGCCGCCGGAGCGGGACCTTGCGCGGCAGCTCGGGGTGTCCCGGCCGTCTGTGCGGGAGGCCTTGATCGCCCTCGAGGTCGAGGGTCTGGTCGAAGTGCGGATCGGATCGGGGATCTACGTCATGGGCGAGGTTCGTGAACGCAGGGAGGGCGTCGAGGACCAACAGCCCGCCGCGGGGCCATTCGAACTGCTGCGAGCCCGGTACGTGATCGAGGCCGAGTGTGCGGCACTGGCGGCGAAGTCGGCCACCACGGCGCACGTGGCGGCGATCGAGGCGGCGCTGGCCGCGATGCACGCCGAGATGGCGGGCGCGGACCAGCCGCTCGATGCCGACCGCTTGTTTCATCTGCGTATCGCCGAGGCGACCGGCAACGGCGCCCTGGTGGCGGTGGTAAAAATGCTGTGGGAGGAGCGCACCGGCGCGCTGTATCAGCAGCTCGAGCATCATTACGACTCGCCGCAACTCTGGGTCGCCGCGCTGGCGGAGCACCGCGCGATCGTGAAGGCGATCGCCGACCACGACGCCGAGGCTGCACGCAAGACCATGCAGCGGCACCTCAACCAGGCGTACAAGCGCTTCAGCAAGGGTTGGGATACCCTGCAATGAGCGCGCCATATGCAACCGTATCGCCGGGCGGGGATTCGTCGCTCGCCCTTTCGTTCATCGACGGCCGGAGGCCCCAATGATCACCTGTCGGATTCATGGCAAGGAAGACCTGCGCATCGAGCCCATCGCCACGCCGGAGATCGGCCCTGGGCAGGTACTGCTTCAACTGGGTGCCGGCGGCATCTGCGGATCGGACCTGCATTACTACCAGGAAGGCAAGAACGGCAATTTCGTGATCCGCGAGCCGCTCATCCCCGGGCACGAGGCGTCCGGCGTGGTCGCCGCGATCGGTCCCGGCGTCACCCGGGTTCAACCCGGCGATAAGGTCGCGGTGAGCCCGTCGCACGCCTGCGGCCACTGCGACTACTGCCGCGAGGGTCGCGAGCAGCTCTGCACCTCGATGAAGTTCCTGGGCAGCGCCAGCATCTTTCCACATGCGCAGGGCATGTTCCAGGAATACTTCGTGATGCCCGAGCGGCAGTGCTACCCGGTACGCGGTGACGTGTCGCTGGGCGAGCTGGCCTTTGCGGAACCGCTGGCGGTCGCCCTGCACGCGGTCAACCGGGGCCCCGATCTGCTCGGCAAGTCGGTGCTGGTGACCGGGGCGGGGACCATCGGCTGCCTGGTCGTGATCGCGGCGCGCCTGGCCGGCGCCGCCGAGATCACCGTTTCCGACGTGCTCGACCGGCCGCTCGCCAAGGCGCGCGAGGTCGGGGCCGATCGCACGCTGCGCGCCGATCGCGAGGGCGATGCGCTCGCCAAGCCGCAGTTCGATGCCGCCTTCGAGGTGTCCGGCAACTTCGCCGCGTTGCGGAGTTGCGTGACCGCCGCCAAGCGCGGCGCACGCATCGTGCAGGTCGGCACCTTGCCGCACGAGCCGCTGCCGTTCCTGGTGAACGACATCATGGCCAAGGAACTCGACCTCGTAGGCGCCTTCCGCTGGGGGATCGAGTTCGATTGGGCAGTGCGCTATCTCGCGACCCGGCGGGTCGACGTGCGCCCGCTGCTGTCGGCCCAGTTCGACTTGTCCGATGCCCTCGCCGCGTTCCGCGCCGCGGCGGACAAGACCCAAAGCACCAAGGTGCAGGTCGTCTGCGCCCAGGCTTAGCCAGAGCCCCTGTACTGCCTACAACCCAAGGAGGATCCATGCAAATCACCAAGCTCGCCCTGTCGGTCACCGCCGTCGCGCTTGCGCTCGGCATCGCCGCCGCCCCCGCCGCCGCCCAAACCAAGCTCAAGTGGGCGCACGTCTACGAGACATCCGAGCCGTACCACACCGAGTCGGTGTGGGCCGCGGAGGAGATCAAGAAGCGCACCAACGGCAAGTTCGATATCCAGGTTTTTGCGGCCTCCTCGCTCGGCAAGGAGACGGACATCAACCAGGGTCTGACCCTCGGCACCGTCGACATGATCATCAGCGGCCCGTCGTTCGCCGCGCGCAGCTATCCACGGATCGGCATCGCCTATTACCCGTTCATTTTCCGCGACGCCGACCACCTCATCGCCTACTCCAAGAGCCCCGTGTTCCAGGAGATGGTCGACGAGTTCCACAAGAAGACCGGAATCCAGATCACCGCGTACACGTACTATGGCGCCCGGCACACCACGTCGAACCGGGCATTCCAGGACTGCGCGGGCATGAAGGGCCTGAAGATCCGGGTGCCCGACGTTCCCGCCTACATGGCGACTCCCAAGTCCTGCGGCGCGAACCCGACGCCGATCGCGTTTGCCGAGGTGTATCTCGCCTTGCAGAACGGCACGGTGGAGGCGCAGGAGAACCCGCTGACGACGATCGAGGCGAAGAAGTTCTACGAAGTGCAGAAGGCCATCATGCTGACCGGTCATATCGTCGATGGCTTGACCACGCAGATCGCACCGCACGTGTGGAACAAGCTCACCGACCCCGAGAAGAAGATCTTCACCGATGTTACCCGCGAAGCCGCGCAGCGGGCGACCGACAAGATCAAGCAGCGCGAGGCGCAGCTGGTCGACGAGTTCAAGAAGAAAGGCCTGGAGATCGTGAAGGTTGATCGGAAGAGCTTCGTCGACGCCGTCGAGAAGAACGCCCCGGTCGAGTCGCTCGGCTACAACAAGAAGGACTACGAGCGGATCATCGCGATCAAGTGATCGCGGCGGTGCCCGGCGTCGCGCTGCGACGCCGGGGCGCGGTGTGGTGCGGTGCGCGCCGGCTGTGCAGGGGCCGCACCGGTACCCCCACCCCGGCCGGCGCCGTCATGGTCGGACGCCCGGCGGCGTTACCACCTTGCTCATTTGCCACCCTATGATCATCTCTCCCGAGTCAGCGCAGGAACCCCGCCAGCGCGGTAC
>JBDSND010000092.1:0-4490 GCA_039915505.1 Casimicrobiaceae bacterium
TGCTGCCACATGACAGCGACTGGGATGATATCGCCAGCCTGACGGGCGACAGTTCATGGCGCGCGTCCCGTATGCGCCGTTATGCAAGGGACCTCGAGACGTGCTATCACCGGCCGGTGTGGCGGGCGCTGCGCTGCCCCGGCATCGACTGGACCGGTCACGGCTGGGATGGGTGGTTGCGCACCGAAAAATCGATTCCGCTCGATGCGCTGGGCGACGCCGACCTGCGTCGCGTGGTTCGCGGCACGGTTCGCGCCTTCACCCCGCAGCCTCCCCGCGCCGCTCACGAGTGCGCTGCGCTGGCTTCGCGGTGCCGGGGATCCGAACGCACGGACGTGGGGGCGTGGCAGCTCTGAGGGCCTGTGCTTACACACCGCTGTCCACCAGCAGTCATCGGCGCAGTGCCGCCCGCGAGCGGCTGCTCACCACGGCCGCTGCTCACAAGGGGAAGTTGCACATCGAACTCGACGCGCTCGCCACTCGCGTCCTCTTTGCCAACGATGGCTCGGCCTGCGGTGTCGAGTATCTCAAAGGCGAACGCCTCTATCGGGCACATGCCGTCCCCAGCGATTTGCCGGGGGAGCGGCGCGAAGTTCGGGCTCGGCGCGAAGTGATCTTGTGCGGGGGAGCGTTCAACACGCCTCAGCTACTCATGCTGTCCGGCATCGGTCCCGCCATGCATTTGCGCGAGCACGGCATCCCGGTTCGCGTCGACCTGCCCGGTGTCGGACGCAACCTTCAGGATCGCTACGAGGTGGCCGTCACGCACCGTATGCATCGGCCCTGGAAGCTGCTCGGCGGTGCACGATTCGAGCAGAGCGATCCACTGTGGCGCAAGTGGCGGTAGGCGCGCGAGGGCATGTACGGCTCCAACGGCGCGGCCATGGCCATGATCCGACGCTCCGACTGGGCCGGCGTCGAGCCCGATATATTTTGCATGGCACTCCTCGCCCGCTTCGAAGGCTACAGCGACGGGTTTTCCGAGCTGATCCGTCGGCACTCAGACTACCTGACCTGGGCGGTGTTGAAAGCGCACACGCAAAACCGTGCCGGGACGATCGAGCTGCGTTCGAACGATCCGCGCGACGTGCCGTTGGTGAATTTCCACTACTTCGAGAAAGGCGACGATGCGGCCGGCGACGATATGCAGGCCGTCGTCGAGGCGATTCCCTACGTGCGCCGCATGTCTGCGCCGTTATCGCCACGGGGGTACTCAAGGAAGAACGAACACCGGGACCGGCTGTGAACACCGACGAGCAATTGGCGGACTATGTCCGCAATACGGCCTGGGGCCACCATGCGTCCTGTTCCTGTCCGATCGGCGCAATCGAGAATGGTGGCGTGCTCGACAGCCGCTTCGCGGTTCACGGCATCCGCGGCTTGCGCGTCGTCGACGCCAGCGTGTTCCCGCGTATCCCAGGCTTCTTCATTGCGAGCGCGGTGTACATGGTTGGCGAAAAGGCAGCTGACACGATCCTGCTATAGTCGGCGCGCAAACACTGAACACCGGTAAAAACTTTGCTCACGGCGGCGACGATCCTGTTGGCGAACACCTTAACTCGCTACACTAAACCCCAAGGAGATCAAGGAGCACCCCGCCGCATGTATGTGGCGGTTGCCCCAACGACAATTTCTCGTCCGACTCAACGATGGAGACGACATGAATGCCACGGTCGACCTCAAGTTCCTTCTGCGAAGGGCAGCAGCGCCTATGCTGGTGTGGGTTGTAACGGCGCTGTCCCAGATGGCGCACGCGGCTGGCGTAGCGATGGTGACGGACCTGCAAGGCCGGGCCACCGCATCGAGCGAAGCCAAGACGCGCGACCTTACGATCCTTGCCGAGCTGGAAGCGTTTGCCAAGGTCCAACTCGAACCAGCTGCAATGCTCGTCGCACTATATCTCGACAGTGGCGACGAGTACGTCTTCAAGGGACCGTCCACGATCGAGTTCAAACCCGGGGCGCCGGAGGTGCAGAGTGGAGCGAAGGCGCAACGACGCAACCTCTCGCTCGGGAAGGGTGGCAGGGACGTAAGGATCAAGCCGGTCGGCGTGACGCAGGCGGCCACGGTGATGCGCAGTGTCCGCCCCGTCGCGCGCATCCAGCCCCTGACGCTCAACAAGACGCGCACCCTGGAACGTTCTCCCGAGTTTCGCTGGAAGGAGTTGCGGCCCGGGCAGAGGTACGGTTTCGAACTCGACGACGAAACTGGGCGCACTGTGTTCAAGGCGAATGTCGATGCACCCCAATTGCGCCTTCCAGCCAATGTGCAGATCAAGGAGAGCGCACCGTATACGTGGAAGGTTTCCGCCCAATTGCCGGACGGCACGAAGTATTCGAGTTCCGCGGAATTCGCGGTAGCGGCCACCGGTTTGCGCGCGCAGGCGGAATTCTTGCGTCCCTCCGCGTCGGCGGCGCTTTCGACGCGGATCGCGTACGCAGCGTGGCTCGAGGGGATGGAGTTGAAGGACGAGGCCCGCAAATACTGGAAGGCGGCGGCGTCGGAACGCCCCGACGACGCGCGACTCAAGCAGCTGGCCGAGCAATGATCGGAACTCCTGCGCAATGGGTTCGGAGGCAACCGTCCGGCCGCCGGGATTAGCCCCGATGGCCGGAAAGCCAGCAGAGCGCCGCGGCAACGGCCGATCGAAGCGAGCGGACAAGCGGCGCGAATATTCGCGCTACGGCCGGCCGAACCCGGCCCCGCACGGGTGCTTGCGGTCAGGCGGCGGGCTGGCGCGCTTCCGTGGCCGCCAACCGCGCCGCCAACGCGTCGGGGCGCAGGTTGTCGTAGACCTCGAACGGCTGGTGGATCCACGGATGTCCGGCAGGAACTCCACGTAATAGTCGGGCGCGAACCCCGAGCAGACCTGCAGCGTGGTGGCCGGATAGACCACCGCCAAGGCCTCGGCCATGCCCTTCAACCAGTCGGTGACCGCAATCAGGATGTCGGCCACCCCGCGGGTCTTCAAGTCGTTAAACACCTTCGTCCAGAATTTGGTCCCTTCTGTGTTCTCGATCCACAGTCCGAGAATCTCGCGGCTGCCGTCCGGCCGCACCCCCAGCGCCAGGTAGACCGACTTGTTGCGCACCACGTTGACTTCTCGGATCTTCACCCCGCAGCGCGTCGAAGAAGATCACCGGGTACATCGGCTCCCGCGGCCGCGACTGCAAAGCCGTAATTTCCACGAGCACCGCGTCGGTGACGGTGCTGATGAAATCCGGGGCCACCTCGGTGGCGTACATTTCGACCAGGAAGGCCTGAATCTCGCGCACCGTCATGCCGCGGGCGTACATGGGATGATCTTGTCATCGAACCTGGTGAACCGCACGTTCGTGCTTGCCGATGAGTTCGGCCCCTTGACCAGTTGGTCAAGCAGCTCCGGCGGTATCTTGGGCAACACCGCCGCTTGCGCGGCAGCATTAGGGTGGCGAGGGTAATGCCGGGCTGCAGATTGATGAGAGACAGGGTTTTGAGTTTGTCGAAGGGGGTCATGATCAGTGCGCGCGGATAGCGCTTGCGGATCTTGCCTTTGGCGTCGATCTCCTCGGCGGCGAAGTAGCAGGGACGGTGGAAGTTGGCGTAGGGATTGAGGAAGTCGCGGCAGAAGGCATTCATGTCGCTGGCGAGACGCTGAGCGATATGGGCGTAGCCGAATTGCTTGCGAATCACGCTGCCCTTTTTGCTTTCCACCAGGGCGTTGTCATTGGTATGCCGCGGCCACGAGTGGGTGAATTCGACGCGCAGTTGATCGAGCAATTTGGCGACGTCGTGATTGATGTACTCGCCGCCGCCATCGGAGTGAAAGCCCTCGATCACGAAGGGGAAGCCGGCCACCAATTCGCCGATGACCGGTAGCGAGTGGGCTTCGCTGATGCGCTCGCAAGTGGCGACACTTCCCATTGGGTGACGATGTCGACGGCGTTGATGTGGTAGAGGCCCTTGATGCCGTTGTGATCGCCTTGGTGCTCAGGTATCGACGCGGATGAACCCAGCCGGCCTTCGGGCGCTGGGGCGCGCCGAATGCCGATGCTACTCGGCCGGCTCTGGGTCTTGGTGAAGTGCACCCGCCGTTGCTGGTAGAGCGGTTTCGCTCTGAGGTTGTACAGAGGCGAGACCGAAATCGTGGCCAGGCGCGGGTAGGCGGCTTGCCCGAAGTGATGGCAGGCCCGCTGCAACAACACCTGGGTGACCGGACCGGAGAGGGTGCCGTGCAGGCTGTCGAGCTCGGCAAGCAGCACGATATCGTCGGGGGTGAACTTGCGCGTATGGGAAGTCGCGGTGGCGGTGTAGCGCTGTCGTAGGCGTCCGCTCTTGAGGCATTGCGCAATCAAGCGGGTCGTGTCCCTAGACGTGGTGTAGAAGTTAGAGTTTGCGGCCCCCTTGCGGGGGCCATCGGTTCTTCCGGTAGGGTTGGAGTTACGACGCTTCAACCAACCAGAGAGGGAACCGATGACCGATGACAGGATGGCACTGGCGCAGTTGCTTGA